>VBKG01000403.1 GCA_005879585.1 Deltaproteobacteria bacterium | reverse complement strand
GTGAGTCTCCTGCGCCACGTAGTTGTGATGACAGTTCACCGCCTCGAGGTGGGCCTCGAACGGCGGCAGGGCCGGCACGCCGCGCACGGCGTCGACCACGTGCTGCATCATGATCTCGCGGTTGGTGGCGGCGAATCGCTGCGCCCAGCTGACGGCGCGGACGTAGTCGATGAAGTGCTCCGTGCCCTCGGGGAAGTACGCCAGGTCGACGTCCGGGAGGTTCACGAACCAGCGGCGCATGTCCCGCTTCGCGAGCTCGATGAAGAAGGTCCCGATCCGGTTGCCGACCCCCCGGGAGCCGCTGTGGAGCATGAACCAGACACGCTCCTCCTGATCGAGGCACACTTCGACGAAGTGATTGCCGGTCCCGAGCGTGCCCAGGTGGTTCACCTGGTTCCCGCGGTCGAGCTTGGCGTGGCGCGCCACGATGGCCTCGTACCCCGGTCGGAGCTCCGTCCAGGCCTCCGCCACCCGGGGCGGGATGTCGTGCCAGGCGCCCCGGTCGTTTCGGCCCCCGTTGTCCGTCCGGCCGTGCGGTACGGCGCGCTCGATCGCCTCCCGCAGCGGCGCGAGATCGTCGGGCAGGTCCGCGCCGACGAGGCTCGTCCGGACGGCGATCATGCCGCAGCCGATGTCGACGCCCACGGCGGCGGGGATGATCGCGCCCACGGTCGGAATCACGCTTCCGACGGTGGCACCGATCCCGGCATGGACGTCCGGCATGACCGCGACCCACTTGTGGATGAAGGGGAGACGCGCCACGTTCCGGAGTTGCGCCGCGGCGTTCTCGTCGAACGACACTCCCCGCGTCCACGCCTTGATCGGCGCGCCCTGGGTCTCGATCACGTCGTAGCTCCGCGGCGTCATGACCGCTCTCCCAGCGTGATTCCCAGCTTCTCGGGGGCGATCACGATCGATCCCCCCTGCCCGGCAATGCGCTCCAGGGCCTCGAGCTCCTTGAGATGCAGCAGCGTCGGGTTCCGGGCCAGCATCTCGGCGGTGTTCGCCAGCGAGCGCGTGGCCGCGACCTCCTCCCGGCGCAGGATCAACGCCGCCTCGGCCTTCTTGCGTGCCTCCATGACCTGATTGAGGATCGCCTTCATCTCGCCGGGAAGGATGAGGTCGCGCACGCCGACGTCGAGCACGTCCACGCCGTATCCCCGTGCCCGCTCGGCGACCGCGGCGCGCACCGTCTCGCCCAGGAGACCCTTCTGCCCGAGTAGCGCCTCGAGCTCCAACCCGCCCACGGCGGCGCGCAGCGCCAGCTGGACATCGGCGTAGACCTGTCCCGCGTAGTCGTCCACCGACAGCAGCGCGGCCGCCGGATCGATCACCTTCATCTTCGCCATCGCCGTCAGGCGCAACGTGACCTTGTCGGCGGTCATGATCTCCTGGCCGTGGAGGACGAGCATGCGCGCGCGCAGGTCGACCTTCGCGATGCGCTCCTTCGCCCAGATAGTCGCCACCCGGTATCGCCCCGGCCCCAGGATCTCGACGAGGCGCCCGTTTCGAAACTTGAGACCCTTCTCGTACGCTTCGACCGTGATCTTCATGTGTCACCTCGGTGGTGGCGTCGCCGCCCGCGCTCACGCTCCCTCGACGGGAGGCCGCGCTGCCGATGCGGTCTCACTGGTCTCGGGGGCGTTGCCCCGCGCCCTCCCGGAAGGGAGATCGCGAGGCCGAGCGCGGGCGGGTCCACCGTCTGCGGGTTACCATCCCGATGCAGGAGTCGAACCTGCCTGCCAGCTGGGGCACAACAACGCGCGGGACGCCGGAACCCACGGGGCGGCGCCGCCTTGCCTCCAGCCGATGCCCTATCGTTTCGCTCTGTCGTCACGGGGGACCAGGAGAGCAGGGCGCGTGCCATTTCGCGCCCCCATCCTCCTGTCCCCTTCCCGGCTTGTCCCTAGTCATCCTTATAAAGTACGATCCAATACGATAATGAAGTCGACGGTCGTACTCGGGCTCCTGGGTTCGGTCCTGGACGCGGGCGCGGGTGCCGGGCGCTGGGACCGCTGGCGCCCGAGTGTCGGCCTCTGCCAGCAGGAGAGCCTCCTCATCCACCGCTTCGAGCTCCTCCACCCTCCCGCGCATGCGACGCTCGCGAGAGCCGTCGCCTCCGACCTGAGCACCGTGTCGCCGGAGACCGAGGTCCGTCTCCACCCCATCGACCTTCGCGACCCCTGGGACTTCGAGGAGGTCTACGGAGCGCTGCACGAGTTCGCTCGCGCCTACGCCTTCGACCCTGAGCGCGAGGACTACCTGATCCACATCACCACCGGCACGCACGTCCAGCAGATCTGCCTATTCCTGCTCGCCGAGTCGCACCACCTTCCCGGGAAGCTCGTGCAGACCTCTCCACCCCGCAAGCGCGAGCCCGGCGTCGCGGGACATTACAGCGTCATCGACCTCGACCTCTCCAGGTACGACCGGATCGCGTCCCGCTTTCGCCTCGAGGAAAGGGAAGGGATCTCGTTCCTGAAGGGAGGTATCGATACGGCCAACCCGACCTTCAACCGCCTGATCGAGCGCATCGAGCAGGTCGCCATCGCCTCTAAGGAAGCCATCCTCCTGATGGGCCCCACGGGCGCGGGCAAGTCGTGCCTCGCGCGCCGCATCTACGAGCTCAAGCGGGCACGCCGGCAGGTGGCGGGCGAGTTCATCGAGGTGAACTGCGCCGTGCTGCGCGGAGACGCGGCGATGTCGACGCTCTTCGGCCACGTGAAGGGGGCCTTCACGGGCGCCGTTGCGGCGCGGGACGGGCTCCTGCGGCGCGCCAACAACGGCCTTCTCCTCCTCGACGAGATCGGCGAGCTCGGGCTCGACGAGCAGGCGATGCTGCTGCGCGCGATCGAGGAGGGGGTGTTCCGTCCCATGGGATCGGACACGGAGGTGCGGACCGACTTCCAGCTCATCGCGGGCACCAACCGCGATCTCCGCCAGCGGGTGCGGGACGGGCGTTTCCGCGACGACCTCCTGGCACGGATCGATCTCTGGACGTTCCGCCTCCCCGGACTTCGCGAACGACCCGAGGACATCGAGCCCAACTTCGACTACGAGTTGGCGCGCGTCGCGGAACGGACGGGACAGCGCGTGACCGCAGGCCGGGAGGCGCGGAGCCGCTTCCTCCGCTTCGCCACCTCCGTCGAGGCGCTCTGGAGTGGAAACTTCCGCGACCTCGGTGGGGCCGTGGCGCGCATGGCGACCATGGCTGCGGGCGGCCGTATCTCGCTGGAGCTCGTGGAGGAGGAGATCGCGCGCCTGCGAGCGTCGTGGACCGACCCCGAGCCGGACGCAGGCGAGGCGGTGCTGGACGAGATGCTCGGCCGTGACCGGGTCGCCGCGCTGGACCGCTTCGACCGTGTGCAGCTGACCGAGGTCGTTGCCGTGTGCCGCGCGGCGCGTTCGCTCTCCGACGCGGGCCGAACCCTCTTCGCGGCATCCCGCACCCGAAAGAAGGCGGCGAACGACGCCGACCGTCTCCGGAAGTATCTCGCGCGGTACGGCCTGCAATGGGATGACGTGGCCCGTCGGGCCTGAGGCAGCGTGAGGTGGGAGGAGACTCTCCGGTGGCCCGATGTCAGACGACCGCCGCTGCAGTTCCCGGCGCCGCCGCGTTGGCCCTACTCGATGGTCAACACCCCAGCCAGGGTGAAACCCTGCTCCTCGCCCGCATCGTCGATCGCCAGCACCTCGATCTGGTAGGTGCGCCCGTCGCGCCCAGCCGCCGACGGCTTGAAGCTCAGGTCCAGGGTCAGCTCGACTCGCGGTCCAGGCGGGCCGTCCACCGAACTCCCGGCGAGATACAGCGTGGCCGCCTCCGTTTCCAGCCGGTTGGGCGCCCCAGGGGCGAA
>VBKG01000402.1 GCA_005879585.1 Deltaproteobacteria bacterium | reverse complement strand
CCACCGCTGGCCCAGCCGACCATCTCGGTGACCAGATACTTGAAGCCGGGCGGTGGCACCTTGTGGCGAGCTTCGTTGACGGCCGGATTGGCATTGAGCCGCGCGTCCGCCATGACGCGGTCGATGAAGTCGTCGACGACGACCGCGATGCTGTAGATCCCGCCGAGGCGCTCATAGAGACTGGGTTGCGTCGACATCCGTTTCTCCTTTCGTGTGTCGTTGGCTACTCGTACAGCTCCCGATCGTCGGACCGATCGCGCCGCATCTTGACGCCCGGGTAGACCGCGACCCCGTCGTCGCCGACCGTGCCCTGGATGAAGAACGGCATGTATCGCTCGTACCGACCCGTGTCGGTGTCCTTCCGTTCCGCCGTCAGCAGCCGCGCGTACAGCGCCTCCTCCGCGGCGCCGCGCGCACGGGCATACACGTCGGGTGACAGGGAACGCGTCTCCACGTGCTGCCCCGGGCCCGGGACGTTGTACAGCGTGAGCCGCAGCTCGCCGTCGGCCAGGGGTTGGCGTCGAGGACGTCGCGAGCGATCACCGTTTCCCCCGTGCCGGGCATGTCGTGGAGCCGCTTCCGCGCCTTGTCCGCCGCCTTCGTCTCGCCGAAATGGCGGACGATCGCCTCGAGCAGCGTGCGGTTGCCGGAGCCGGCGTGACCGGCGTCGTCGAGCATGCGGTCGGCGAGCTTCGCTTCGAGTGCCGCGATGCGCTTCGGGCTCGGGTCCGGCGTCGCGTGGTAGTGCATCAGGGCGCGGCCGTAGTTGCCGGCGCGCTCGTACGCGTCGGCGAGCCGCGCATGGACGTCCGCGGCGTGGGGCGAGCTCGGCTCCCGCGCGAGGAGCTCCTCGCCACGGTCGATGATCGTCTGGTTCGAGACCGGGTCGTGGCGCCAGGCCTGCCAGGCGCGCGTCGCGACGCCGATCACGTTGAAGATGCCGATCGACTCGGCGGCCTGCACGCCGGCGGCGCCGAGCTGGGCGGCGTTGTAGACCGCCGTCCGGCCATCCACCCGGCCGCCGAGGAAGACGTAGCGCACGACGTCGCGGCGATGGCGACGCTCGGCCTCGTCGATCGCCGCGACGCGGTCGAAGTCCGGGCTCGCGAGCAGGCTCGCGACGTGCCGGCCGACCGATGACTTGTCGCGCGCGACGACGGCCAGCGCGTCGCGCGCCTCCTCGTGATGGCCGGCCAGGTCCCGTCCGATCGCGCGCGCATAGCGCGCCGACGGCGCGAACCGACTGCCGTCGTGCCGCTCGAGGAAGTGGCTCGCCGCCTCGATCATGCCGCTCGGTGTGCCGGCTGCGGTGGCGACGAGGACGGCGCGATAGTCCTCGAGCTCGGTGAGGCGCGGAGAGGGCGCGTCGTCGACGGGCCAGCGGCCCGCCTCCTCCTCGGCGGCGCGGCGGGCGCGGGCCTCGTCGGTGCGGGCGAGCAGGCGTTCGGCCTTCTTCCCGCACCCGTCGAGCCGGTGCGCGTCGAGGAGGTAGAACGCGGCGTGATCGAGGTCGTGGGCCTCGAACGCGCGGCGGCCGGCGGCGACGGTGTCGTCGCAGACGGCGGCGGCACGCTTGGTCCCGAGCTGGCGGATCGCGCGCGCGATCTCCGGCGCGTCGCCCGTGTCCGGCTCGCGCTCGAGCAGCGTCCGGTAGTGCACCAGGGCCTCGCGCTCCTGGCGCGACAGGCGGCCGTAGTGCCAGAGATTGATGGCGGTCGTCGCGACGCTGTCGATGGCGCTCCCGGCCAGGAGGAACGGGTTCAGCGCGGCCAGCAGCGCGCCACCCGAGAAGATGCCGAGGGGGCGGACGAAGTCGTTGACGACGCCGGCGCGGCGGTTGTGGCGGTCGTCGGCCAGGAGCTGGTCGGCCCGCGCCGCATCGTCGACTTCGAGCCGGTGCTCGGCGCACTTCCGGACGATCGGGTCGGGGTGCGCGTCGAGCACGGCGCGGAGGGCGTCGCGCTGCGCGTCGCGCGTGAAGGCGAGGCCTGCGGCCAGGTAGCGGACGTCGTCGGTGAGGCCGGTGGGCGAGAGGCCGCGGGCGCGGCGCTCGTCGTCGAGCGCGGCGAACGACGCGACGTCGGCGTCGAGCACCTCGAACTTGCCCTCGAGCCGGTGACCGAGGACCAGGCGGACGCGCTCCTCGATGGCCGCGTCGGCCGACGCGGCTTCGCCGACGAGGTCGTCGGCGTGTGCGGGCAACGCGAGGAGTGCGAGGAGTAGCGCGGCGCGCATCAGCGGTAGCGCGCGAGCACGGAGGTCTTGTAGGCGTCGAACGCGGCGAAGCGTCCCTGCGCCTCGGGCTTTTCGCGGGCCCCGTCCCAGGCGGCGACCTTGCGGTACATGTCGAGCGCCCGGTCGGCGCGCTGGACGAACTCGTCCTCGTCGAAGGCGAGCGGGCGTTCGTGCTGCTCGACGTAGTCGCGGGCGACGTCGGCGTAGAGGTCGCCGAGGCGGAGGATGTGGTCCGGCAGGTTGCGGCTGTCGGCATGCTTCTGCACGAGGAAGCGGAGCGCGTGCTCCGCCGTCAGGTTGCCGTCCTCGAGGATGCGCCGGTTGCGCGCGACGACCATCGCCGCGGTGCGCTCGAGACGCTCCTCCTCGACCAGCGCGGCCGTCTCGTACGGCGTGCCGGTCCAGCGTTCGACGAGCCGGCCCCAGGCGTCGAGCTTCCGGCGGAGCGCGCCGAGTGTCGCGTTGACGTCCGGCCCTTCCTCGGGAAGCGCGGCCGCCTGGGCGAACGCGCCAGCGCGCTCCCGGGCCGTCCGCGCCTGGTCGGCGAGTGGCGAGCCCTCGACCGCCACCTGCCCGTAGCCATCGGCCGCCTTCGCGTACTCGCCGAGACGCTCGAGCGCCTCGGCTCGCGCATAGCCGACGACGTCGCGGAGCCGTCCCGGATAGCGCTTCTCCCAGTGCTCGAGGCGGCTGAGCGCGAGGCGGTACACGTCGTGGCCGGTCGGGTCCTTCGGCGGCGGGAAGCGGTAGAGGTCGTCGCGGAGGTGCCAGGTGAGGTCGCCGAGGACCTCGAGGAGATCCTCGTACGGTGCGTAGGCGCCCGTAGCGTCGCCCGCGCGCGCGGGCGCGGACGCAAGCGCGGCGGCGAGGAGCAGGGCGGCGGCGAGCGTTCGCATGCGCGGCCTCATAGCACGGTGTCCCGGGCCGTCGCATCGCAGCGTCGAAATCCTTGCCCGGCCCGCTGCCCTTCGCTAAACGAAAATCACGGCGGCGCTCATCGTCCTGGCCCTCGTGTGTGGCTGCGGCCGGCCGGCGACCGAGGACCGGCTCGCGGCCATGCGTGCGCGCGGCACGCTCAGCTGGGGCGGCGACGTGCAGGGCGGCGAGCCGTACGTCTTCCAGGACCCCGGCAGTCCTTCCGGGCTCCGCGGCTTCGAGGTCGAGATCGCCGGGGCGCTCGCCCGTCGCCTCGGCGTCGCGGCGGACTTCGTCCAGAACGACTGGCAGACGTTGATCCCGTCGCTCGAGCGCGGCGACTTCGACGTCGCGCTGAACGGCATCGAGGTGACACCGCAGCGCCGCGCCCGCGTCGCCTTCACGCGGCCGTACTACGCCTTCACGGAGACGCTCGTGGTGCGCCGCGACGACGCCGCGCGCGGGCTCGACGACCTGCATGGCCGGCGCGTCGGCACGCTCGAGGGCGCGCTTGCGTTCGAGATCTTGCGCCGGTCGCCCGTCGAGCCCGTGCTCTACGAGGGCGTCGAGGAGCCGTACCTCGACCTCGAGCGGGGCCGAATCGACGGCGTGCTGCTCGACAACATCATCGCCGCGCGCTACGGCCTCCCGCGTCCGACGCTGCGCGAGGCCGCGACCGTCGGGGACGGCGTGTACGCGATCGCCGTCCGACCCGATCAGCCGGGCCTGCTGGCCGCGGTGGACGGGGCGCTGGCCGCAATGACGCGCGACGGGGAGCTGCGGGCGATCCTCGGCCGCTGGGACCTGTGGGACGCGCGCCAGGAGACGATCGCGACCGAGCCGCCGGGCGACGCGGCGCGGGGACGCGAATCGTTGTCGCTGGTGCACCTGCCGCTCTTTCTGCGTGCCACCGGATTCACCATCGTGATCTCGGTGCTGGCGATGGCGCTGGCCGTCGCCGGCGGTCTCGTGCTGAGCGTCGCGCGGCGCTACGGGGGGCCGGCGCTCCGTGCCGCGGGCGGCGCGTACGTCGAGCTCTTCCGCGGGACGCCCGTGCTGCTGCAGCTCTACGTCCTCTACTACGGCCTGGCACCCATCCTGCCGCTCACCGCGTTCACCGCCGCGGTGCTGGGACTCGGGCTCAACTACGCGGCATACGAGGCCGAGCTCTACCGCGCCGGCCTCGACGCGGTGCCGGTGGGGCAGAGCGAGGCGGCGGCGGCGCTCGGCATGTCGCGCGGGCTGACGCTCCGGCGGATCATCCTCCCGCAGGCGCTCCGCGTGGCGCTCCCGGGCATCGCCAACGACTTCATCGCGCTCCTGAAGGACTCCTCGCTCGTGTCGGTGATCACGGTGGTGGAGCTGACGAAGCAGATGACGATCACGGCGGTCGACGTGCGCGGCTGGCTCGCGCCCGGGCTCCTCTGCGCGGCGCTGTACCTGGCACTCAGCTACCCGCTGTCGCGACTCGCGCGCCGTCTCGAGCGGCGCCTCGGCCCGACGCCCGCATGAACGACAGTTTGGTGGTCACGGTCCGCGGGCTCGCGACGCGGCTCGGCGGGCGACCGGTGCTCGAGGGAATCGACCTGGAGGTGCGGCGCGGGGAGGTGGTCGCCATCATCGGCCCGTCGGGCGGCGGCA
>VBKG01000401.1 GCA_005879585.1 Deltaproteobacteria bacterium | reverse complement strand
GAGGAGGTAGAGAAGCCCCGGCAGGATCCAGACCAGCTCCCGGAGCCGCACCGCGAGCCCGACAGCGAGTCCGACCTCCGGCGGATGCCCGAGCGCCCCGAAGAGCCACATCTGCGCTCCCTCCAGGACGCCGACCGCGGCCGGCACGGGCAAGGAGTGCGCCGCCCCGGTGGCGAAGATCGCCCCCACCACGGCCAGCGCCCCGGCCGGCAGCCCAAAGGCCGCGAGCAGGAGATGATACTCGACGAGTACCAGGAGGTTCACCGCGACCCCCGTACCGAAGGCGCGCTGCAGTCGTCCCGGCTGCACCACGAGTCGGGCGGCGGCGTCTTCGGCCGCTGCGAGGATGTTCATCTGCCCCTGCACGAAGCGCAGCCGGTCGAGACCGATCGATCGCGCGACGGCGGTCACCAGCCCGGAGCCCCGGCGGAGACGGCGGGCGGTCAGGCCAACCCCTGCGGCCAGGGCCACGGCGCCGAGCGAGACGGTGACCAACGCGCCCTCGAGCTCCGGGACCCCGCGGCGGAGGAGGAGCGCCGCGTAGACACAGGCGAAGGCCGCTCCCGCCCCCATCTCGAGCGTCCGATCGACGGCGACGCTGGCAATCGCGTCGCCGCCGGGCACGCGGTCGCGCACCAGCAGGAGCGCCCGGAGCGGCTCGCCGCCGAGCTTTGCACTCGGGATGAGTGACGACAGGCTCTGCCCGGCCGCCCGGTATGCCGTCAGGCGGCCGAGGCCGCGCGGGACCCCGAGGCCGGCAAGCAGGATCCGCCAGCGCAGCGCGTAGCCGACGAAGGCAACCGTCACCGCCGCGGGGAACGCCGCCAGCAGCAGCAGCTGTGGCGGCCTGGCGAGCAACTCGACCGCCGGGGCGCCGAAGCGGTGGAGGACGTAGCCGAGCGTGGCCGTCCCGACGACGAGGTTCGTCCCGAGGACGAGCGCCGGGCGCACGGCCGCGTCAGGCCCCGCCCGCGGGCTCGTAGCGGTCGATCGTGACGCCTGCCTTGAGGTACTCGCCGAGGATGGCCTCGATCGGCCGGTGGTCGAGCACCTCGAACTGGCTCGCCTCGAGCGCGAAGCGCGCCCCCGTCTCGGTGTAGGGCGCGACGCCGGGGGAGCCGGGCGTGAGCACGCCGATCATCGGTACGAGCTGGCGCTGGATCGCCGGCGGCTCGCGCGTCGAGATGACGACCTTCGCCTCCGGCGCGCCGAAGGAGAGCACGGCGACGACGCGGCAGAGCTCGTCGTCGCTCACCGCGCCCGCATACGGCGTGCCGCTCGCCCGCCGCAACCGAGGCAGGCTCACGTAGACTTCCATTCCTCGGGTCCGCAAATGGCGAACGTGGGCGAGGAGCGCGAGCAGCTCGAAGCCAAGGTCCGAGTGGAGCCCGAGGAGCACACCGGGATTCGCGACCCACATTCCGGCGTCGCAGGCGCGATCGAAGTTGGTGAGTCGGCGGAGGAAATCGCTGCGCGGATTTTCGGGATTCGTGCCCATGAAGCGTGCGTACGCACGCGGCTGGTAGGTCTCCTGGAACGTGCACATCGTGAGCCGAGGGAGGACCCGCCCGGTGGCATCACGCGGCACGCCGGCGAGCAGCGTGGCGTACTCCACCGCCTCGAGCGCGCCGATGTTGACGAGCACGTGGGTGAAGCCGCGGGCCAGCGCGGCGCACAACGCCGCGGCCGCTCGCGCGATCATCGCACGCCGGAAGGGGCCGTGGTGGTACTCGCCCGTGAGCAGCGCCACGCCGCGGAGGCCGCGGCGGCGGAGGATCTCGAGCTGACCCTCGACGGTTTCCTGATCCGCTGTCTCGCGGACGAGCGCGTCGTTCGTGTGGCGCATGCCGCACATCAGGCACTCCGCGTCGCACTCGTTGGTGAGGTAGAGCGGAGAGAAGGTCTCGAGCCGCGGACCGCCCGGTGGTCGCCGGGCGCAGGCGATGGCCATGAGCTCCGCGGTCGCGACGCGCGGCGAGAGGAGGAGGACCGCAAGCTCGTCGTCCGTCAGGCGGTCTCCCGACGCGGCTCGCCGTGCGAGCGTCCCGGCCTCGTCCGACAGGGCGCGCGCCGCCGCCCGCTCGCGTGCCGCTTCGAGCGCCTCGACGTCCAAGCGAAAGCCGGCCATGGGTGCCGCCGCTGGCCTTATATCAGCGCCGCGACCGCGCGGCCAAACGAAGCTCACGGACCAGGCGCCGCCGGCGACGCGCGGTGCGCAGCGTACGAGCGAGCCAGCGGCGGCCCTCGGCCCAGCCCGGGCGGGGCCACTCCATCATCCCTTCGATCACGGTGAGGATCCTCCTCCCAGGCCGGCGCCAATCACTCAGCACCACAGGCTTGTAGACGTGCGGGCTTCGCGAGAGCATCTCGACGTCGAGCAGGTCGCCTGCCGCCACCTCCTCGATCTCGATCGGGAGATCGGGGAGGCGCCCACGGAAGGCCGCCACCGGGTCTCCCACCCGTGCCTGCCCCTCGATCCGCACGAGCACGCGGCCGGGAAGGAGAACCGCGAAGAAGACCGCGCTGCCAAGTGCGTCGGCGGCCGCGGCCGCTGCGTCGATCAGCTCGTAGGGATGGACACAGCGCCCGGAAACCTCCACGCGGTCCAAGGCCCGGCCGAGTACGGTGACGGCCGGCCGCGGGCTCCCGCACGCGCACGGACCCGCGGCCCGCCGGACGACGTCGCCCGTGTCGAAGCGAACGAGCGGGCTTCCCTCGATGCCGAGCGTCGTGACGACGAGCTCCCCCTCGCAGCCGTCCGGCACGGGCTCGCCACGCTCGAGATCGAGCACCTCGCAGTAGGCGAGCGCCGTCTCGAGATGGAGCGTGCCGGCGGCGCAGGACGTGCCGAGCAGCATCGTCTCCGTGGAGCCGTAGAGCTCGATCACGCGCGCCCCCCAGTCGCGTGCGAGCCGCCCCTGCAGCGCGGGCGGGAGTGGTGCACCGCCGAGGAAGAGCGCGTCGACGGGCATGTCCCGAGCCGGATCGAGACCGCGCGCCCGCGCGATCGCGCCGAGGACCACGGGCTCGAGAGGGAGCCCGGCCACGACTTGCGCCCCGGTCTGGACCGCGAGCTCGAGCGCGCGCGGAAACGGCACATCCCAGTTGATATTGCCCGCTGGGATCGCGACCCCGCCGCCCGCCTGGGCGATCAGCTGGATCAGGTGGGCGGGGGCGGCCATGAAGGGGAACCGGTTCAAGATGACGCGGCCGGGCGCGAAGACGTCCGGGTGCGTGCGCTGGACCGCTTGCGCCGAGCGCGCCAGGTCGGAGGCCGTCAGCCAGACCGAGTTGGACGCGCCCGTCGTGCCCGACGACTCGCCGTAGTGGCA
>VBKG01000400.1 GCA_005879585.1 Deltaproteobacteria bacterium | reverse complement strand
GAGGAGCGGCGACAGCGTGCCGTTCACCTGCACGTCGCCGCCGTCGGGGACGAGCAGGCCGGCCATGATCTTCAGGAGCGTCGATTTACCCGAGCCGTTCGCACCGATCACGCCGACGAACTGTCCCGCCGGGATCTCGAGCGTCACGTCGTCCAGCGCCGCGAGCGTCTCGACGGCCGGCGGCCGAAAGAGCGAAAGGAGGCGCTCCACGAGCGTCGTGTGCCGCTCGTGCGGGATGCGGAACGTCTTCGAGACGTGTCGGACCTCGATGGCGTTCATCCTAGAAATATTCGACGAGGCGAACCTGGAGACGCCGGAAGGCGAGCGAGCCGAAGAGAAGCACGGCGCCGGCCGCGATCGACGTCTTCGCCACACCGGACCAGTCGGGCCAGCTCCCGGCGATCACGGACTGGCGGCTGTACTGCACGATGCGCGCCATCGGGTTGTACGTGATGAGCCAGCGACAGCGCTCCGGGATCATCGTGTCGAGGTAGATGATCGGCGTCAGCCAGAAGCCGATCTGCACGCAGACGCCCCTTGAGCGCGAGCTGGACGATCAGGTACCAGCGCTGACGATCCATCGACGTGACGGCCGGCGGGCCTCGGGGCGGGAGCAATGCATCGTCGTACAGTAACAGGGAAGCGCGCGTGCGCAAAAGAGGCACGGTGCCGCCGGCCGCGCCGTGCGCGCGCTCGCCGTGACCATCGACCGCGCGCGCGTCTGCATCATCGTGCTCAAGTGGAACCGGCGCGACCCCTCGCCTGTCTCGAGAGCCTCGCGCGCGGACCTCGGGGATTTCCCGCATCGTCGTCGTCGACAACGGCTCGCGCGACGGCTCGGCGGCGGCGATCCGCGCGCGCTTCCCCGCCGTGACGGCGCTGCCGCTCCCGAAGAACCGGGGGTACGCGGGCGGCAACAACGCGTCATGCGGCTCGCCCTCGAGCACGGCGCCGAGACGGTTCTCGTGCGATGTGGCCGGTCCTCGTGAGGCTCTATCTGCGCGTGCCGCTCGCGCACGTGATCCTCGGCAAGCAGATGGTCCGTGGTCGCCGAGAAGCCGCGGGACGATCACCCGTAGCGACGGCGCCGCGCGGGGCCTTGAAAGGGCACCGTCGCGCGGATCGTCAGATCGACTGGTGCGCTGCGACCGTGCGCACGTCCACGCCACCCGGTACGTCGAAACGTACGTGCAGACGGCGGCCCGGCTCGTAGTCCGTGGAAAGGCGGACGTCGACGTCGCACCATTCGTCGCCCGCCTCGAACGCCGTGGAACTGAGGAGCACCGCCGGTTCCCCCGGGGAATCGTGCCAGACCTGCACTTCGCCGCGCCCGCGGGCCAATGTAACGGTAACGCGGCGGAGCGGGCCGGCGCTCAGGAGGTACACATCCGCCGTGTCGGCCGCACGCCGCCATCGCACGCCGCTGGGATCACTTCGTACCGCGTCCCACCCGAACGTCGTGTGGCCGCCATCGTTCTCACCCATGACGACGCGGGTTCCCAACGGTGCGCTGTGAAGCATCAGGTGAGCGGGCGCGAACAGCCAGGGCGGAAAATGCGCGCGAGGCTGCGCTGTGGTCCGCACCGCCCGAAGGAAGAGATGCGCCTGGTAGGTCGCGCCAGTCAACGACGCGACCATGCGGTACATGAAGGTCCGGAATAGCCGCTGCGCCACACCGGCGGGGGGGGTGAGGTCCCTCGCCTCGGCGCGTTCGACGGAGAATCCACAGCCGGCGACCAGGTCGCGGAGTTCGCGTAGCGTGTACTCTCGGCTGTGCCGCGAGCCGCCGAGCGGTGTGCCCAGGTGATACGGATCGTAGATGTTCCGCCCGCGCAGCAGACCGGTGATGTTGCCGCAGCGCGTGACGTTCGGCGTCGAGACGACAAGCTGCCCGCCCGGACGCAGCACGCGATGAATTTCACCGAGCGCGTGTACGGGATTCTCCGTGAGATGCTCGATCACCTCGCACCAGATGACGAGGTCGAACGCGCCATCGGGATACGGGAATGGATCGCGCTCGATGTCAAAGCACGTACAGCGGAACGTGTAGTGCTCGCCGTACTCCGGACTGTCGAGTTCGTGGGACATGTGCGTCCGGCCATCCGTTGCGTACGCGGTAAGCGTCATGTCGTAGTTTCGCAGCCGCTGGAGGAGAAGCGTGACGTGGAATGGGGGGCTTCCGATCTCGAGTGCGCGGCCACGGGCTGCGGGCTGCGGGACAAGGGCGAGTATCTGGCGCCACAGCGGTAGTCCGTCGTCCACGGCTTGGCACTCGGCGTCCCGATCGCGCCACGGCCAACGGAAGCTCAATAGGTAGTGTGCGAGGCCGGCTGGGTCGTGCTCCGAGAACCCCGGCGGCGCTGCGGAGGATCCGGGCACCGCCTATCCCTCTAGACGCTACCCTCGATGGCGTTCATGCTAGAAGAATTCGACTAAACGGACCTGGAGACGGCGGAAGGCGAGCGAGCCGAAGAGAAGCACGGCGCCGACCGCGATGGAGGTCTTTGCCACACCGGACCAGTCGGGCCAGGTGCCGACGATCAGCGACTGGCGGCTGTACTGGACGATGCGCGCCATGGGGTTGTACGTGACGATAAGCCAGCGCCAGCGGTCCGGGATCATGCTTTCGACGTAGATCACCGGCGTCAGCCAGAAGCCGATCTGCACGCAGAGGCCCCAGAGGTATCCGATGTCGTGGTAGCGGACGTGCAACGGAGACAGCAGCAGCGACACGCCGAGCGTCAGGGCGACGAGGTCCAGCAGCAACAGGGGGAACACCGCCATCGAAGCATGGAGCGGGATGCCCACCAGGCGCAGCAGCACGGCGAGCACGAGCAGGTTGATCGCGAAGGTCATCAGCGCGTTCAGGATCGCCGCGTAGACGACGATCTGGCGCGGCATCGCGACCTTGCTCAGAATGCCCGCCCGGGCCATGAGGGAGCCGACGCCGTTGGCCGAGCCCTCCGAGAAGAAGTTCCAGAGCACGATGCCGATGAGCAGGTACCCCGGATAGTTGGCGACCTGGAAGCGGATGAAGACGGAGAAGACGAGGTAGTAGATCACCGAGAAGATGAGCGGGTTCAGCACCGACCACGCATACCCGAGGACGGAGTGCGTGTAGCGGATCTTGAAGTCCTTGAGC
>VBKG01000392.1 GCA_005879585.1 Deltaproteobacteria bacterium | reverse complement strand
CGCGCCGGTTCCGGCAGGAGGGGACCGTCGCCGCCGAGCCGACGCGCCGGAACGGGCGCGGCTGACGAGCAACGCCAGCAGCGCCACCGCGGCGCCGCCGGCGACCCACCGCACGTCGACGGGCGACGGAGACTCCGCCCGGTCGACCGCAGCACGGACGGCGGCGGCGGCCGCGTCGACCTCGCGCGCGCCCGGTGCCTGCCGGAGCGCCGTCCGGAAACGCAGGAAGGCGCGCTCGACCTCGCCGACGGCCGCGGTGTCGAGCCGCGCCTCGAGCGGCTCGAAGGCGAGATAGGCGTCCGTCGCGAGCTCGTCCGCCGTGCGCTCGCCGAGGCGGTGCGCGGTGAGAGCGGCATCGAGGCGGCGGCGTACCTCCGCGAGTGCGGGACGAACGTCAGCCGGCAGCGACCAGAGATAGCTGACGACGTCCCACCGCTCTTGCACCGACAGCACGTCTTCCCACGCCGGCATGGCGGCGCGCCGCCGACCGAGCGAGACGACGCGAAAGAAGTCGGCGGGGGTTTCGCCTTGCATGAACGCGGCGTCGGTGAAATCGCGCGGCCTCGGCTCGAGCGTCGCCGCGTCGGGCCCGTCGCCCGCGCCGCGCTCGCCGTGGCAGCGCACGCAGTTCGCGCGGTAGATCGCCTCGCCACGGGCCGGCGACGGCCGCGCGGGCGGCATGACGTCCTCGGCGACACCGGTCGCGTCCTCCACGGCGAGTCGGATGGCATGCACCCGTTCCGTGACGGCGGCCGACGGCGCACGGGCCGCGATCGCCTCGCCGAGGGCGGCGAGCCGGCGATCGACGTCCGACGGGAGACCTTCGGCCTCGCGTCGCGCGTCGTCGACCAGCAACGCCGCCTCGTCGAGCTCGATCGGCCGCGCGAGCGTGCCGTCGTCCGCGAACGCCTCGCCGTATTCCGCCGCGACGCCGGCGAGCAGCGCGAGCAGCCGCCGAGCGTGCGTCGGCTCGTCGGCGCCCGCCGCCGCGACGGCGAGGGCGAGGATCGCCGCGATCACGCCCGCGCGCAGTGGTCCTCGACGCGCGGGCACTCCGGATCCGGCGCCTCGCCGCGGCCGGTCAGGAAGAGTGCCACGGCGCGACAGCCGCCGCGGCAGCTCCGGAGGTACGGGCACGACCGGCACGGCTCCTCGGCCGTCCTCACGTAGTCGCGGAAGGGCGCGTACGCCGGCGACCCGTCCCAGCCGCGCGCGAGGTCGAGGACGTCGTCCGTGGACGCGGGATAGAAGGAGCAACCCGACGTCCTGCCCCGCTCGTCGACCCCGAGCAGCGAGAGCGAGCCGATGCAGCCGGCGACCTCGAACCGTTCGAGGCGCTCCGCGTCGGGCGCATGGCAGGCGATGAACGGCGCGGCCGAGCAGTCGAGCTTCACGGGGATGCCGTGCCGGCTCGCGAGCTCGAGCGCGAGCGGGAAGAGCCGCTCGCGCTGCGCGCGCGTCAGGCGCTCCTCCAGGTAGCGGACGCGCGCGCGTCCCGTCGGCTTGAGGCGCAGCAGCTCGACCTCCACGAGCCCCGTCGCCGCCGCCCAGGCGACGACGGGCGCGATCGCGTCGAAGTTCTGCCGCGCGACGACGACGTTCACGCCGACGCGCGCCCCGGCGCGGACGAGGATCGACGCGGCGCGCATGCCGGCCGTCGCCTTGTCGGTGCCGAAGACGCGGACCGGTGGCAGCGCGTCGATCGACACGTTGATCTGGCCGAAGAGCGCTGCCGCGCGGCGGGCGAACTCCTCGGTGACGAGCGTGCCGTTGGTGGTGAGGTTCGGCGTGATGTCGCGCTCCCGGGCCGCTGCCGCGATGTCGAGCAGATCCGGGCGGGTGAGCGCCTCGCCGCCGCCGATTGCGACGTGGAACACCCGCGCGCGGGCGAGCGCGTCCAGACGCAGCAGCCATTCCGCGAGCGTCAGGTCGTCGTCGGCCGTCCGCGGCGAGCTGTCCTGGTAGCAGTGGGTGCAGGTGAGGTTGCAGCGCCGCGTGAGCGTGAGGTGCGCCTCCTCCGGCGCCTCGAGGGCTTCGCGCGGCGGCTCTTTCCAGAGCGGCGACGGCGGAATGCCGAGGTCTTGCGCGAGCTCCTGGTCGACGTGCGCCAGGAGTGGCGGCTCGTCGAGCGCCACGATCGCGCCGAAGCGCTCGTGCCGCCACCGCGGCGTCACGCGTCCCTCGTGCGTCGCCTGAACCGGTGGGCCAGGACGGCGGCGGTGAACGACAGGACCGCACCCGACGCGACCAGGCTCCAGAGGAACACGACCACCGTCGTGCCGACGCTCGACGAGTTCGGGTTGAAGCCGAGCTTCAGCTTGAGGATGCGGCCACGGAGCGGCCGGTCCGACGCCGCGGCGTCGGCGAGTCCGGCGGTGCCGATGTCCGGGAGGAGTGCCCGCAGCTGCTCGACGTCCAGCGTCCTCATCCCTCCGCTCCCCCGGGGATCCTTTGGCATCCGTGGGGGTGCGTTTCAAGCTCAGAGCTTCGAGTCGAGGAACGGAAAGAGCGCGAAGGCGTGCACGACGCTGGTCGCCACGGCGAGCGCGGCGAGCGCCCCGAGCGCCGCGGCCATGCCGACGTCCCATCGTCGCCCGCGCAGCCCCGCGGTAAAGCCGAGCGCCACGAGCTCGCCGGTGACGCCGGGCAGCAGCACGAGAAGGGCGGCGGCCAGCGTGCCGACGGGCGACGCCTCGTCGATGTGGACCCGGACGTATTCCGCGGCCGCGCCGGCCAGGGCCGCGAGCAGCACGGTGCCGAGGACCAGGACGGCCGCAGCGTGCATCGTGGTGCTCGCGCGGTGGCGCCACGGCTTCGTGTAGGCGAGGCCCAGGACGATCGCGGCGAGGAGCGCCTTGGCGATGCGGTCGAACCACTGACGGCGGAGCGCGCGGTTTGCCTCGGCGACCTTCTCGCGCAGGCTCGCGAGCTGGAGGTCCGCGTCGGCGGCGTCGGGGCGCGCCAGCTCCATCGCCCGCTCGTAGTCGCCGTTCGCCTGCGCGTAACGACCGAGCAGCATGTCCGCGTCGCCGAGCGCGTCGGCGACGTCGCGAGCCCGCGACTGCTCGGGGAAGTCGCGCAGGACGCCGGCGAGAAGCTCGGCCGCCCGGATGAGCCCGGGGCGCGCCGCACGCGCACCCTTCCGCTGGGCCAGGTCCGTGGCCGGGAAGAGCTCGTCCCAGGCGGCGTCGAGCCGCCGCCGGAACGCGATCGCCCGCGCGGCTCCTCCTTCCTCGAGCCGCCGCGCGGCCTCCTCCGCCCGGCGGCCGAAATCGGTGCCGGCGAACCGCTGCGCCGTCTCGTGGTGCATGGCGAGCGCGTGCTCGTAGTCGCGGGCGCTCTCGAGCATCGAGCCGGCGAGGAACAGCGCCTGCGCGCGCTGCGCGAAGGCGCCGCCATCGGGCCAGTCGGCGACGCCGCGATAC
>VBKG01000065.1 GCA_005879585.1 Deltaproteobacteria bacterium | reverse complement strand
TTCGAGACGTCCGCCACCCCTCGCTGCGCGCGAAGAAGTACGACGAGGCACGCGGCATTTGGCAGGCGCGCGTCACCCTCAACTGGCGCTTCTATTTCACGATCGAGGGCGATACGTACACGCTGCTGACGATCCGCTCACACCCGAAATATCCGACGGACAATCCATCCGCCGGCGGTGTTCCGTGAGCAGGTCGTACCCGCCGGAACGCTCGAGGAGTGCCGGACGCCGGCGCAGATGCGGATGGTGAACGGGCTCTGTCGGTTCAGGGAGCTGGCGCGCGCGGTAGAACATCCGCCGGCGTGAGCCCACATGCGGCGGCCGCCGTCGCCCACGCGGTCGGCGCTGAGAGGCGTGTCGCCGAACGATCTTCCGAACCAATGCAGTCAACCGGGCTGGCAAGTCTTCAAACGATCCCGTACTGTCTCCACGTGCGCACAAAAGGCTCCGGCGGGACGAAGCTTCGATACGTCGTCACGATCGACCGTGAAGCGGACGGTCGTTTCATTGCCTCAGTGCCGGAGGTCCCTGGTTGTCACGTCTACGGACGGACACGGCGACAGGCCGTCTCCCGAGCCCGGAACGCACTTCAGTTCTACGTCAATTCGCTCCGTGACCAGGGGCGCAAGCCGCCCAAACAGCCGCTCGTTGCCGTGGAAGTCGTCGTCGCCGCGTAGTTCGTGGCGCGGCTGCCAGAGCTACCCGCCCGGCGCGTACTCACCGTGCTGTTGCGTGCCGGTTTCACCGAAGTCCGCCGAAGGGGCAGCCACCGATTCCTGGCGCACCCCGATGGCCGGACCATGGTCTTCGCGCTTCATCACGCAGAGCGTGTGGGACCGAAGCTGCTGGCCAAGATACTGAAGGACGCGAGGATGCGACCCGAAGAATTCAGAAACCTGTTGTGACGATGCAGTGCTGTGGGCGGACACACCTTCGTACGGCGCTTGCGTCCTCGATGAGGATGCTGGGAGCACGGCCTCAAGGGCTTTCACGGCGTGAAGCCATCACCTCACTACACGCGCTCCGACGCGGCAGGCGTCACGCTCGACGTCGCGCACAAGAGCAACGACGTGGCCGATCCGTTCACATCGAATGGCGACGCGTTCGCGGCGGTCGCACGCGGCGCCGTCGTCGGCGGCACCGCATGGCTCTGGGCGGACGACCACGCGGAAGGCGCGCTCGACTACCTCGTCGTCGACGAGGCAGGGCAGATGGCGCTCGATAGAGAAGACCGTATGGGAACCCGGGAACGAGCAGACGTCGGAGATGGCGCCCGAAGCGACGACCGCGGTTGGAAAACGCCGGTATCCTCTGAGTCGTGCGCTGAACCGTGCGGATGAACGTAAGCCCGAGATTTACACTCTTGCCCTCGAAGAATCGCGCGGCAGAGATCAGCTCAGCTTGTGCCTTGGGATGGAATTCGACGCTTCTCACCGAAGCGTCGATCTAGCCTTCCTGAAGACGTCCTTCGCGGGGATCCCAGCTACCGTACCGCTCCGCAGCTCTCGCAACCTACGCTCCGCCTCCTTGAGCCAGAGGGCCTCGCTGTGGGGATCCACGTCGGGATCCAAGCTGTCGATTAGGCGCACGGCGAGGCGAGCGCGAGCCCTTGCCGGCAACTTCAGGACCTTGGATTCGAGTTCTCGTGCCGGATCGGCCATACGAGGAACCTAACACAAGCCGTAACCTCATGCCCACCGGACCGAACCGATCTCCCTCGATCACTTGCCCTGCGAACACCGTCCGCAGCACGAGAGCGCCGCAGGACGCCGCCGACAACTCGCACCCTAGCTGCGACGGCTGCGGGGGAGACTTCCCCTCCTCGGATCTGGCCCGCGATCGTCTCGCCATGTACCGTCACGCGGTGGCGCCCTCCCGAGCTCCGGCCGTCGACGTCGAGCTGACCGACGCGGCGGCGCTCACCGTCCGGATCGCGCCCAACGGAACACCGCACCTCGTCCCCGGCGACCGGGACGACGGCCTCGGCCCGTCCGCCCGCCGTCGCATCGCGACCGCCTTCGCCGCGGGCACCGGCAACGGGCTCCTCGTGCTCGGCGGGACGGAGCCGGCAACGACGCTCGATCCCCCGATCGGGTTCCTGCGCGACGTCGGCAAGCTGTTCGTCACTCGACTCTGCGCCTCGCCCGACCTCGAGTCCGACCGGGATCGCATCGTCGTCGCGTCTCCCGACCACGACCTCGCCCGGCTCGCGGACGCCGTCCCGCCGATGCCGGGCGCGGAGTACGTCGATGCCACGCTGCTCGCACGCTGGTGGACGGAGCTCGGCGAGGCGTGTCGAGCGGCCATCGCGCGGCACGACGGCCCGGTCGAGCGCTGGCTCCACGCTCTCGATCCGGTGTGGAACCTCGTCGGTCGCGTCTGCTTCCACCTGGCGGAGAATCGCGCCGACGCCGCGCATCCCTTCGCCTTCCTCGCCACGTATACCGTCCGCGCCGCGACGAAGGCGGTCCACGTGCCGCTGTCGCGTGCGCTCACCGACTCCTCCGACCGCCGCGACAAGAGCGCGATGCTTTCGCTGCTCGTGCCGGTGCACCGTGCGGCCGGGAAGAGCGCGCTCGTGGGCGCGATGCTCGAGTCCGGGGACCTCTACCACTCGCTCGCCTGGACGGCGGCCGAGGCGTACCGGTTTCTCAAGGAGATCCCCGTGCTCGAGGCGGCCGGGATCGTCGTGCGCGTGCCGGACTGGTGGAACGCCCGGCGGCCGGGGCGGCCCGAGGTGACCGTCTCGGTCGGGACCAGGCCGCCCGGCGGCCTCGGCGTCGACGCGATGCTCGACTTCTCGGTCGACGTCACGCTCGACGGACAGCGGCTCACGCCCGCCGAGCTGCGCGCCCTCATGAAGAGCGCCGACGGGCTCGTCCCCATCCGCGGACGATGGGTGGAGCTCGACCGCGAGCGCCTCCAGCTCGTCCTCGCGCACTGGCGCGCGGTCGAGCGCGCCGCCGGCTCCGACGGCATGTCGTTCCTCGACGGCATGCGGCTCCTCGCGGGCGCCCGCATCGGACAGGACGATGCGGCCGATCTCGACAGCGGCGGCCTGGAACGTATCGTCGCGGGAGAGTGGCTCGAGCGGACCCTCGCCGCGCTTCGCCGTCCCGGCGAGCTCGCCGCCGCCGATCCCGGCGGGGCGCTCCGGACGGAGCTCCGGCCCTACCAGCGCGTCGGCGTGCGGTGGCTCAGGTTCGCGACCCAGCTCCGCCTGGGGGTGTGCCTCGCCGACGACATGGGCCTCGGGAAGACCGTGCAGGTAATCGCGCTCTTCCTGCTCGACCGGCGGTCCGGACGCAGCGGCGCGCCGCATCTGCTCGTCGTGCCCGCGTCGCTGCTGGCGAACTGGCAGTCGGAGATGGCGCGCTTCGCGCCGTCGCTGCGCGTCGTCGTCGCGCATCCGTCGGCCATGTCGCGCGCGGAGCTCGCGCGCCCGGAGCTGGGCGACACGGATGTCGTGCTCACGAGCTACGGGACAGTGGCGCGGCTCGAATGGATCGCGGCGACGCCCTGGTCGCTCGTCGTCCTCGACGAGGCGCAGAACATCAAGAACCCGGGAGCACGGCAGACGCGCGCGGTGAAGACGCTCCGCGGGCGGAGCCGGCTCGCGCTCACCGGGACGCCGGTGGAGAACCGGCTCTCCGATCTCTGGTCGCTCTTCGACTTCCTGAACCCGGGGCTCCTCGGATCGGCGCGCGCGTTCACGAGCTTCACGAAGGCGCTCGCGAGGCGGCGGGAGGAGCCGTATGCGCCGCTGCGCCGGCTCGTGCAGCCGTATCTTCTCCGGCGGCGGAAGAACGATCCGAACGTCATCGCGGACCTGCCCGACAAGACCGAGGTGAAGGCGTACTGCGGTCTCGCCCCCGTGCAGGCATCGCTCTACCAGCGAACTGTCGACGCGCTCGCGCGGGAGCTCCGGGCAGGGCCGGACGAAACCAGGCGCCGTGGGATCGTCCTCGCGTACCTGCTCCGGCTGAAGCAGATCTGCAACCACCCGTCGCACTACCTCGGCGACGGCGGCTGGAAGGAGAACGGGAGCGGGAAGCTCCTTCGCCTGCGCGAGATCGCGGAGGCGATCGCCGCCAAGCAGGAGAAGGCGCTCGTCTTCACCCAGTTCCGCGAGACCACCGGTCCGCTCGCCGAGTTCCTCGGCTCGGTCTTCGGACTGCCCGGCCTCGTGCTCACGGGCACGACGCCGGTGAAGCAACGTCCTGGCCTCGTCCAACGCTTCCAGGAGGACGACCGCATCGGCTTCTTCATCCTCACCACGAAGGCCGGCGGCACGGGCCTCAACCTGACGGCCGCCTCGCACGTCGTGCACTTCGACCGCTGGTGGAATCCCGCCGTCGAGAACCAGGCGACCGACCGGGCGTACCGCATCGGCCAGAAGCGGAACGTCCTCGTCCACAAGCTCGTCTGCCGGGGGACGATCGAGGAGAAGATCGACGCGCTGATCGCGTCGAAGCTCGGGCTCGCGGAGGAGCTCGTCGAGGCCGACGGGGCCGAACGCATGCTGACCGAGCTCGGAGACCGCGAGCTGCTGGACCTGGTGTCGCTCGACCTGGCGCGTGCGAGCGAGGAGCAGTAAAAGGCCCGGCATGCCGGCGGACTACTTCTTCCGGGAGTACCTCCCGGTCGGGGCGCGGCGCGCGCGGGGCGCGCTCGAGCTTCGCCGCCTCCTGCGTGCGGAGAAGCGCCGGGCCGCGCCCATCGTCGTCGACGGGCGGAAGATCGTGCGCACCTTCTGGGGACGCGCCTGGTGCGAGAACCTCGAGCGCTACAGCGACTTCGCGAGCCGGTTGCCGCGCGGACGGAGCTATGCGCGGAACGGCTCGGTTCTCGACCTCCAGATTGTTCCGGGTGCCGCGCGCGCGTACGTCGCCGGGTACGAACTGTACACCGTCGACGTCTCGATCGCGCCGCTCCCGGCTCGCCGCTGGCGCGGCGTCGTCTGCGCCTGCGGGAGCGAGATCGGCTCGGTCATCGGACTCCTGCGCGGCGAGCTCCCGGACGACGTCCTCGCGGTGCTGACGGACGGCAGGCGCGGCCTCTTTCCCGAGCCGCGCGAGATCCGGATGCGCTGCTCCTGCCCGGACGCCGCGGTCATGTGCAAGCACGTCGCGGCGACGCTGTACGGGGTGGGCGTACGCCTCGATCAGCGGCCCGAGCTCTTCTTCACACTGCGCCAGGTGAACCAGGAGGATCTCGTCCAAGGGGCCGCGACGCGAGACGTGCTCGGGGTGACCACCCGGAGGAAGAACGGTGCCAAGCGGATCGCGTCCGACGAGCTGGAGAGCATCTTCCGCATCGAGATGCTGCCAGAGGCGGAGGTCGTGAAGCCGACGCGACCGCGCGGGCGATGAAGCTCGTTTGCGATAGCGTCACCGCGGCGAGACCCACGAGAAACGATGCCTTCGTGCGGAGCATCCTTGGGCATCGGCAGGGCGCGACCGCGACTCACCGGGCAATGGCGATTGCTGGCGCCACCAGCGATCGCCGGCTTCTACCTGCGCAGCGGCCTCGGGCGTGAACCGGACGCGTCGCCGCCTCACCGCTTCGGCCGTCCGAGCCGGCGCAGCACGTCGTCGGTGTCGACGAGGTCGTTACGCGCAAGCTGGGCGGCCGATCGGGCAAGCGACGATTCGAGAGCTCGTCGCTCCGCTGCATCCAGGTCGTCGTCGAGGACCGGGGTAAGCTCCACCTCGGTGCCTTCCGGCAGGTCGGTCGGCTCGTCGAGGAGGAGCCGACCGCCTCTGACTTTCGCCTTCAGCAGCACTTCGGCGACGGTAATGCGAGCATTCTGATCGGTCAAGCAGGCGTCGTGTATCCGTCCGAAATGGCCATGCTCAAGATGATTGTGCGAGAGCATCCGGAACGAGTACTGAGAGCTCGAAGACACCGGGAAGAGTAAGACTCACGTCCCCAAAATGGCGTCTACGCGGACGGTCCTCGACGGTTCTCGGATACCCAACCGGGACCAGGCGCCGCTCCCCGTCGACTGCGCGCCCGCGAGACCTCCTCCGCGGGCGAGTGAACGTCAGCGCAGTCTCCCGCCGGGCGGACCGCCGCTTCCCGCTGGTTGCTCGAGCGCCAGGCGCTAGCCGTTGGTCGAGAAGGTCACGTGCCGGGGCTCTTCCACCCGCCGCGACGCATCGAGGACTTCGATCGAGAGCAGGTTCCCCGCGTCGTCGTAGTCCAGAATGATCCCGGGCTTGTCCTCATCGCTCTCCGCGACGACCCCCTGGCGGAGTATGACCGTCAGGGTGTCGGTCTCGCCGTCGTATTCGACCTTCATGGGGCTCTCCAGTACTTCGCCACCTTGCTGGTCCTATACACCGTCACGACGCGGATGTCCCGATCCACGCGGTCGGTCACGACCCGCACAAGGTACGTGCGTCCTCCGGGGTCGGTGACCCTACTCTGCCGCACCTCACGTCCTGGGCGAACCGCCATCGTCTGCTCCGGCGCGCTCGCGACCTCGAGGACGACGGCCTCTGCAACGCCGCGACGGGCCGCTTGCTGCCTCGCGTGTTCGCTCAGCACCACCCCCGGGGACATGATCCTCGCCTGCGGCCGGTCACGCGCCGCCGCCCGCGGACTCTTGCTCGCGACGGTCAGTTCAGATCAGTCAGCCCGCGCTCGCCGACGATTCTGCCGTGCCTTACGGGCAAGCTTTTCCTCCAACGCTTGCGCCGCGAACTCCATGAGGGACACGCCGGCCCTTACACAGTACAGTCTCAGCGCCCGATGCAGGTTCTTCGGCACCCTCGTGGCGAGCTGGACTGAAGTGTCCTGCGTACTCCGCACCAGCTGGCGGGGCGGGTCCGCAGACGCCAACGCCGAGGTCGGCAAAGGGCCGACCTTCTTAACTAGCGCCAAGAAGAGGTCACGTTTCTTCTGTGCCGACCGCGAAGCCACCGGCGAGATCCTCCAACGTAATCAGAGCCTCCCTCGTAAACCGGAACGGTATCAAGCCTCTCGCTACGTTCCAACCCGGTATGCGTGTTCCATGAGCAGATCGTACCCGCCCGAGACCTCGAAGACTCGCTGCTGGCCTTCGCCGACCACATCGCGACGGCGGGGCTCGACGGCGACGGCCCGTATCGGGCCGCTTCAGAGTTCCTGTGCCGCCGGCCGCCGCGTCGCCGTTCGGGGATCGGTGCGCCGCTCCGGCGCGCGGACGAGCTCCTCGTCGACGCGACGGTCCGGCTCTGCCGCGAGCTCGACCGCGGCGTGCTGCCGATCCAGGGTCCGCCGGGATCGGGGAAAACGTACGTCGGCGCGCGCGCGATTGTCGCGCTTGCTACCAACGGCAAGCGATCGCGCGCAGCGTAGCCCGTACCGCCTCGAGGAACTCGTCGCCCAACCCGACCTGTTGTTGCTCGTACCACCGGTACGCCGCCTCGACGTCCGCAGCCGCGGCGGGCCGGAGGACCAGGATCACCTGGAATTACGGATCCGGCGGACCACGTCGTCCCACGGAATTCCCGTGGGGGCGTCCTGCTCCAGGTCATCGAGCCGACGGTCGAGCTCCGTCCGCTGCGCTTCCGTGAGCGGCACCGCCTCAGGCGTGTCGCACAGGCTCTCCCAGAGCTCCTCGAGGAGGCGCAGGCGCTCCGCGGGCGTCAGCTTCGATATCTGCAACGCTGGCCGCGCCATGGGGGTCAATATCGCCGGGCTGCGGGTAAGCTGCAAGCCGCCGCCGATGCCTTGGTGCGGAGCATGCCCGGGGATCGGCGGGGCGCGATCGCGGCTTACCCGGCAATGGCGACCACGTCGTCCCACGGAATTCCCGTGGGGGCGTCCTGCTCCAGGTCATCGAGCCGACGGTCGAGCTCCGTCCGCTGCGCGTCTGTGCGGGGCACCGCTTCAGGCGATCGCACAGGCTCTCCCAGAGCTCGACCCACGACGCCTGCCTCTCGGACTCACACAGGCGATCGGCCATATCGCCGACGGGAAGTGCCGCGACCTGCTGGGTGACTGGGCCGACAGGGTCGGACGCAGGCCGGCGTCCTGCGGCACCTCCAGACCGACGGCACGAGCGTCCGCTACGCACACGGACTCCCTGTCTCGCAGGGGACGCATCTCGCGACGATGCTTTTTCTCGACATTGCCTCGGTGCCGGAGGTCCCTGGTTGTCACGTCTACGGACGGACACGGCGACAGGCCGTCTCTCGAGCCCGGAGCGCGCTTCAGTTCTACGTCAATTCGCTCCGTGACGAGGGGCGCAAGCCGCCCAAACAGCCGCTGGTTGCCGTGGAAGTCGTCGTCGCCGCCTAGTTCGTGGCGCGGCTGCCAGAGCTACCCGCCCGGCGCGTGCTCACCGTGCTGTTCCGCACCGGCTTCACCGAAGTCCGCCGAAGGGGCAGCCACCGATTCCTGGCGCACCCCGATGGCCGGACCGCTGCACGGGCGCTTCATCGGACACCCCGACGACTCGCTGGCAAGCACCCCAAGGAATCAGATAAAGACCGGTAAGTTCCCCGACACGGGAACTGGAGCCGGTCCATAGGGGATCGCTCCGAACGGTCCCCCGAGTCCGGGGGAGCCCCGATGCGGGAGGGCTTCCCGCGAAGGCGAGTGGTCGGAAACTGCGGATGATGCAGCACACGCGCAGCGGCGCACCTCCGGCAATTCGAAAACCAGTAGGAGTAGGCGATGCGTACGACAGGAACGGTCAAGTGGTTCAATGACGACAAGGGCTTCGGCTTCATCACGCGTGACGACGGCGAGAAGGACGTCTTCTGCCATCACAGCGCCATCAAGTCCGATGGGCATCGGAGCCTGCGTGAAGGCGCCAAGGTCGAGTTCGACGTGGTCCAGGGCGCGAAGGGCCCGGCCGCGGAGAACGTGGTGACCCTCTAGGACGAGCCGCAGACGAGACCGCAAGACAGGCGGCCCCGCGGCGCGAGCCGGCGGGGCCGCCGCTCTTCGCCATCACCCGCGAGTCGGTGACGAGGACGACCTTCACGGAAGCGGCGGCGACGTCATGCCGGCTCGCTCGCACCCCGAAACTGCGCGAGTCCAATGATCCGCTCGGCGAACACGGCGTGGCCGTCGGCCGGGACGTCGCTCGGCACCCTGGCATCGCTGCGTCGCCAACGTTCGAGCCATTCCGTGCCGAGCAGCACGCGGCCCCGTGCCACGGAGCGGAGCGCGGCCGACGGCGTCATCGCCAGCGTCGTCTCGGGCTTCGTGCCGGTCGGGACCCCCCGCCCCACGACGAAGCCCGCGGCCAGCAACGCGGCCCGCACCGACGTGGACGCGGAGTACGTGAAGAGCTCCGTGTCGTGCTCGCCGCAGGCAGCGAACACCCGGTCGAAGCACTCGAGCGTCCACATCCCCGTGTCCGTGCGCGCCGAGAAGGGGTCGTAGAAGATCACGTCCGGCGGCGGAGCCTCGGCCAGTCGCGCGCGAAAGTCGCCCTCGAGGAGCGTCCAGACGACCGCCGATCCCGGCGAGCGCCACTCCCCGGCCCGCAGGATGTCGTTGGGGCCGGCACGGTGCAGGTGGGGAAACCGCGTCGCGTTCCGCAACGCGAGCCGCAGCGATCCGAGATCGTGCTCGAAGCTGACGAGCCGCAACGGCCGCCGCGCCCCTTCGATCGCGTCGCGACATTCCAGCACGGCCATGGCGTTGTGGGCGGCGCCGAGACCGACGTCCCACACGACCAGCGGCTCGGGCCGGGGCTCGCGCAGACGGTCCGCCAGTCGGGACTGGTCGACGTAGAGGGCCTGCGCTTCGGCGGCCGGGTCGAGCCCGGCGTGCATGATCTCGCCGGACCGCTTGTGGACCACGCTGGCGTAGCCGTGCCCGGATTCCCGGACCTCGAAACGCTGCAGGGCGCGCGGATCGCGACGGCGGCGCCGGACGGTCGGCGGTCGCGACGGGTACTCGTCGTCGCCGCGCATCAACACGTCCCGTTGCTCCCGGTAGTACGCCGCGAACGTGTCGGTGACGACGTGGCGACGCATGGTCGCCGTCAGGGCGTGGTAGAAGTGCAGGTTGTGCTTCGTCAGCAGCTGCCAGCCGAGCACTTCCCCGGCCTTGGTCAGATGGTGGAGGTACGCCCGTGAATACCGACCGCACGTGGTGCAGTCGCACCGCGGGTCCACGGCCTCTTCGGCCAGCTTGTAGACGCCGCGATAGAGATTCACCCGGCCGCGCGAGGTGAACGCCACGCCCTGCTTGGCCAGCAGGGACGGGATGCTACAGTCGAACATGTCGACACCCCGATGCACGGCCTCCAACAGGTCGACCGGGGTGCCGACGCCCATCAGATACCGGGGCAGGTCATCGGGGAGCAGGTCGGTGGTCAGCTCGGTGAACCGTTCCCGGAGCGCTTTCGATTCGCCCACGGCGAGGCCCCCGATGGCGAATCCGTCGAACGGCAGGCGCGTCAGAGCTTCCGCGCTCTCCCGGCGGAGATCCTCGAAGCAGGCGCCCTGCACGATGCCGAAGAGCGCCTGGGGCGAGTCCCCGCGCGCGGTGAGGCTGCGTGCGGCCCAGCGCTGGGTGAGGTGCATCGCCGCGGCTGCGCTGGCGTGGTCTGCGGTCGACGGGATGCACTGATCCATCGCCATCATGATGTCGCCGCCGATGGCCTGCTGGACGGCGATGCTCTGCTCGGGGCTCAGCAGGATACGCGTGCCGTCGACGTAACTGCGGAACACCGCGCCCTGTTCGGTGATCGCGCGGTCCCCGGCGAGGGAGAACACCTGGAATCCACCCGAGTCGGTCAACACCGAGCCGCCCCACTGCATGAGCTGGTGTATGCCCCCGAGACGCGCGAACACCTCGGGACCGGGGCGGAGCAGCAGGTGGTAGGCGTTCGCGAGCAGCACGGTCGAGCCAGCCGCCTGCAGGTCCTCCACCGACAGTCCCCTCACCGTGGCCCGCGTGGCGACGGGCATGAAGACCGGCGTCAGCACCTCTCCGTGGAGCGTGTGGAAGCGCGACGCCCGGGCGCGCGACCCGCCCGCCCGGGCGTCGACTCGAAAGCGGAGACGCGTCATTTGGTGCAACGTTACCCGCGGGGTATAGCAGGCTGCCGGGAGACTCTCGACGGTCGGCGGCGTCGATTAGACGACTCCATGAGCAAGAAGACGTCTGCCGACCGGCTGGCCAAGCTGCTCGGCATCCCGAAGAGCCGTGGGCTCGAGGCAGTGTTCAAGGCGCAGCTCATCGCGGCCATCCTGCGCGAAGTCGATCGACGGGGCCTCACCCATGCCGAGCTTGCCGCGCGCTCCGGCCTTTCCCGAAGCGCCGTCACCGGCATCCTCTCGGGGAGCCTGCAGAAGGTCACGATCGATCGCGTGCTGCGGCTCGTCGACGCCGCAGGGCTGGAAGCCAATATCCGGGTCCGGCGCGCCGCCTGAAGCCGCAGGCCCTGTTGTGCAAGCGGCTGCCCCGACGATCTGCGAATTCCACGCCCAAGGCTGCATGGCACCCGAGCAGCGTGCGTCGAGCAAGCGCCGCCGTCTCCGCGACTGCGCGATGCCATGCGTTTGACGGCGTCGTGAAAAGCACAGAGAGTGAAGCTCTCGTCGCAACCGGGTATGACGTCTCGCTCCTCAGGCGCATTTCCCAGAGGAGGTTCCTTGGCACCCTTCCCTCCCCGTAGCCGGTCGATCCCCCGGCCGACCTCGCCTCCCGCCATCGCAGTCGGACAGCGGGTCTTCGTCCACTGTCCTGATGGCCGTCGGGGTTCCGTGCTCCTCACGGACCAGAACGGCAAGAACCTCCGCTCGGCCGTTCATCTGGCCGACGGGGTCGAAGTCGTAGTGGTCGCGTGGCAACCGACCGTCGCGGGCGGCGCGCACTATCGCATCCGCGCACCATCCAGCGACGCGGACGGCTGGCTGTCTGCCGTCAACCTCCGTACTTCCCTGGTCCCGCTGCCCCCACCCGAACGTCCCGCGGCGCAGACGACACCGGTCATCGACCCGGGCGAGAGACCGTTCGGGCAACGGTCCCACACCAGGCAATCTCCCGCGTTGGAGTCCCCGACAACAGCGGAATCGGCGCTTGATTCTGACGACGGCAGGCGGGGGTTCGGACAACCCTTCGACCGGGACGACACACCGGCCGCCAGAACCCCGACGCAGCCCGGACCCGCTGGCGACACCGGTGGGCGACGACGGTTCGGCCGACACTCCTGAACCGAGGCTATAATAACGGAGCACGCGGGATGGAGAACCAGCAACTGGCGATCGAAGTTGTTCGTCAGTACCTCGAGCACGAGTTCCCGGGCCGTGACGTCGCGGATTTCAGAGATAAGGCGTACCATGGCCACACCTTCCGGGTGGATGACGAGACGGGCACGCGGGTCGCCGGCCTGACGCTGCCGGCCGCGATCGTTGACGAGCGCCGGCGACCTTCGGTCAGGTAGTGGCGTCAGTTTGCAGCGGCGGAAGCCACCGTGCTTTGCCCCCAATCCACGCGCTCCGCGTGGACTCCAAAGGAGGCTGCGACGATGTCACACGTCCAACTGGGGATATGACCGGCAGGGGTTGCCGCCGTGAAGGGTGATACCTGTTCGTTCTGCGGCATCGGAGACGAGCAGGTCCCGCTGCTTCCTAGTTCGCCGTCCGTGAACATCTGCAACGAGTGCCTGGACCTGTGCAACGGGATGATCGCGGAGGAGCACGTCTGGAGAGAGGCGCTGCGGCATCTGGACCTCGGAAAAGAGCTCCACAAGCAGGAGTCGTGTCTCCCCTGCTCCTTCTGCGGCAAGAGCCAGGACGCGCGTCAGCTGATCGCCGGCCCGACCGTCTACATCTGCGGCGAGTGCGTACGGCGTTACAACGACGTTCGCGAGCAGCGCGACAGAGCATAGCGAGCACCTTCGTTTGCCCCCTTCATGAAGCGGAAGAGCGACGCCGACCAGCTCGCGCGCACGATCACCCGCAGCGGCGTGCGCGCCACCAGCATCCACTCTCGTCAACTTCGACGTGCCGTTCTCCTCCGACGACTACATCCACCGAGGGGGCCGCACCGCCCGCGCCTGCGCCGCCGGCGACGTCATCACCTTCGTGTCGCCAGCGGAGGAGGAGCGCATCTGCGACATCGAGAAGGGGATCGGCGCGACGCTCCCGCGCGTCGTGCTCCCCAACTTCGATCACGGCACGCACAGGCACGTTCCGCTGCCGGTGCGCGCCCCTGCGCGGCCGGGACGCTCGCGGCACCGTCGGCGCTCCCGCGGTTCGCGGGGCAAGGGCTCGTAGCGATCTCATGCCCTTCTCCGGCCTCGGCCTCGACCCCGCCCTTCTCCGCGCCACACGCGAGCTCGGCTTCACCCGTCCGACAACCGTCCAGAGAGACGCCATCCCGCCGGCGCTCGCCGGCCGCGACGTCCTCGCCTGCGCGATAACCGGCAGCGGGAAGACCGCGGCGTTTCTCCTTCCCATCATGCAGCGGTTTCTCGCGAAGCGCCGCGGCGTGACCCGCGCCCTGATCCTCACGCCCACCCGCGAGCTCGCCGCGCAGATCGATGCGCACTTCGCCGAGCTCGGCGTCCACACACCCCTCACCGGCGCGGCGGTCTTCGGTGGCGTCGGCATGGGTCCGCAGGAGCACGCGTTCCGCAGCGCGGTCGACGTGATCGTCGCGACGCCGGGCCGGCTCCTCGACCACTTCCGCCAGCCGTACGCGAAGCTCGAGCACCTGGAGGTCCTCGTTCTCGACGAGGCGGACCGGATGCTCGATATGGGCTTCCTGCCGGACATCCGCCGCATCCTCCGCCACCTGCCGTCTCGACGGCAGACGCTCTTCTTCTCGGCGACGATGCCCTCGTCGATCGTCGGGCTGGCGCGCGAGATGCTCCGGGATCCCGTCACCGTGAACCTCGAGCGCAAGGCGGCACCGGCGGTCGGGATCACGCACGCGGTCTACCCCGTCGCGCAGGAGCTGAAGAGCCCACTGCTCCTGGCGCTCCTCGAGCGGAACGACATGCCGCAGGCGCTCGTCTTCACGCGCACGAAGCACCGCGCCAACCGACTCGCCCAGTTCCTCGACCGGCATCGCGTCCCCTGCGAGCGCATCCACGGGAACCGCTCCCAGGCGCAGCGCACCAGGGCGCTGGCCGGGTTCAAGGCCCGCCGCTTCCGCGTCCTCGTGGCAACCGACATCGCGGCCCGCGGCATCGACGTCGAGGCGCTGAGCCATGTGATCAACTTCGACGTGCCGAACGTCCCGGACGACTACATCCATCGCGTCGGACGAACGGCGCGGGCCGAGCTGACGGGCGACGCATTCACGTTCGTCGCGCCCGAGGAGGAAGGCGACCTGCGGGCGATCGAGCGAGCCATCGGCAAGCAGCTGCCGCGCGTCACGTTGACGGGTTTCGACTACACGAAGCGGTCGGCCGAACGGCTCGAGGTCCCCATCCGCGAGCGTATCGCGGCCATCCGCACCCGCAAGGCGGAGGACCGGGCCCGCGCGAAGATCAACGCCGAGCGGCGAGCGCAAACGGATGCGAAGCCGCGGCCGACGCACCCTGGCGTGGCTCCTCGCCGCCGGCGGCGGTTCGGGCGATGATCACGCCGACCGCCACCGGTCGAGCATCGCCGCGATGTCGTCGCGCACGCGGGCGATGAGGGCGGCAGGTCTTCCTCGCTGAAGGCCCAATCGTTACTCAGTCGAAGGCCTCGCACGGGTCCCGAATCTCGATCCGGATGTGCCACCCTTCATAGCTCGCCAGCAAGCCGCCCAGCTCGCTCCAGCCGATCTCGAGGTCGTCGACCAGAACCGTCGGCCCGTCGTCGTCGGCGACCGATTCGATCTGGCCGCGTAGCGAGCGGGCGAGGAGCTCGAGCTGGCCCGACCGCGGGTGCCGCGCGACGTCCCGGCGCGCCAGCCACGCCCGGATCCTCGCACGCATCTCACCCCACGGCGGCGCCTCGCCCGGTGCGACGGGCAGGACGAAGCGCAGCCCCGTCCAGGTTCCGTCGCGACGCTCGACGGCTTCGAGGAATTGCCAGCCTGCGTACACCGTGAGCCGGAAGGTGCGGATCACGCCCGCAGCGTCCAAGTACTCGTCGACCATGGAATCGCCGTCTTCCATCGTCGCCCTCACTACCACGCGAGAGACGCGTCGTCTGCTCCGGAGCGAGGCCAGGAGCTGCGTTCCTTGCTAATACGGGGACACGCCGGAGAACCGGGTACGCTCGCGAAGTCTACACGCGTAGACTCTTCGCCGCCTGTGCCGCCCGACGGGCGAGCATCGAGCGAAACGGTGCCTCGCCGAGGTGTGGGTCGCGGAGGGGCCGCTCGATCCACATGAGCGCGTCGGCGTCGGTGAGGTGGGACGAACCCGTGAGTCCGCGATAAAGTAATTGATATGTGGCCTCTCATACCGCATATTGATGCCTGCACCCATGGGGCGGGCGAGGCTGGTCCTCCGTGAGAAGGTGATCGACGAGGAGGGCAACATCACCGAGGTTGCGATCTGGGCTGTGCCTGGACGACGGTCAGGGCCAGAGCGTATTCGATATCGGCTAGCCTTCGTCCGCCGGGGTGAGCAGATTCCGGCCGTGCTGTACGACAATCACCATCCAAAGGGACATCACCGACACATCGAAGGGACCGAG
>VBKG01000391.1 GCA_005879585.1 Deltaproteobacteria bacterium | reverse complement strand
ACCGCGGCGCAGGGCGTTCCATTCAACCTCGGATCTGCGAGCACGCAAATCAACGACCCGATCACGATCTCCGGCGGCACTGTCAACGGGACCTACAGCAACAGCCTCTTGTCCAAGGACATCACCTGCAATGGCGGGCCGAGCTGCTCGTACGTCGAAACGGTGAGCGGCAGCACAGGCAGCGGCAGCTTCAGCGCGCCGGTGTCGGTTGACGGCACGGGCGCCCTGACGGTCTCACCAAGCGGCCAGGTCGCGCACCCCGGAGCGGTGAGCGCGGATGGCAACCTGTTTGCCTTCGTCGACGGCGATCCGCTCGGCAGCGGCGACGCCGGCATCGTCATCGGCGTGAAGCAGGGCAGCGGGATGACCAACGCCAGCCTGAACGGGTCATACGGCTTCGTGTCCTACGAGTTCGCCCTCGGCCCCGGCTCGCGCGGTCTGCAGGGCCAGAGCGGCATCCTGAACCTGGACGGCAGCGGCGGTGTCGCCGGGCATCTCGCCGGCAGCCAGACCCGCGTCAGCACCGGCTGCAGCGGCGGCTTCTGCCCAGGCAATACCGCGAGTCAGAACTCGAAGACGGAATCGCCGAACACGACTTACAACGTGGCCGCGACGGGCGCAGTGACCGTCGTCGGTTCGAACGGCACGACTTCCGGTTTCGCGAGCCCCGACGGAAGTGTGCTCGTGTTCACCGAGACGCACGACGCTTCCGGCCAGCCGAACGACACCGACAGCCAACGCGGGCTGTTCGTGATGCTGAAATAACCCTTCAACCTGCCCGCACCAGACGCAGGAGGTCTGCCGCGCCGGAGAGCTGGTGCGCAGTCAGTGCCGCGGTCGCGAGCGCTTCGGCCCGGGCGCGGCCGAGGACCGGGGTCGCCAGGGCGAGGAACTTCGCCTCGAGGCGCTCGCGCTGCGCCCTCATATCGACGGCCGGAACGCCGGTGTCGGCCTCCGCCACGAACCGTCCACGGTCGGTGTCGACGGTCACCGCCGTCCGGGTCGCTCCCGTGCCGGCCACCGGGACGATGGCGACTCGGTCACGCAAGCGAACGAGGCCGGGGTCGGCCATCCGCGCGTCGGTGAACGTCGCAGGGTCCGCGGTATCATCGCCGCGCAGCGCCATCGCGGTGGTGGCGCGCAGGCTGAACTTGCCCTCGAGCCCCGTCCGCGGCTCGGCGACGTTGCACACGGAGAGCAGCGACGGATCGACGCGCACCTCGACGCGAGCGATCCGTTCCGGCGCGAGCGCATGGTGTGTGCGCAGTGACCCCGCCGCCTCGATCGCGGCATGCGTGAGGTAGCAGGCGGCGTGGTACTTGAAGAGCGTGTCGCGGACGAGAAACCGGTCCGCCAGGCGGTCGAGCGCATCGGTCCTCAGCTCTCCGCCGGCGTGCGTCGCGGCGAAGCCCTGCGGCGCTTCGAGGACGCATGGGTTGGCGGTGAACCCGCCGCGGGCGAGGAGCGCCGCGAGCAGCCCGGTCTCGGCGGCGCGGCCGGCATGCAGCGGCTTGGCCATCGAGCCGAACGCCGACTTGAGGCCGGCGGCCTGCGTGCCGGCGATCCCGAGCGCGTGGAGCCACCGCTCCTCGTCGAGCCCGAGGAGGTGCGCACACGCCGCCGCGGCACCGAAGGCGCCGACGGTGGCCGTCGAGTGGAAGCCCGCGCCGTAGTGGCCGGGCCCGAGCAGCGCCGTCAGACGACACTCGAGCTCGATGCCGGCCACCAGCGCGGCGAGAAGGTCCGCGCCGCGAGCACCCTCCTTCTCGACGAGGGCGAGGAGCGCGGGCACGACCGGTGCCGAGGGGTGGCCGCTCATCAGCGTATGCGTGTCGTCGAAATCGAGGGCGTGTCCCGCCGCACCGTTGACGAGCGCCGCCGCTTGCCACGGTGCGCGCTCGCGACGGCCGATCAGCGTCGCCGGCCCGTCGCTCGTGGCGACGGACTCGACCAGGATCTCGGTCAGCGGCTCGCGCGAGCCGGCGAGCGCACAGCCGAGGAAGTCGAGCAGGCAATGGCGGGCCACCTCGAGCGCGTCGGCCGGAATCTCCTCATACCGGATGCGGCGGACGGCGCGCACGAGCGCGAGCGTGGCACCCACGGTCACCGCCGCGCGATCTCGTGCAGAACCGGCCGCACGTAATTCAGGAAGCGCTCGGGGTCCTCGCTCATCGGGAAGTGCCCGAGGCCCTCCATCGTGCGGTAGGACGCACCCGGGATCTGCTCGGCGAGCTCACGCGACATCGCCGGCGTCGCCGCCCAGTCGTACTCGCCGGTCAGGAGATACACGGCGACGCGGGATGTATCGATGTCGCGCGCCGTCTCGCGCAGGTCGTGATCGATCGAGAAGTCCATGGTCAGCTCCCGCTCTCCCGACGGAGGAGGTCGACGAGCCGACGGACCGCCGGGTAGTACGCGTAGAACGCTTCGGGGTCGCTCGTCGCGATCGCGAAGTCGCCGCGGCCGGCGGCGCCGAAGAGGTCCTGCCAGAGCGGCGCCGCCTCGAGGAGGCGCGCCCAGGAGTCGCGGTCGCCGGACACGCTGACGTCGCACGCTCCGTCGCTCGCGCAGGGCTCGATCGCGCGGATGGCGCCGTCTTCGACCGTCAGCCGCACGCTCTCGGAGCCGAGATCGAGACGCAGGCGGATACGCCAGAAGCGCGCGGCGATGCGGAATTCCCCGTCGGCGTTTGCCTGCCCCATCACCCGTGGCCAGGGGATTCCGCGCGCTTTCATGCGCGCGCTGTAGCGTAAATCTGGTTTCTGATCGACCCTTGAACTGCGCGACGCCGGGCCGTGCTCGTGCGGCCCTAGGGGCTAGCGGGATTCACCTCGGCCACCGTCGCCCAGTCCGGTCCACTCCCGCCCGGGCTCGAGTTCCCCGAGTTGTCCACGGTGAGCGTCCCCTCGTGGAACTCGCGCTTCTCCGACGGCGTCCCCTCGTTCACGATGATCACGACCCGATACGGGACCGCGCGCGCGGGCGTGTCCTGGGTCTTCAGATGGTCCGAGTAATAGTGGACGCGGATGGTGTAGGCGCCGGGCACCACCGTGTCACCCTCCTCCGAGCTGAGGAAGTAGTTCTCCGGACCGAAGCCCTGGGTGTTGTCGACGTCGAGGCGGCCGCCGATGGTCGTGGCGACGTGGCTGTACCATGCCGTCTCGTTGTCCGGCTGCGTGGTGTAGAGGTCGACGTCCGCGCCGGAGAGGCTCCAGGTGAGCGTCGCCGAGATCGTGGTCTTGGGCGTCGTAGATTGGATCGTCCGCTCGGCGCAGCCGCGACGCCCGTCCGGACCGTCGACCGCCACCCGGAGCGTGTTGTCGCCGGCACTCAGCACCACCTGGCCCGAGAAGGCACCGGCACCCACCGTGACGCCCTGCACCGAGCCGTTGACGCGCAGGTTCCCGCCCGTGACGTCGGGCGCATCGACGGTTCCGGCGACGGTGAGGACGCGCTGGTCCGTCGTCGCGTCGGTCGGCTGCGTGAACGCGACCGGGATGACGCCGCCGAACGCCCATTCGCACGGACACGCGCTCGAGTCGACCGAGATGCTGACGATGCGGCTCGGATCGATGCGGTAGAACTTCGGCGTCGTCTGGCCGTAGTCGTAGAAGGGCCGGAAGTTGTACCGTAGCTGGACCGGCCCGAAGAAGTTCACCGCGCGTCCCCGGTCGACGGTGTGCAGGCGCGGTTTCCCCTGGTTGTCCTTGCTGTAGACGACGACGGAGTCGCCGTTGACCGAGACCGGGATCTCGACGTGCGCGGACTCGCCGCTCTCCCGCTCGTGCGCGATCACGGTGAGCGGATCGAGCTGCGTCACCGGGACCTCG
>VBKG01000390.1 GCA_005879585.1 Deltaproteobacteria bacterium | reverse complement strand
CGTGGGTCTCCGGGATGTCGGGGTTCGGCACGCAGCAATCGACGGGACAGACGGCGGCGCACGCCTCCTGGTCGTGGAAGCCGACGCACTCGGTGCACTTCTCCGGGACGATGTAGAAGATGTCGTTCGACAGCGCCGGATGCATCGCGCCGTCCGGCGCCTGCCACTCGACGCCGCCCTGGTAGATGGCGGTGTTCGGGCACTCGGGCTCGCAGGCCCCGCAGTTGATGCATTCACTGGTGATCATCGTCGCCATCGGGGATCCTCTTCGAGCGAACCGGCGAGCCGTCTGCGACGCATGTGCCACGCGGCCCTCGCGGACCGCGTCGGGTCGCGAACCACGCAATGTCTAACGTGTCCCCCTGCAGGGGTCAAACCGCGTGTCGCTGCGGAGCGCCCCCGGGCGCAGACGGAGCCGGCCGCGGCTTTGCCGCGGGCGAGCGGCGTCGATGCCGCCGAGTTCATGGTGACCCACCATCACTACGATCACGCCGACGCCGGGACATCAACGTGCAGTTCCCGATCGAGCGCCTGCGCAAGCTCCGGTCGAGATCGTCTGCATATCGCTCGCGTCCGTTACGGGCGACCTGATCAGCGTCCGCGCCCGCCGGTTGGGAGCTGGCTCCCCTATCGGAACGTGGACGAGTACGGACGTCCTTCCGGTTCACTCCGAGGCAGTCCAAGCGGCCAGGTGTCGATGGGCGAACGTCGCCGTGCTCGACGAGACAACAGGGCACCTCGATGGCGCCGAAGGGCTCACGAGCGGGTACCGCGACTACAGCCTCGACGGCTGCGATCCCGAAACGTGGGCGGACTCCTGCCGTTCGCTGGTCGTTTGGGGTTAACAGAGTTTTAGTGTACCGTCCTAACTGAGTGGTACAGCATGCGAAGCGCGGTCCATCTACAGGTAGACAAGCACAGCCCCATCCCGATCCGCCGGCAACTGACCGAGCAACTGAAGCATGTCATCGAAAGCGGCGGCGTCCCCCCGGACCAGGCGCTGCCCAGCATCCGTGAGCTGGCCGGCTTCCTCGGCGTCAATCCCAATACGATCGCGCGCGTCATCGAGGATCTGAAGCGGAGTGGGTATGTGGAAGCGCGGCGGGGGAAGGGCGTGTTCGTCGCCACGGCTCGGCCCGCCCACCCCTTCCCCAAACGTCGCCCGGGCTTTCTGCAGGACGTGGTGCTCCGGGCCGCGGCCCTCGGGATGACTGCCAACGACGTGGCGGTGGGCGTCTTGAGTCTGGCCGGGGTCCGGCCCGCCGCCGTCCAGGGAACGATGGCGATCCTCCTCGTCGAGTGCAGCCCGCCGGAGCTCGACTTCTTTGCCCGAGCACTCGAGGCCCAGCTTCCCGTCCGCGTGGACAGGATGCTCCTTGGGGCGCTGGCGACGGCCGTGCGGCGCAAGAAGCCAGCCCGTCGCTGGCGGGCTGCGGTCACGAGCTTCTGCCATCTCCCGGTGGTAGAGCGGCACCTCCGCGGCATGGGGATCCCAGTGATCGCGCTCCTCGCAGAGGCACATCTCGAGACGCTCCACCGCCTGGCCCAGCTCCCGTCGGGGACGCGGGTCGGCGTGGTTTCCGCCGCGGCCGAGATCGCCCACAACCTCGAGCACTCGATCGCCAACGCCGGCCTGCCGAACATCGCGCTCGTCGGGGCGTGCCCCGCCACGGGGGCCGCGCTGGGTCGATTGGTGCGGGGCGTGGACGTCATCGTCTCTTCCAGCGCGGCGGCGGAACAGGTACGGGGGCTCGCGGGCCCCACCCTGCAGGTGATTGTCGACGACCGGGCCCTCGACCAGCGGGCGATCGAAATGCTCGCAATCACCCTAGTGCACCGAAACGGCGGGCGGACGCGTGGCGTTTTGCGCCCCGCCGTGGCTAGTCCCAATGCCGGTCAGTTAAGGCATAACTGACCGGGTTCTGGATCTTTTTTTATCCACAGGCTGTAGTTGGTCTTCGAGCTTCGAGCTGTTCAGCGAGACGCTCGATGCCGAGTGGATCGCGCAGGCCTTGCGAGCGACCGGCACGGCGACGATCCGGCGGGAGCGTGTAGCGGAGCATCCGGGCGATTCTCGCGCTCCTCGTCGAGGAGCTCGAGGGCCGCCGCATCCACGTGCACTTCGGCGCGCGTTGAGTGCCGGCATCCGCAGTAGCAGCACCCCCCCCGTCGCCAGCCGGGCGCGCGCACTGGCGCAAAATGGCAAGACGGCGCCGCAAGCGGCGCCTATTTTATCCAGGATCGCCCGTGCTCGACGGCAGGCTCGGCCATAGCAAGCGACCGCGTGAGCGCCGGTGGACGGCAGGCGCGTGAGCGCCTCGTGGTCGTTCCTCGCGCTCGCGGCGCTCCTCGCGGTGGTCCGCGCGTCCCCCGCTGCGGCCGCCGGGCGTGCGTGCAGCGATCCCTGCCTGCAAGCCGCAAGGGCGGAGTTCCGGGACTGCGCCTCGGGCGCGTCCGGCGCCTTCACAGACGCGACGGATGGCTGTCTCGAGCGCGATCAGCAGTGCGTCGACGCATGTCGGTCCGTCCGGCAGGACTGCCGCGACGGCACGGGCGCGTCCGCGGCGCTCCTTCTTTGCGACGTCGAGCGGGTTCGAGCGGAGGCCGCATGCCGGGACCGGTTCCCCCTCGGCTCGACGAGGCGGGTGATCTGCATCTTCCAGGCGCAGGTCTCCGCCTTCCAGTGTCGCCGGCACGTTGTCCGGCGCGTCCGGCATATGTTCAGGGACTGCCGCGTGGAGTTCCGTAGCTGTGCGAACGGCTGCCGCCCGGGTGCGCTGCCGGGCGGCGTGCAGGCGTGCAGAGCGGAGGGGAAGGCCGCCTTCACGGCGGCGCTCGCGGCCTGCAGGCTCACCTTCGCGGTCACGACGAGCGCGTGCCTGGAGAAGGACCTCACGTGCTTCGTCGGCTGCGGAGACGCTCGCGACGCGTGCCAGGCTCCGACGCAGGCGACGCTCGACGCGGCCCTCATGGCTTGCACCGCGCAGCAGCGGGCAGCCGTGATGGCCTGTCAGGCAGCCAACCCCAGCGGCGGTCCGTCGCTAGACCAGTGCGTCACCGCCGCACAGGCCGCCGCCTCCACCTGTCGCGACAAGGCGGTCGAGAACGCGATGCCCGGCTCGGCCGCATGTGCGCAGCAGTTCGTGCAGTGCGTCCGCGGCTGTCCGGCGGCAAGCCCATGAGCCGGACGCGATGGCTCCTGGGGGTCGCATTGCTTCTCGGGCTCGCGACCGTTGCCGCGCCCGAGGAACGGCCGCCCGAGGAACGGCCGCGGTGGGAATTCGAGTTTGCGCCCTATGCGTGGCTTGCGGGGAACTACGGCTCCCTGACGGTGAAGGGACACGTCGCGCAGGTGAGCGTCAGTCCGATCGACGTGTACCACCTGCTGGAGGACGGCAACGCGTTCGCCGGCACGGGCTACCTCGCGGCACGATACGAACGCTGGAGCGTCTTCTCGGATTCCCTGGGCGGCTATGCGGAGGAGGGCATCACCGAGCGCATTCCCACCCAGCTCTGCACCTTGTCCGTG
>VBKG01000389.1 GCA_005879585.1 Deltaproteobacteria bacterium | reverse complement strand
CCTGCACCACGGCAACGGCACGCAGCACATCTTTGAGGCGGACCCCGACGTGCTGTACGTCTCCACGCACCAGTACCCGTACTACCCGGGCACGGGCGCGGCCGAGGAGGTGGGGCAGGGTGCGGCGGCCGGGCGCACCGTGAACCTGCCGTTTCCCGCGGGCTTCGGCGACACCGAATACACGCACGCCTTCGACGAGGTCGTGATGCCGATCTGCCGGCAGTTCGCACCGGACTTCGTCCTCGTCTCCGCGGGCTTCGACTGCGATCATCGCGACCCGCTCGGGGCGATGTCGGTGACGCCGGCCGGGTTCACCGCCATGGCACGCGCGTGCACCGCGCTGGCGCGCGAGACGGCCGGCGGACGGATCGCCGCGGTGCTCGAGGGCGGGTACGATCCCGCAGCCCTCGTGGAGGGTGTCGATGCGGTCCTCGGCGCCATGCGAGGAACCACTGACGCGCCCGCGCCCCCGCGCGGCGACGCGCGTCACGCCGAGCCGGTGCTGGCCCGGGTGCGCGCCGCGCAAGCGCCGTACTGGCGGCTGTGAGCGCTTTTGCGCCGCGGGACTCAGTCCGTATCGGGGACGGATCCGTCGGCGGGCGCGGCGGCCGGCTCGATGCCGTTGGCCTCGGGCGCGGTCGCGTAGCGCGTCGGCTCGCTTCCCGTGAGAAAAACCTCGAGCTCCGATTCCCCGCCGGGCACCGCGCGGAGGCCCGACGCGGGGTCGATCTGCGCGAACGTCACGCCCTCGGGAACGGGGAAGTCGACCACGGGCCGATCGCCGAGCGCCTCCTTCATGAACTCGGTCCAGATGGGAGCGGCGGCGTGGCCGCCGGTCTCGTGGGCCCCGAGCGAGCGCTCGGAGTCGAAGCCGACCCAGACCCCGGCGAGCAGGTCCGGCGTGAAGCCGATGAACCAGGCGTCGTGGGTGTCGTTGGTGGTGCCGGTCTTCCCGGCGACCGGCCGGCCGAGCTCCGCGGCCTTGCGGCCGGTCCCGTGCTTCACGACGGACTCCAACATGCTCGTCACGACGTAGGCGGTGGCCGGGCTCATCACCGGCTCGAAATGCGGGCGGGTGTGCCCGAACTCGAGCGGGTTTCCGTCGCTGTCGGTCACGCGCGTGATGAAGATCGGGTCGAACCGCTTGCCGAGCGTCGCGAAGACGCCGTAGGCGCGCACGAGCTCCAGCGGCGTGACCTCGGCGCTGCCGAGTGCGAGCGACAGGTTTCGCGGCAGCGGTCCCTGGAGACCGAAGCGGCCGAGCGATTTGCGGACGTAGTCGATGCCCATGGCGTCGACCAGACGGACCGTCACGCTGTTCAGCGAGCGCGCGAGCGCCATGCGGAGCGGAGTCGGTCCGAAGTACTTGCCCTCGTAGTTCCGCGGCACCCAGGCCGGCTGATTGCCGTTCGGCAGCTCGATCGGCGCGTCGAGCACGATCGAGGCGGGGGTGTAACCATGCTCGATCGCCGCCGCATAGACGAGCGGCTTGAACCCGGAGCCCGGCTGGCGGCGAGCCTGGACCGCGCGGTTGAACTGGCTGCGGTTGAAATCGAAGCCGCCGACCATCGCCCGGACCTCACCGGTATACGGGTCCATGCAGACCAGCGCCCCCTCGACCTGCGGCTCCTGGTCGAGCGCGAACCGCGGTGTGCCGTCGCCGTTGTGCCCGGTGGGCGTGACGGAGATCACGTCGCCGGCGCGAAAGGTCCCGGGCAGGACGCGGGTCTTACCCCAGACGAGCCCGTCGGCAGGGAGCGTGCCCCGGTCGGCGGCGGAGCGGACGACGAGACCGGCCGGCCGCACCTCGGTGACGACCGCGCGCACCGGCCGCCCCGCGTCCGGCACGCTCGCGGCCGCGAGATGCGCGAGGAAGGCGTCGGCCTTCCGCAGGTCGAGGTGGCGGACGGGACCGCGGAAGCCTTGCCGGCGATCGAGGTCCGTGAGGCCCGCCCGGAGCGCCGCCTCGGCGGCGCGCTGCATGCCGAGATCGACGGCCGTGTAGACGCGCAGCCCGAGCTGGTACGGTGCGGTGCCGCCGTAGCGCTCCTCGAGGAGCCGGCGCACGTGCTCGACGTACCAGGGTGCGGCGAGATACGTGCCGGCGCGGTGCGGCGTGAACGTGAGCCGCTCTGCCCGTGCCGCCTCGTACTGGCCCGCGTCGATGAAGCTCTCGGCGCGCATTCGCTCGAGGACGTGGTGCTGACGTGCGATCGCCTGCTGCGGGTGGCGTTGCGGGTCGTACCGGCTCGGGGCCTGCGGCAGCCCCGCCAGGAGCGCTGCCTGCGCGATCGTGAGGTCGCCCACGTCGACGTCGAAGAAGGCCCGCGCCGCCGCCGCGACGCCGTAGGCCCCGGCGCCGAAGTAGATCTGATTGAGATAGAGGTAGAGGATGTCGTCCTTCGAGAGCTTGGCCTCGAGCCGGAGCGCGAGGACGAGCTCCTTCACCTTGCGCTCGTAGCTCCGCTCCGGCGTGAGCAGCAGGGCCTTCACGACCTGCTGGGTGATCGTGCTGCCGCCCTGCACGACCTGGTGGTGCAGCAGGTTCGCGATCGAGGCGCGCACGATGCTGAGCGGGTTCACGCCGTGATGCCGGTAGAAATCGGCATCCTCGGCCGCGAGAAAGGCGAGGCGCACGTGCGGCGGGATGGTGGCGAGCGGCACGAGGTAGCGTCGCTCGACGTAGAACTCGCCGATCAGCGTGCCATCGTCGGCGAAGATGCGCGTCGCGACGGGCGGCTGGTATTTGAGCAGCTGATCGACGGGCGGCAGGTCCGCCGTGACCTCGCGATAGACGACGAACGCCGCGACCCCGGCTGCGAGAACCGCCGCCACCGCGCCCCAGGCGAGGATGCGCCGGAGCAGGCCCGCCCACCGTGGTCGTGCCATCGTAGCCCGATGGCACGTTACCCGGCGCGCGACACGGAATCAAAGCCGCGAGCCGGTTGACGGACCCGCGGCTTTGTCCGTACAGCTTCGCGTCGGATGGATTCGAGCGGCCCGTTGGACCTCCGTTGTGGGCGCTGCGGAGCCACCGTCGACGGGACGCGCCACACGCGCACCGGCTACGTCGTCGGCTACTACCTGCTGCGGACGGGCCGTACCGAAGAAGCTTCCGTGCGCCGCCGGGACGACGAGGCGCCGATCACGTACCGGCGCGTGCTGGAGCCGGTCGACGTGGTGAGCTGCCCGCGGTGCTTCGACGAGCCTGAGGTCCGCCGCCTGTGGCTCCGGTTCGGCAATCAGCCGTGAGCCACGCGACCGGACCGGTGCCGCACGTGAAGGAGCCGCATCTCGCCGGCCGCTGGTACCCGGCGGCGCCCGACGTGCTGGTGGCGTCGGTGCGCGCCATGCTGGGCGACGGTGCGCCGCGTCCGCGTGTCGTCGCGATCGTCGTCCCGCACGCGGCCTACGAGTATTCCGGCGCGACCGCTGCGCGCGCCTTCGCAGCCGCCGGACCCGGCTGGCGACGCGCGGTGGTCGTCGGCCCGAGCCATTTCGCCGCCTTTCGCGGCGCGGCGGTGTTGCCCATGACGGCCTACCGGACGCCTCTCGGCTTGCTCGAGCTCGACCGGGCGGCGCTCGACGCGCTCACGCGCTGCGCGCTCGTGCGCGCCAATCCCGCCGTCTTCCTCCGCGAGCACGCGGTGGAGGTCCAGCTGCCGTGGCTCCAGGTGATGAGCCCCGGGATCACGCTCGTGCCGATGCTCGTCGGACGGCTCGACGCGGGGGACGGCGAGACGCTCGCCGCCGCGCTCCGTCCGTTGATGGAGCCCGGCACGCTGGTCGTCGTGAGCTCCGACCTCGTGCACTACGGCCGGCGCTTCGACTACCTGCCCGTGCCGCCGGCGGATCCGGCGACCGTCGCGCGCGCGGTCACACAGCTCGACGACGACGCGCTGGACCACATCGCCGCCTGCGACGCCGACGGCCTCGCGCGCTACGTCGAGCGGACCGGCGCGACCATCTGCGGCCGCTCGCCGCTCGACGTGCTGCTGCGCGCGCTCCCGCCCGGGACCGGTGGCGAGGTGCTGGCGCACGCCACCTCGCTCGACGCCGGCGACGACCACGAGCACGTGGTCGGCTACGGCGCCGTGGCCTTCACGGCAGCGGGATGAAGATCCCGTTTCTCGACCTCGTCGCGCAGGACCGGGAGGTCGGCGCCGACGTGCGGGCGGCGCTGGCGGACGTACTCGCGGGCCAGGCGTTCGTGCTCGGGACGCACGTCGAGCGCTTCGAGGCGGCGGTGGCGGAGTACTGCGGCGTGCCGCACGCGATCGGCGTCGCATCCGGCACGGACGCGTTGCTCCTCTCGCTCGGCGGGCTCGGTGTCGGGCCGGGCGTGTCCGTGCTGACCACGCCGTTCAGCTTCTGGGCGACCGCCAGCACGATCGTGCGGCTCGGCGCCCGGCCGATCTTCGCCGACATCGATCCGGCCACCTTCAACCTCCATCCCGAGGCGGTCGAGGACGCGCTGGCCGCGACGCACGAGCGCGTCGCCGGCATCCTACCCGTCCATCTCTTCGGGCGGCTCGCCCCGATGGGTGCGCTCGCGGCACTCGCCGAGCGCCGCGGGCAGTGGATGGTCGAGGACGCCGCGCAGGCGATCGGCGCGCGGGCCGACGGCACGTCGGCGGGCGCGTTCGGCCGTGCGGGCTGCCTCTCGTTCTACCCGACCAAGAACCTGGGGGCGCTGGGCGACGGCGGTATGGTGCTGACCCGCGATGCGACGCTCGCCGCCCACGTCCGGCAGGAGCGGCACCAGGGTCATTCGAGCACGCCGTACGTGCATGCGTCGCTCGGCATGTGCTCGCGTCTCGACGCCGTGCAGGCAGCCGCCCTCGGCGCGAAGCTGCCGCGCCTGGACGGCTGGAACGCCCGGCGGCGGACGATCGCCGCGCGCTACACGCGGCTCCTGGAGGACGCCGGTCTCGCCGGCGCCCCGGGCGCGCCTCTCGTCCTGCCCGTCGCCGCCGGTGAGGCGCACGTCTTCCATCAATACGTCGTGCGCGCACGGGATCGGGATGCCCTGCAGGCCCACCTGGCTGCCGCGGGCATCGGCGCGCAGGTGTACTACCGGATGCCGCTGCACCTGCAGCCGCCGCTCGCGGCATTCGGGTTCCGCCGCGGCGCCTTCCCCGAGGCGGAGCGCGCCGCCGCCGAGGTGCTCGCGCTCCCGCTGTATCCCGAGCTCGGTGAGCGGGCGGTCGAGACGGTCGTCGAGGCCGTGGCCGCCTTCTATCGCAGAACCTGAGGCGCGCCGCATGATCCGCCGATACCTCCAGATCGCGCTCTGCCTCGGCCTGCCGGGCTGCGTCATCATCGACGCGTCCCAGAGCGGCGGGCGGCCGGACCCCGTCCGGCTCGGACAGCC
>VBKG01000388.1 GCA_005879585.1 Deltaproteobacteria bacterium | reverse complement strand
GACTCGGCATGCTGGCAGGGTCGTACACGTAGCCGGTCACCGCAGAGCCACTGGCCGACCCGAAAAAGCCGGTGAAAGCCAGGTTGGACAGCTTCTGGTCGAGGATGAATTCATCGGGGGCCAGAAAGCCTTTCAGCGTTCCGTTGAAGACATTCCGGTTGATGGCGATCGGAGCGGTGGGCTGTACCGGGCCGGCTGCCGTCTGGGCGGCGGCAGGCAGGGCGGTGGCGAGGACGACTGCGACGGTCAACGTACGAAGGATCATCCGTGGCTCCTTTCCATGGGGGGCTTTTCGGCGCGGCGAGCAGCGCCCGTGCCAGCGAAAGCAGCCCGGAATTGCGTTGCCGGTCGGCCAGGAGCGTCACATGTGACGGGCGGTGGGCGCCCCACCAGGTCGCCGACCAGCCGACAGCCTCCCCGTCGTCACCCGCCGTGTTGTTGACGGCCGCGAAGCACAAGTGCCATAGCCGTCCGGCCCTCCCCGATGGACTTCCGGCTCTCCCGCGCCGAGGAGCACTTCCGAGAGGAAGTGCACGACTGGCTGGTTGCCAACCTGCCCGCGGGCTGGGGCACGCCCGCGTTCCGCAAGCCCGAGGAGCCCGCCGACAAGGTCCGCTTCGCCCGCTGGTGGCAGCGCCGCCTCCACGAAGGCGGCTGGGCCGGCCTCCACTGGCCGCGCGAGTACGGGGGCCGGGGCGCGTCGCCGATGGAGCAGCTCCTCTTCGCCGAGGAGTACACCCGGATCGGGGCGCCCAGCATGATCGACATCGGCGTCGGCCCGGCCCTGGTGGGCCCGACGCTCATCCACCACGGCACCGAGGCGCAGAAGCACCGCTTTCTTCCAAAGATCCTGACCGGGGAGGAGATGTGGTGCCAGGGCTTCTCGGAGCCGAACGCCGGCTCCGACCTGGCTGCGGTGCACACGCGGGCGGAGCTCCGCGGCGATACCTTCCACGTGAGCGGGCAGAAGATCTGGACCAGCTACGCCCGCTTCGCCGAGTGGTGCATCCTCGTCACCCGGACGGACTTCCAGGCGCCGAAGCACCGGGGGATCACGTTCCTGCTGGTCGACATGAAGACCCCCGGGATCACCATCCGGCCGCTCGTCGAGATGACGGGTGTGGCCTGGTTCAACGAGGTCTTCTTCGACGACGTCCGCGTGCCGCGCGAGAACGTCGTCGGCGAGGTGAACGGGGGCTGGACGATCGTCATCACGACGCTCGCCCACGAGCGGAGCGGCTCGGCGCCCCACGCACGCATCCAGGGCGAGATGCGCGACATCCTCGATCTCGCCCGCCGCGTCGGCCGCGACGGGCAGCCGGCCGCCGCCGACCCGCGCGCGCGCCAGCGCCTCGCCCAGAGCTTCATCGAGACGGAGATCCTCCGCGGCCTCGCGTACAAGAACGTGAGCGAGATCATGCGGAACGGGCAGCCCGGCCCCGAGGGCTCGTGTCTCAAGCTCGTGTGGAGCGAGGTCGACCAGCGCATGAAGGACCTCGCGCTCGACATGCAGGGCCCCTATGGCGACCTCGAGCGCGGTGCGCCGCGCGCCATCGACGGTGGCCGCTGGCAGTACGAGTACCTCTGGTCGCGCGCGGCCAGCATCTACGCCGGCACCTCCGAGGTGCAGCGGAACATCATCGCACAGCGCGTGCTCGGGCTGCCGCGCGCATGATCATCGACGCCTGGACGCAGCACATCTCGCCCACCCCGCCCGGCGTGAATCCCCAGGGTGAGAACGTCTTTCGCAACTACGGGATGCTCGACGTCTTCCACCACGGGACGGACGTCGCCCGGATGGTCGAGGCGATGGACCGCCACGGTGTGCGGGTGGCGCTCATGGCCGGCGACAACGAGGCCGTCGCGCGCGCGCAGCGCGCGCATCCCGGACGGATATTCGGCCAGTACCACGCGAGCCCGACGGACATCATGCGGGCCGTCCGTGAGCTCGAGCACTACGTCCGGGACTGCGGCTTCGTCGCGCTGCGCATCGAGCCGTTCCTCTGGCGGAAGGCGCCGACCGACCGCGCTTACTATGCGCTCTACGCGAAGGCGGCCGAGCTCGACGTGGCCTTCCAGGCGCAGGTCGGCCATACCGGGCCGCTCTTCCCCTCGGAGACGGGGCGTCCCACCTACATCGACGAGGTGGCACTCGACTTCCCCGAGCTGCGCATCGTGTGCGGCCACATCGGCTGGCCGTGGACCGAGGAGATGATCGCGGTCGCCTGGAAGCACAAGAACGTGTGGATCGACACGTCCGCGCACGTGCCGCGCCACTACCCGCCCGCGTTCGTGCACTTCCTGCGGACGTTCGGCAAGGACAAGGTGTGCTTCGCCACCGACTACCCGCTGCTCCGCTGGGACCGCGTGCTGCCCGAGGTCGACGCGCTGGAGCTCGATCCCGACGTGAAGCGGCGCTTCCTCCACGACAACGCGGCGCGCGCGTTCAAGCTGGCGAGCTGAGCATGGCCGAGACGCTCCTCTGGCGCATCGAGAACGGGGTCGCGTGGATCGTCCTCAACCGGCCCGAGGCGCGGAACGCGATGAACGCGGAGATGCGCCAGGCGTTCCTCGACGCGCTGGCGCGCGCCGGCGACGAGCCCGAGGTCCGCGCCGTCGTGCTCACCGGCGCCGGCAAGGCCTTCTGCACCGGCGCAGACCTCTCGGGGTCGCGCGCGGCCACCGGTGCCGCGGCGCCGCCCGCCGCGGGCGACACGCGGCGCGCGATGCTGCCGAGCCAGCGCGTCATCCGCACGCTCTGGGACCTCGAGAAGCCGACGCTCGCCGCGGTGAACGGCGTCGCCGCGGGGCTCGGCGCGCACCTCGCCTACGCGTGCGACCTCGTCGTGGCCGCTGAGGACGCGCGCTTCATCGAGGTATTCGTCCGCCGCGGCATCGCGGTCGACGCGGGCGGCGCGTTCCTCCTCGCCCGCCACGTCGGCCTGCACCGGGCGAAGGAGCTCGTCTTCTTCGGCGACGACCTCGGCGCGGCGGACGCCGAGCGGCTCGGGCTCGTCAACAAGGTCGTCGCCGCCGGCGACCTGGAGAAGACCGCGCGCGAGTGGGCCGAGCGCCTCGCCCGCGGCCCCACGTTCGCACTCGGCCTCTCGAAGCGGCTGCTCAATCGCTCGCTCCAGTCCGACCTCGAGACGTGCCTCGCCGAGGAGGCGTTCACCCAGGCGCTGGTCGCCGAGAGCGAGGACATGCGTGAAGGCATCCGGTCGTTCATGGAGAAGCGACCACCGGCCTTCAAGGGACGATAACGATGAAATGGGTCACGCGCGCGCGCATCCGGGTGAACCGCACGGCCACCGCCTGGCTGATCCGCCGATTCGTCGATCCGGCGGCGGTCTTGCTCTTCGTCGAGGCGGACGAGGTGGCGGCCGTGCAGGCGCGCGAGGGGGCCACCGGATTCGATGCGCCGGGCGCCACGTATCCGCATCGCGACGCCGAGGGCCGCTGCTCCTTCGAGGCGCTGGTCGACGAGCATTGTCCCGGTGACGTCGCGCTCCAGGAGCTGGCGTGCATCGTGCACGGCGCGGACTTCGGGGACGAGGCACGTTGGGTCCCGGAGTCGGAAGGGCTGCGCGCGATCTCCCACGGCTTCCCGCTCGTCGCCCGCGACGACCACGAGATCCTCCAGCGCGCGGCGTTCCTGTACGACGCGCTCTACGCGTCGCTGAAGGCGAGGCACGGCGCGGTCGGCTGACCCGCTCAGCGGGACAGGAAATCGGTGACGGTGGCCGTCAGACGCTCGCCCTGCTCGGTGGCGAAGATGTGCTGCGCGTGGGCCGTGCCGGGGAGGAGAACGAGGCGCTTCGGCTCCGGTATCTTCTCGTAGAGCGCCTTGATGCGGTCGACCGCCGGCTCGTGCTCGCTGGCGACCACGAGCTTGTCGCCACCGACGCGCTCGGGCGCGGCGATCGGAGCGGGCGACAGCAGCACGATGCGGTCGATCTCTCCGGGCGATGCCCGCACCGCCGCTTCCCCCGCGGCACCGCCGCCCATGCTGCCGCCGACGACCGACACGTGCGCGGCGCCGTTGGCGTGCAGGTAGCGGACCGCTCCGAGCACGTCCTCGAACAGGGCGTTCTTCGTCTCCCCGGGGGTCGACTTCCCCCAGCCGCGGAAATCGATGGCGAGGACCCGGAACCCCTTCGCGGCGAGGTCGGCGGCGAGCGCGTGCCAGCTGTCCTTCGCGAAGGCGGCGCCGTGCGCGAGCACGATCCCGTCGCGACCGTGCTCGCCGTAGAGATCGGCGTCGATCGTGCCACCGTCGGCGGTCGGGAAGGAGACGAGGCGAGGTGGCTCGGCCGCGAGCGCCGCGCTTGCGAGGGTGCATGAGAGCAAGGCCGCCAGATAATTCATTGACAGACGGGCGAGAGCGGAGCTAGCTAGCGGACGCCGCGGCCCTCGAGCTCGCGCCGCAGGCTCCGGACCTCGTTCCTGAGCGCCTCGATCTCGTGCGCCTGGGTCTGGAGTGCCGCGACCGCCATGCTCGTGTAGGCGTAGAGGTCGACCATGTCGCGCGCGGGGTCGATCGACGGGCTCGGCTCCGCGTCGTCGATGATGAACCCGAGTTGCGTGCGCGACGCGTTCTGCCGGTACCGGAACGTGGCGAGGCGGAGCCGCATCACCTCGTCGTGCAGCCGCTTCAGGTCACCGTCGTCGAGATAGCGGATGTGGTCCTTGGCGTCCCGTCGCGAGATCGGGCATCTGCCGCGCTGCACCGGGTCCGTCGTGGCGCAGACGAGCAGGCGGTCGCAGTCGTCCTGCGGATCGCAGCGTACGCCCTCGGGCGAGCACGCCGCGCCCGGCGTCTCGCTGCTGCAGGGTGGGACGCCCTGATCCCGGTGGCCGCCGCACACGGGGTCGCCGCAGGTGTAGAACCATCGCGGCGACGGACACTGCGCGGCCGGCCCGGGACAGCAGCTCGCGGAGCCGCCGGGCCCGACGCACACGCACTCGTGCTGGCACGTGCCGTCGATGCACCGATCCACCGAGCAGCCGTTCCCGTCGTCGCAGTCGAGGTCGCTGCCGCAGCGCGGCCGGAGTGTCGTGGTGGTGGTCGCTGGCGCTGCGCAGCTGGCCGCCGCGCAGGCGTCGCAGCAGCTCGACGCGGTGCCCGCGCAGGCGCTCCCCCCCGGCGGCGCGCTGCACGGTTGCCCGCCGCTCCTCACGCTGCAACGCTTACCGCCGTCGGCACGCGTGCGGCAGCAGGTGACGTCGCCAGGCCGGCCGCAGGTGGAGCGCGCGGCACAGCGGACGACGGCGGTGCGGCACTGGGGTCGCAGCGTACCGCGGCGGGCCGCCGTGTTGGCGACGCGAACGACACAGGCGACGTAGCTCGCGTGGCTCGCCGCCGCCGCACAGTCGCACTCGCTCGCCGCGGCGGCGCGTGTGTCGGCGACGGCCTGCGCGTCGGTGGCCTGGTCGCCACAGGTGGGGAAGCTGGGTCGCGCGGCGGCGAGAACGAGCGAGGAGACGATGAGAATGCCGAGCCGCATGGGTCACCTCCCGGCGGAGCGATCTTCCTGCCGAGGCAGGTATCGGTCAAGGTGGCCGTGGTGTGCCTTCCGGCATGGGCGTTTGGTTCTTGGGCACTCTGTTGCCCCATCGATGAGACCATGGCGACGCCAGCCGACGGCGGCCAGCCATGTGCGCGCGCCGACGACGGGTGGCGGCCCTGCCAGCGTCGCCAGCGCATTCCGCCAACCAGTGAACCACGGCGCCGACGAGCACGGGTCCAGGCCGCGTTCTCCCGCGCAGTGCTTGCGGCGGTTCATCAACACATAAATCAGCGCGTGACGAACGACCCGCGGAGAAGTGAGCGCCCGGGCATGGTAGCGGTCCGCGCACACCGCACCGCGGCGATCTAAAGCGCGGTTCA
>VBKG01000387.1 GCA_005879585.1 Deltaproteobacteria bacterium | reverse complement strand
TGCCGCCGGCCTCCGAGCCCGACCCCTCGACCTGCAGCGGAGGCGGGTAGACGCCCCGCCGTCAGCCCCTACCGCAAGGACGGCAACCGAAGTGCGTGCACGCCGCCGCCGGCCCCGCTCTCCGAGTCCCCGGAGCCGGCGAAGAGGCTGTCGCCCACGAGCGCCGCACTCGAGTTGACCGCTCCCGCCATCGGAATCTGGCGGAGCAGCGTTCCGCTCTGAACATCGAAGGCGCGCAGCGACGGCGGCGCGGGCGTCCCCACGAAGACCACACCGTTGGCCACCGACGACGCCCCGACCGCGGGACCCCCGTTCTCCTCCCACGCCACCGTGCGCGCGGCCGGGTCGAAAGCGTGCATGGTCGGCTGTTGCAGGACGGTGTCGCGAGGGTCGTTGGGGTCGCAGACGCCGTTCGGGTTGCCAAGCTCACCGAAGGCCGTGCCGCCGTAGACCCGCCGGCCGTCGAAGGCCGTCGAGCCGATGAAGCCGCCCGAGAAGCCTCCGAAGACGACGTTCGCCTTCCACACGAGCTGGCCTCCGGGATTGCGGGTGAGACGATCGAGGACGTAGTAGGTCCCGTCCTTGCCGCCCTCCCCGACCCACCGGTTGCCCCCGAGATCGATGATGTTCGGCGAGGCCCCGAAGTCGAAGTCGCAGGCGTCGCTCGTGCGCGGGCGGAACGCCCACCGGAGATCGAGGCTTCCCGTCTGCAGCGCGAGGATCGCCTCGTGGTACGGCGGCGGCGCGTCGAAGCCGCAGTCCCCGGTGCCGAAGAAGACCAGCCGGTTGCGCTCGTCGACGGCGGCCGAGGACCAGACCGGGCCGCAGCCGCGGTTCTGACCCGGACCGGGCGCCGGGTTCCCGCTCGCGTCGAGCACCGGGTCGACCTCGAAGCGCCGGCGGAGCGCGCCCGTTGAGGCGTCGAGCGCGACGATCCCGCCCCGGTAGCCGTTTGCGCCGTCGGGCGTGTGGCCGATGTAGACGTTCCCCTGGAAGACCGCGGGGGAGGAGAAGATCCGGGTCGGATCGGCGTCGTCGATCTCGCAGCTCGGCGCCTCCGGGTTGCCGCAGATCACCTTCTTCCAGACGAGCGAGCCGTCCGCCGCGTCGAGGCAGTACATCGTCTTGCCGCCGGCGAAGTAGACCTTGCCGTCGACGACCGCGGCCGAGGACGTGATGAGTCCGCCGTCCGTCTCGGCGCGGTCGGACGGGGCGCTGGGCCCCCCGGGGCACTGCGCCGGGATGGGTTGCACGGAGCTCTGGCAATCGACCTGGAACGTCCACTTGACCACCCCCGTGGCGGCGTCGAGAGCATAGAAGAAGCCGTCCCACGATCCGACGTACACCACCCCGTGGACGACGGCGGGCGAGGCGCTGACCACGTCCCCGGTCGTGAAGTCCCAGGCCGGCATCAGGAGCCCGACGTTGCCCGCGTTGATGAGCGAGGCGTGGTTCGTGAAGCTGTGCTTCAGGTCCCGGCCGTACATCGGCCAGTCTTGAGCCCTGGCGACGGAAGGCACAACGAGCACGGCAAACGCCAGCAGGGTGACGAGCACGCGATTGGATGGCCGCATCGACGCACCTCCGTGCCAAAGGCGCCAGCGAGGATTAGGTTGGATGCGGGCCGGGTGTGTCAATCACGGAAGGTGTGAGATGATAAGTAGCTTTCGGGTAGTACGAGACGCGGCGGAAATCGCTCGCACTTCGGCGAGGGATCACACGGGCGGCAGGCGGCTCTGCCGGAGATGATGCTCGCTACTCGAACAGGCACCGCGCACGATCGTGCGCGGTGTTGATCCGGCCGGTCAGCGTCGTGCAGCAACGATCGGCGGCCCGTCCCTGGCAGACGTCAGCCGCCCTTCGTCCAGCAGCTTCGAGCCTCTTCACCGCTGCGGTGATCAGCAGCGTCCTCTTCTCCTGCTCGCTCGCCTTGCCCGCCTGCTCGACGAGCTTGTGCGCCTGCCGCAGGAGGCGCCGGATGGGTGCGCGTTGCCGGCCGGCGCACGCGCCGACCGCCTCGGGACGCACGAGGGCGCGCTTCACGGCCGGGAGATCGATCGGTGTGTGCCGGCAGCCGGCGGCCGGGTCGCAGGCATCCTCGGTGCACGCGTCGCCGTCGTCGCACGCGAGCGGGCTGCCGGTGCAGCCGCCGCCGTGGCAGCCCTGGGGCATCCCTCCGCACGCGCCGCCAAGACAGGCGTCGTCCACGGTGCACGCGTTGCCGTCATCACACGGCGCACCGTCGGGACGGTCGCGGCAGTCGCAGCCGGCCGAGGTGCACGCAGGAGACGCGCCCGCGGCGCCGTTCCGGACGAAGAACTCGTCCGCCACGTAGCCGCCGATGTCCTTGAAGTAGAAGTACGCGAGACCGGGGTCTCCCCGGTAGTTGAAGACGCCGAAGAGTGCCCCGTAATTCGCGCCCTGGGTGCTGGTGTAGACGCTCGCCCACCATGGTCCGTCCAGCAGCTGCGGGCGGATGCTGCTCCCGCCGAGCCCTGACACGAAGACGAAGCTCCGTCCCTCGTCCGCCCGCGTGCCGGGGTCGTCACGGGAGAGGACGAGCGTGCTCGCCGTGCTCGCGACGGTCTGATTCTGGCAGCTGCTGAGGAGGTACGTCCGGGAGTAGGAGTGCTCGTGGGCGGTGGCGATGATCGCCCCGCCGCGCCGAGACTGCTCGTACACGCCCCAGCCGGTCTGGTCGCTCTTCCCGCCGACCTGCATGAGCTGCATGTCCTCGTGCCAGCTGCTGATCCGCCACGGAGAGGTGTCCGCCGCCAGCTCGCCGGCGATGAACAGGTCGTAGAGCCCATCGCCCGCGCCGAAGATGCCCGGCGCCGTCATCACGATGAAGATGCCGTTGTACGTGAGCGAGGACTGCACACCCAGATCGCCTCGCCAGGGGATGCGTAGCCGCTTCATCCGCGCCGCCAGGAACTCCTGGTACCCGCCCGGCCCGCGGAATGCGCTCGCGTCGTGATTCCCGGCCGAGGCGAAGTACGGGAAGTTCGCACCGAGGACGCCGTTGATCTGATCGTCCCAGGCCGCCGGGCTGTCCGTATAGTCGAAGTCGCCGCTGTGGAGGACCGCGCTGGCCCCCTCGTCCCGGATCAGTGTGAGCACCGCCTGGGCGTTGGGTCCCAGGCCTTGGTCGCCGATGAAGGCGATCTTGAAGTCGACCGGCGGCGCCCCGGGTTCGGCCCACACGAGCGAGCCGAACGCGAGGGCGACGCACGAGGCGAGCAGAGCCCTCATCGTCGCCGGCGGGCCCGGGGCAACTCGTCGAGCACGGCGCCGGCGCGTCGCACCAGACGCGCGGTGCGCTCCGCCCAGCCGGGGTGGTACAGCGGGACCCGGTGCGCGGCGAGCATGACGAGGGTCAACGCCTCGTAGACGCGCGCCCGCTCCAGCCTCCCCTCGCCCGTCTCGGCCCCATACGAGTCGAGGAATGCGCCCTGCGCGCGCGCCGCAATCCCGGCAACAGGGGACCACCACTGCAGGTCGGCGAGAAACTTCCCGACGTCGAACGCGGGGTCGCCGATGGCGCACGAGCCGAAGTCGAGCAGCGCCAGACCGGTTCGCGAGACCCACAGGTGATCCGCCTTGAAGTCGCCGTGGGTGAACGTCGGGGTTTCGGGAGGAAGACGGTCGTGGATGGAGCGGGCCCGCTCGAGCGCTACCGGAGGCCCGCGAGGAAGATATCGTCCATGCCCGCGCCGCCGAGCACCGTGCCGCCGAAGTCGACCCCGAGCCGATACGAGCCCGTCACCACAGGCCTCCCGCTGCGATCCACCGCCACCCCGTTGCCGGCGTCGGAATCCGCGCCGCCGAAGCGCTGCGTCGCGAGCGGGACGCCATCCGCCGAGTACCGCGCCACGAAGATGTCGCTCCGGCCGGCGCTGATGAGGGACCCGGTCCCGAAGTTGACCGCCGCCTGGAACGTCCCGGTCACCACCACCTTGCCGATC
>VBKG01000330.1 GCA_005879585.1 Deltaproteobacteria bacterium | reverse complement strand
CGGCGCTGTCGATGCCGCTCCGCTGGTTGGTCGCCGACCTCGAGTTCGACCCGACCGCGCGGCACCCGATCCCCGTCGTCTTCGTGCACGGCCTGCTCGGCGACCGCACGAACTTCCTCCCGATGCGGACGTATCTGACGTCCGTCGGCATCCGCTCGTTTGCGACCTTCTCCTACGGGCCCCGCATCGACCACCACCGGCTCGCGGACGAGCTCGGACGGGCGATCGACGGTATCCGTGATGCCACCGGCGCGCGGCAGGTGGATCTCGTGGGACACAGCCTCGGGGGTCTCGTCGCGCGGTATGTGACCGAATCGAGCCGGCAGCGGGCGGTGCGGCGGCTCGTGACACTCGGCGCGCCGTACTACACGGACGCCTATCCGGAGCAGGAGCTGGCGATCTTCGGCGATCAAGATTTCCTGGTGCGGCCCCCGGACCGTGACGGGATACGCGTGATTCCCGACGCCGGCCATCTGGCGCTGCTCTACCACCCGGCGGTGCTGCGGGCGGTCGCGGCCTACCTGCTGCGGCCGCGGGTGATCGCGCCGCGGCTCCGGTCCGCGCGCGAGGCCGCGTAGCCGCCGCTGCCTTCGGCCACCGGGCACGGCAGCGCGACCGTACACACGGCGCCACCGCCCTCGCGCGGTCCGACGTGCACGCGCCCGCCGTGCTGGGTCACGATCCGGCGCGCGATGTGAACCATCGATCAGGCGGCGCGTTCCCGACGCGCTCGTTTCCGATGACCCGCACGCGAGATGCTCACTGCGATGCCGCGGCCGCCGAGGCGTGCGAAGCGCGCCTGCACGCGCGCGACGTCCGCGGACCCGGCGTCGGCCGCGACCGTGACGGAGAGATGGGCGCCGCGTCCGGCGCGGAGCGCGTCCTCGGCGATCATCTCTTCCGCATGGGGCGTGAGCCAGCCCGCCCGCTCGAGCACGCTGGCCGCGCGGCCCGGTGCGACGACGCGGGAACGGAACAGGACAGGCTCGGGTTCCGGCTGGAGACGCTCTTCGACGAGCGCGAACGTCGCGTGCACGAGCTCGCCGTACGTGCGGACCTCCTCGAGGATGCGCTCGGGGATGGTGATCCCGAGCTCGTGCTCGATGGCGAGTGCGAGCTCGAGAAGGTCGAGCGAGTCGGCGGCGAGATCGTCGGTCAGCGAGACGTCCGGGGTGAGCTCCTCGAGGCTGACGCCCAGGTTCTCCGCCACCGCCTGCCGCACCCGCGGCTCAAGCGTCGCGTAGGCGGCGGTCATCACGCGGTCGCCCGGCGAGCGGGATGGAGCGTGGTGACGCGTCGCACGGGACGGCGCGTTGCGGATCGGCGCTTCGGCCGCTGGGCCTGCCAGAGGTGACGCGCCGGTACCGCGACGACGGCACAGTCGAGCCGGATCAGGATCGTCTCGGCCGGCCACGGTCCCTCGAGCGGTTGCAGCCGCAAGATCTGCGAGATGCCGGCGGCGGTAGAGAAGCTCTCCGCGCCGGCCACCCGGCAGAGAAACCGCCGGGGAAGATCCGCTGGATAGACGCAGTCGCCGGGCTGATACATGGGCATTCCCTCCACGCCGCGCGATGAGCAGGGATTGTGCCGCCGAGATCCGACGATGAGCCCGGTGCGCGACGGGTCCTGGGACGGAAAGCGAATGAAACCGGTCATCTGGGAGGTCGATCGTGTCGCCGGATGGCGGAGACCACCTGCATCACCCGGGCGATCCTCACCTCTTTTGCAGGGAGTCTCTCCCGGTTCTCGGGTACGACACCGGCCGCGTCCTGGGTCCCGCATTGCCTCCACGGCGCACTGCGCTCGTTCAAGGGCGTACCGGACGCGATCAAAACTGTCGGCGCCTCTCGGACAGGCATCGCGGCTGCCCAACGTTCGGGCATATCGCGTGCCGCCGCGCGTGAAGCCGCGAGATCCTGTTGCTCGTTACTGGCGGGTATCTTGCTTCCAGATGGCCGCACGGAGGTCATGCGCGCGAGGGTGAGGAAGTCGCCGGCGGCTGACGATGAGGTGGTGGGCAGCCGCGGGGCGCGGGTGATCGTGCTCTTCCCGCGTCACGCCGTCGCGCCCCCGCGACCCTGGTGGCGCCGCGCGCTCCGCTGGCTGCGCTACGGCACGTCCGGCATCTGGCGGGCGCGCCCCGGGCAGGTCGAGCCGCGGGCGGCGCGTGTCCGGGAACGGCCGAGCCGGCGCCTCCGCACCCGGGTCGGCTGACACGCCCTCCGCCGCCCGACGGGGGGTGCATCGGCCGGCGATCCCATGCTATGCGGCGCGACCATGGCGCGACCGCTGCTCCCGCTCCTCACCGTCGTCCTTCTCGGTGGTGGACTCGCCCTCGCCGCGGAGCCTGCCCGGGTGGAATATCCCGCCGGCTTCCGCCAGTGGGCGCACGTCAAATCCATGGTGATCTACTCCGACAAGCATCCGCTGTTCGGCGCGTTCGGGGGGTTTCACTCCGTGTACGTGAACCCGAAGGGCCTGCCCGCCATGACGAAAGGTGGCAGCTTTCCCGACGGCAGCGTGCTCGTCTTCGACCTGCTCGAAGCGCGTGAGCAGAACGGTGCATATGTCGAAGGCGACCGGAAGCTCACGGCCGTCATGGCGAAGGATCGCGTGCGCTACAAGCCGACGGGTGGCTGGGGCTTCGAGGCGTTCAAGGGCGACAGCCGGACCGAGCGCACCGTCACCGACGCTGCCGGCCAGTGCTTCGGCTGCCACCAGCAGCAGAAGGCGAACGACTTCGTCTTCTCCGGCTTCCGCCCGTAGCTACGGAACGCGCGTCAGACCTGTCGTCTCCGGGTAGACGTCCACCCAGATCCGGCGGCGTGGCCCGAGGATGATGCCGCGCGTCTGCGTCGTGGGCGCAGCCTCGGCCGTACCCTGCGGGCGGCCGCGCACGTCCATCCAGCGTAGGTTGTGCCGGCCGCGGCCGAACGCGCTCGTCCGCAGCCGGTAGATCCGCCCGACCCCCGCGCGGAACTCGGTGACACCCGGCGGCAGCACCCAGACACCGATCGCGCCGCCGTCCGGTGCCGGGGTGAAGCCGCTCGAGCCGGCGTCGCAGCCGAGACGGCCGTCGCCGATGGGGCCCCGGTGCAGCGTGCCGTCCGACCACACGTAGCGTCCCACCTGGATCTTCTGGAGAGCTGCGGGCACGGTTGGCGGCAGCATGGCGAGGATCGCGTCGTTGAACATGTCGCCGGCGGACTCGTTGGCGGCCTCGCCGTCGTCGGAGTGGCCGCAGCCGAACCGGTCGGTGTCGTCCGGGCTCGGGTTCATGGTCGTCGGTACGCCGACCGCGTTGGCGTGCGGGAAGATGTAGCCGAGCATGTCCTCACCGAGGCCCTCGATGAAGCGCCACTTGCCGTTCATGGCGGCGAGCACCCAGCCGTGGACGCCGCCGAACTCGGGATGGGGCAGGTCGTCGGCGCCCTGGAAGCCGTGCTCGTAGGTGAACGGAAAGAGCTCCCCCGGCGTGGTGACGAACTGCCCGTCGCCGATCGTGAACCAGCCGACGTCGGTCTTCGCGTCCTGGCCCGTCTCGCTGCCGTTTGCGGCCTGCGGCTGCTCGACGCCACCGACGTAGGTCTTCTTGTACGTGAAGACCCCGGCCGTGCCGGCCGCCGCGAACAGCACGTTGTCGATGTGGACGAAGAGGCTCTGCCGGGCGAAGGCGATCGTGCTCGTGCGCGAATCGGCGCCGGCATCGAGCGCCCGCTCCGCCCACACGGCGATCCGTTCGCCGCGCTCCTCGTTCGACAGGAGATAGCCGTAGGGCGCGTACGTGCCCGACGTGTCGTAGACGGTGCGGCAGCCGCCGTTCCCGGGCTCGCTGTGGGTCCCGACCGGCACGAACGACCGCGTCATGTCGAAGACCTTCGGCATCTCGACCGACCCGACGGGGCCCGCCATGCCGACGGCGACGCCGCCGTAGCGCTGCTCGAGCGCCGCGCGCATGAAGTGATGCCAGTCCGACGAGAGATGGAGCCGATCCTGACTGTCGTCGGAGAAGCCGAGCTCCTCGGCGTGGATGCCGTAGTTGACGAGCGTCGCGATGACGCTGCCGCCGTGGTCCCGCGCCTGCATGACGCCGACCATCTCGTCGGCGACGAACGGGTAGGACGACCAGCACGGGATCAGGTCGTCGGGATGGATCTGACCGAAGCGAATGGTCGCCGGACGGGCGTTCTGGGCCGCCTCCTCGATGCTGCGCGCTGTCGCCGCGATCATGAACTCGACGTAGAACGGGTCGACGCCGGAGGTCGTGTCGCTCGGGCCGCCGATGCCGATCGTGTCCGGCGCCGACTCGTCGTGCGTCGAGCTCATGAACATCTCGTCGAGCCCGAAGCCGCCGTCGCTGCGCACCTTCTGCCGGACGAGGTCCCAGATCTCCTTGAAGACGCCCTCCTGGTCGGCGACGGTGATCGCGATCTTCCGGCTGCCGTTGCCGACGACGATGGTCCGCGCCCAGATCGGGTCGAGCACGGTGGTGGGAATGCGGTTGTGGCCGCTGCCGCCGTCGAGATAGATGCCGTCCCAGCGTCCGTCGGGCGGCCGCGTGCCGCCGTTGGCGGTCGGTGTGGGACAGTCGACGAAGGGCTCGGGCCCGCCATCCTCCTGGTTGGCGTCGTAGCGGCCGTTGCCGTTGAGATCCTTGTAGGGCTCTTCGAGCGAGAAGAGGTGCGGTCCGTCGAACGTGCCCGTCAGGTCGCAGTCGGCGGGGTTGGACGTGGCCGATGCCGCGAGCGGCGGTGTGATGTCCACCGCCGACGCGCCGACAAAAAATTGCCCGGTGGCATTTGCCGGCGCGCCGGCGACGAGCAGCGCGCCACAGAGGAGGGTCACCTTCGCGGCAAGAAGGGCGGCGCGCACCGCTCGCGTGTAGGCCGCCGCGGCGCGCGTTGTCAACGGCGGATGGACGGGGAATCTGTCACGGCAACAGGTTATCCCACAAACAATTTATTCGTGACGGAGCCGGCGGCAGACCGGTAGCGCGCCGGTGGCGGGCGCTTCCAAGGCCCGGCCGTCCGCGCTACAGGCAGGCAGATGGCGCTCGCGGAATACCGGCGGAAACGCCGGTTCGGGGTCACGCCGGAACCGGCAGGTGGCAAGCAGCGCCGCAGCGCGCGACGGCTCGTCTACGTGGTCCAGAAGCACCGCGCGTCCCGCCTCCATTACGACTTCCGCCTGGAGTGGAACGGCGTGCTCCTCTCCTGGGCGGTGCCGAAGGGCCCGTCGCTCGATCCGGCGGTCAAGCGGCTCGCCATGGCGGTCGAGGACCATCCGCTCGAGTACGCGACCTTCGAAGGCGTCATTCCGGAGGGAGAGTACGGCGGCGGGACGGTGATGGTGTGGGATCGGGGGACGTGGACCCCGGACGTCCCGGACGTCGACGCGGCGCTGCGGAAGGGCGAGCTGAAGTTCACGCTCCACGGTCGAAAGCTCACCGGCTCCTGGGTCCTCGTGCGCACGCGGTCGGCGGCGCCGGGCGGGCGCGCCGGCTGGCTCCTGATCAAGCACCGCGACGCCGCGGTCTCGACCGACGACGTCACCGCGACCGAGCCCCGCTCGGTGGTCTCGCGTCGCCTGCTCGCCGAGATCGCGTGGCACGAAGGGGGCAACGTCGAGAAAGCGGCTTCCGGCGATCCCCCGGGCGAGATCCAGAAGCTCATCGCCGAGCCGCGTCTCGTGCGGCAACGCCGTCGCGGCACGCGCGCGGTCTGGCATTCCAGCCGGCCGGCGCAGTAGGCCGCGCGTCAGGGCGACAGCGGCGCGCCTTTCAGTCGGGCCGCCAGCTGGTCCGCCAGCTCCGGCCGGATGCGCTGCAGCCGCGCGTGGACTTCGCGCACCCGGGCCCACTGGCCTTGCGAGGCCGACGCGATCGCGACGTCGTACAGCAGCGACGGGTCGTCCGGGTTCATCGCGAGCGCCTTCGCGAAGCACTCGGCCGCGTCCGCGCGCTGGCCGAGCGCCGTGTAGGCGACGGCGAGATCCATCCACGCGTGGACGTCGTAGGGCATCAGGTCGACGGACCGCTTGAGCGCGGCCGCTGCCGGCCGGTCCTGTCCGAGGTCGTGGTAGGCGACACCCAGGTTTCGCCACGCGAGGGCGTCGTCCGGCACGACCTCCACGGCGTGCCCGAAGAGTGTGACGCTGTCGCGCCAGTACGAGGCCTGCCGCCGCGCGAGTGCGCCCGCGACGGCGATCAGCGCGATCGTCGCAGCGGCGACGGCGACGCGCGCGCGGCGGGATGGTGCCGCGAGATCGCCGATGGTCCACGCGAGCGCGACGAAGATCCCGATCAGCGGCACGTAGGTGTACCGGTCCGCCCGCCCCTGGAGTCCCACCTGCACGATGCCGATGACGGGAAGAAGCGTCACGCCGTACCAGAGCCAGCCGACGGCGAGGTACGGACGGCGCCGGCGCTGCACCGCGACGACGGCGGTGATCGCGCCGAGGACGAGCGCTGCGGTGGCGACCTGCACGACGCCGATGCCGCCCGCCGTCCATCCCGGATGCGGGTAACCGACGGCGAGGTGGGAGGGCCAGACGGTCATCGCGAGATACTGCGCGTAGGAGAGCAGGGTGTTCTCGAGCCGCGCGAGGAGCGGCAGCGACTCGGTCGAGGAGACGGCGCCGCCATGCGCCTGCGCCACGTACGTCACCGCGCTCGACGCCGCCCCGATGACGAAGAGCGGCAGCTTCTCCGTGACGCGCGCCACGATCGAGGCGGCGGAGAGCCGGCCGAGCGGCCACCCGTCGAGCAGGAGGAGCAGGACGGGCAGCGTCACGAGCATGGGCTTCGAGAGGAGGCTCAGGGCGAAACAGACCCCGAGGGCGAGGTAGCGGACGGCTCCCCCGCGTCGGACCCACGCGACGTAGGCGAGCATCGCGAGCAATCCGAAGCCCGTGCTGAGGACGTCCTTCCGCTCCGCGACCCACGCCACCGACTCGACGTGCAGCGGGTGCGCGGCGAAGAGCGCGGCGACGGTCGCGCTCCGCCACCGCGCGGCGGTGGCCGCCTGGAGGACGAAGAACAGCAGCACCGCATCGGCCGCGTGCAGCCCGACGTTCACGGCATGGTGCCAGCGGGGCTTCACGCCGAACAGCTCGACGTCGAGCATGTGCGAGAGCCACGTGACCGGATGCCAGTTGGACCCCGTGAACGTCGTCCATGCCCAGCGGAAGCCCTCCGGGGTCACGCCCGCCCGCACGTGCGGGTTCGTGTACACGTACCGTCCGTCGTCGAGGTTGACGAAGCCGAACCCCCCGACCTCGCCATAGATGGCGACGACGAGCGCGACGAGGCCGAGCGCGACGGCATCCGACCGGCGCCAGGCGCCGTCGACCCGCGTCGCCGGCACGGCGCGCGGCTCAGCGCGGCCGTGCGGGTTCGTAGCTGATGCGGCTACTCGGCGGCACGGACTCGACCAGCCATGCGTTGCCGCCGATGATCGAGCCGCGCCCGATCACCGTGTTGCCGCCGAGGATGGTCGCGCCCGCGTAGATCGTGACGTTGTCCTCGATCGTCGGGTGGCGCTTGGTGCCGGCGTCGGACACCCCGCGGTCGAGGCTGAGGGCGCCGAGCGTCACGCCCTGGTAGATCTTCACCTCGTTGCCGATCACGCACGTCTCGCCGACGACGACGCCGGTGCCGTGATCGATGAAGAACGACTCCCCGATCGACGCGCCAGGATGGAGGTCGACCCCGGTCACGGCGTGGGCGTGCTCGGCCATGATGCGGGGCAGCATGGGGACGCCCTCGCGGTAGAGCTCGTGGGCGATCCGGTGCGTGGTGATCGCCTCGATCGACGGATAGCTGAAGATGACCTCCTCGACGCTGTTCGCCGCCGGGTCGCCCTGGAACGCCGCCAGCACGTCCTTCGACAGGAGCGCCCGGAGCGCGGGGATCTTCCGGAAGAGCGCGAGGGTCACGGTCTCGGGCCATTCGGGCTCGCGCGGGGTGGCGGTCCGGAACCCCTCATAGCTGGCCGCCCGCCGGATCTGCTCGACGAGGATCTCGCACGCCGGATAAAGATGGGAGGCGATCGCGAAACGCAGCTTCGACTCGTCGAGCGTGCCGGTGGCGTAGTAGCCGAGGTACATGACCGCCTTCAGATGCCCGAGAGACTCGATCACCTGGCGCTTGTTCGGCAGCTGGGCGCTGCTCAGGCTATCGATCAGCCGCCCGGCCTCGTAGCTGGCCGCCACCTGCGCGATCACGTTCTCGAGCTCGCCCAGACGGTGGATGGTCATGGGTCTTTTCCTAACCCGCCCACGGTCCTCCCGGCAAATCGACCCGGGGAAACCCCTGCCGGGTATCGGCTTTCGAGGCCGGAGGCTCGCATCCGTCGTCCGGAGTGGGCTATCCTGCCGGCCGTGCGCGCCGCGCTCCTGCCGCTCGTTCTGCTCCTCGGCCTTGCCGGCGCTGCCGTGCCGGCCGAGCAGACGGTGACGCCGTTGCCGCCCGTGACCGAGCAGCGCGTCGAGCCCATCGATGCCGGCAGCGAGCAGCACGTCGAGCAGATCGACCCCGAGCAGGCCCAGCGCATATCCACGGCTGAGAAGAGCCCGGTCCGGCGTGGGGTCGAGACCGCGGGCAAGGTGGCGCTCGGCGTCGTCGCGCTCGGCATCTCCCTCGGGTTCACTTTCGCCTCCCTGCTCCTCTTCTGAGCCGCCGCGGCCGGCCGATCACGTCGGGGTGGATTTTGCCGACGTGATGAGTTAAACGAGCGGGCGAGCCAGATAGGCGTCGTCGCCGCCGCCCCTGGCTCGCCCCCGTACGCGGACTACCGGCGCAGTCGTCCCGGGTCGCGTGCGGCATCGAGGCTCCGGGACGCCTCGAGGAGCCGGCGACTGACAGAGATACCGCCCCTCGGGCGGAGCTGAAACGGTGGAGACCCTCGAACCCGTAGCCCTGAACGGAGAATCCGCACCGCGTCCGACGGATGATCTCCGGCGCCTCGCCCAGCAGCGCTTCGGCATCTCCCGCCTCCATCGGGAGCAGGAGCGCGCGATGCGCGCCGTGCTCCAGGGGCGCGACGTGCTCCTGGTCGTGCCGACGGGCGGTGGCAAGTCGCTTTGCTACCAGCTGCCGTCGCTGCTCCTGCTGCGGCCGACGGTCGTCGTCTCGCCGCTGCTCGCGCTGCTCGAAGACCAGTATCTCAAGATGCAGCAGGTGGGCGTCCCGACGGTGCGGCTCGACAGCACGGTCGGCGCCGCCGATCGTCGCGCCGCGCTCGCGCGGATCGCCCAGGGCGGCTCGCTGCTCGTCCTGACCACGCCCGAGACGCTGGCCGGCGACGAGCTCGGCACCTTGCTCGAGAAGACGCCGCCCGGGCTCGTGGCCGTCGACGAAGCGCACTGCGTCTCCGAGTGGGGTCACGATTTCCGGCCCGCGTATCTGGCGCTCGGCCAGCGGCTCGTCGGTCTCAAGGCCGGGCACGTCCTGGCGCTGACCGCCACCGCCACGCCGCCCGTCCGCGACGACATCGTGCGTTACCTCGGGCTCCGCGAGCCGGAGGTCATCGTCTCCTCGCCCCATCGGCACAATCTCTTCTTCTCGGTCCGCCGGGCGAGCGGCGACGAGAAGCTCCGTCAGCTCGCCAAGCTCGCGCGGCGGCTGCCGCGCCCCGGCATCGTCTACTGCTCCACCACCAAGACCGTGGAGGACGTCTGGCTGGGCCTCCGGCTGATCAAGGTGCCGTGCGCCCGCTACCACGGGAAGATGACCGACAAGGACCGCGCCGAGCACCAGGCGCGGTTCATGCGGAAGGGCAAGCGCATCGTCATGGTCGCGACGAGCGCCTTCGGTCTCGGCATCGACAAGCCCGACATCCGCTACATCGTCCACTACCAGGCGCCGGCGTCGCTCGAGCGCTACCTCCAAGAGGCCGGGCGCGCTGGACGCGACGGACACGGCGCGCAGTGCATCCTCCTCTTCGACGAGTCGGATCTGGAGATCCAGGAGCACCTGCTCGCGCTCTCGCGTCTCTCGCCGGCGCTGCTCGGCCGCTTCGGGCGCGCGCTCGCCGCGTGGGCGGGCGAGGAGCGCGACGCCAACATCGAGGAGCTCGCGCTCTCCGCCGGCATCTCGCAGCGTGCGGCGAGCTCCCTCGTGACGGTGCTCGTCGAGGCCGGCATCTGCGAGCGCGTGGACGGCGGGCGGGTGCACCCCACGGTCGCGCTCGACACCCTCGTCGATCGCGTCGAGGCACTCCGCTCGCGCTTCGAGATCCTGCGTCGCGAGGACGCCCGGCGGCTGCGGGCGGTCGTCGAGTACGCCAACGAGCAGGGCTGCCGGAGCGTCGCGCTGCGGCGCTACTTCGGCGACACCGACGACACCCCGTGCGGCCGGTGCGACCTCTGCCGTCGGCAGAGCGTCGCGCCGCCGATGGGGCACGGCCGCGCGCAGCGCCACCGCCATCCTCGGCGACCCTGGCAGCACCCCTCCGCGCAGGGCGAGCCGATGCACGCAAGCGAGTCGCGGGATGGCTCCGACCGCCGCCGCCGGCGCCGGCGGCGCGGCCGGCGGCCGGGCGACGGCGCTGCTTCCGGCCCCGCGGAGCGGCCGCCGCGGCCGGAGCGGCTGGTGGCCGCTCCGCCGCCGCCAGCTCCGTTACCGACGCTCGACCCGGGTGCCGACGATCTCGCGGCGGAGTTCGGCGCGCCGCCGCTGCCGCCGGTGGTGGCGGCCGCGGGTGCGTCGGGGCCGCCGGCGCAGCCGCCCGGACATCACCGCCGCCGGCGCCGGCGCCGGCGGCGCCGCCACGGGCCGCGTCCCGACGCGGCGGGGCCGCCGACGTCGGCCTGAGCCTCGCGCTCACGCGTAGCGGATCGCGTCCGTCGGCGGGAGGCGTGCGGCGCGCCACGCCGGCCAGAGCCCGGCGACTGCCGCGAGCGCGGCGGGCAGCAGAGCCGCGGCCGCCGCGAGACGCGGCGTCAGCAGGAAAATCGCGGCGCCGAGGCGCTCGGTCAGCGTGTTCAGGCCGCCGACGCCGAGCGCGCCGGCGCAGAGCCCGAGGATGCTCCCGAGGACGCCGAGCGCCGTCGCCTCGGCGAGCAGCTGGGCGATCACCTGGCGGCGCGTCGCGCCGACGACGCGCCGGAGCCCGATCTCGCGCCGGCGCTCGACGACCGCCATGAACATGGTGTTCGTGACCGCGAGCGAGGCCACCAGGAGCGCCACGAGCCCGCTGCCCACGATCAGGGCGTTCAGGAAGGTGACGGCGCGATCGAGCTGGACGGTCGCATCCCGCGGCGACACCACCGAGAGGTCGGGGAGGCGCTCGCGGATACGAGCGGCCACCGCCTCGGGATCCTCGCCGTTCGCCCAGAAGACGGCCGCGGCGGTGGCGATCGGCAGCAGGTTCGCGCCTGGCACCATCACGAGCCGCCGGAGGAGCGGCTCGCTGTCGATCAGGAGCCGCTCGGCCGACGGGAACGACATGAAGACGAAGCTGTCCGGGCCGGTCAGCGTCGGCTCGAGGACGCCGACGACGCGGAAGGGCCGGCCGCGGAGCGTGATCGGATCGCCGACGGCCGCGCGGTAGACGCGCGCCACCTGGCTGCCGAGGACGACCTCGTCCGAGCCCGGCGCCGCTGCGAGGCGGCCGGCGGCGACGCGCGGCGGTGGCGAGCGACGATTGAGGACGAGCGTTTCGACGTCGACGCCGAAGATCATGGGAGGAAGCGTCAGCGGCAGGGCCGCGGGGGCATCCGCCGCCGGAAACATCACGATCGGCGCCACCGCGGCCACGCCTTCGATGCCGTCGAGTGCGTGCAGCTGCTGCGCGGCGAGGAGCCCGCCGCGCGTCATCCCGGTGAGCGCGCCCGTTCCGGCGCCGCTGACGGTCACCTGGCCCGTCGCGAAGTCGCGTCCGCCGGCGACGAGCCGACTCATCTTCTCCGAGAGCGAGCCGAGCAGCACGAGCGCCGCGACGCCGATGGCGATGCCGCCCATCGTGAGCACGCTCCGCACGCGACGGCGGCGGAGGTCGCGGAGCGCCTGGCGGAGCGCGAGCATGGCGCGGTCGGCTTCTAGACGACCGCCGGGGCGGCTGCAAGCGCCAGTTGCCAGAACAAAAGAAAGCCGAAACAGCCGACGGGCTCGTACGAAAATGACCGGTGAAACATCGTCGCCGGACTCGACGTGCGGCGTGTCGTCGGCTAGAGTGGCAGCGTGGGGAGGACGCGGCGTGGCGGACGTTCAGCCGTTGCACGTTGGGCATCGGGCTGAGCGCGCGGGCCTGCCGGCGCGCTTGCGCTCGCTCTTCGCGGCGCCGGGGTGGAGAAAGCGCGTCGAGCCGCGAACGCGCTATGGCGAGCCGTTCCTGCCAGGGCTCGCCGGGCTCGGACGTCAGCACCTGGGCGAGGCGCGCCCCCTCCTCGAGCGCGCCGAAGCACTCCGTGGCCGGCGCTTCCAGTACTTCGGCCGGACGATCGGCTTTCCGGGGCGCGTCGACTGGGAGCCGCGCGGGCAGCCGAAGGCGTGGGTGATCGCGCTCAACAGCCTCGACGAGCTGTTCGCCGTCGGGGTCGCGGCGACGCTGGCGCCCACCCCGGAGGTTCGGGCGGGCTGGTATGACGTCGCGATCGGCCTCACGCGCGACTGGATCACGGGCGCGCCGCAGTTCACTGGCGTGCCGTGGGAGCTGCCGGCGCTCGCCCGGCGCATCCCGAACCTGATCTCCGTCGATCTCTTCTTCGCGCGCGAGCTGCGGGACGACCCGAGCGGGCGCCGGGCGCTTCGCGACAGCGTCTACACGCAGGCCGCGGCGCTCGCCGCCGTCGTGGGCGAGCAGCCCGCGGACCACTGGCTCGTCGCAGCGGCCCGGGCGCTCTTCATGGCCGGGCGCTTCTTCGACGGACTCGAGGCGCGCAGCTGGCTCGACACCGGCACGGCGCTCCTCTGGAGCCAGCTCCGCGAGCAGGTGCACGAGGACGGGGGCCACCGCGGGCGGAACCCCGTCGCCCACGCGCTCGTCCTCGCCGACTACCTCGAGGTCCTGGCATTCCTGCGGGCCGCCAACGACGACGCGCCGCCGTGGGCGCGGAAGATCGTGAAGAGCATGGCGGACTTCCTGGCGCGTCTCCTCCATCCCGACGGCGAGCTGCCGCTCTTCCACGATGCCGCGCTCGGGGTCGCCCGGCCGGCGCGCGAGCTGCTCGCCACCGCCGCCGCCCTGTTCCACGAGCCCGCGCTCGCCGCCGCGGGGGAGCTGCCGGGCGTCTGGCCGCTGCTTGTGCTCGGCGAGGCCGGCCGGCGGGCCTATGCGAACCTGCCCCGGCGACGGGAATCCGCCGAGCCGCGGGCGCTCCGCCGGACCGGGTTCTACGTGCTCCCCGGCGACGCCGGCGACGTCATGCTGCTCGACGGCGGCACGCCGCCCCCGGGCGGCGACCCGAACCTGTTCGGCTACGAGCTCTCGGTCGGCGGCATGCGGCTCATCGTCGACGCCGGGGTGGGGGGCGAGGATCCGGGCCCGTGGGGCGACTACTTCCGGAGCACGCGCGCGCACAACACGGTGGCCGTCGACGACGTCGACGATCGCCGCTGGCCCGAAGTGAGCGACGTCCGCTGGATCATGCGCGACGGGCTCCTCTACTTCTCGGGCACGCACGACGGCTTCGCGCACCGCACGCCGGCGCTGAAACACCGCCGGCGCGTCTTCTGTCTGCCGGGCCGCTTCTGGGTGATCGCCGACGAGCTGCTCGGCGCGGGTGGTGTCGAGGCGGAGTCGTTCATCCATCTGCATCCCGACGTGCAGCTCGCCGCCGTCTGCCGCGGCCGTCCGGTCTTCACGGCCGCCCGCTCCGACGCGGCGCAGGTCCAGATCGTCCCCGCCGGGATGCACGAGATGCGCGCCGTTCATGGCATCGAGGATGCGCGCCCGCAGGGCTGGTACGCGTCGCGCCATGGCGAACGCCGCTCGGCGCCGGTCCTCTCGCTGCTCGCCATCGGCCGCCTGCCGCTCGTGTTCGGCTACGCGCTCGTGCCGCGCTCCGGCGTCCCCGCCGAGCTCACCTTCCACCACGATGCGTTCCAGCTCCGCGCCAGGCTGCGCACCGCGGACCGCGAGTATACGATGGCCGTCGTGCAGGAGGAGGTCGAGCTGGTCGGTTCCGGTTGAGCATGCACACGATGCTCGTGCTCGCCGGTTGGCCCGATCACGAGCCGCCGGAGGGCGGGTGGAGAGGCGCGGATCTCACGGGGCGCGCGCTGCTGCTGGCGCACATGGCGTCGCATGGTCAGCCGAGCCCGCCGGTCGGCACCACCGAGGATCAATCGGTGCGCGCGGTCCTCGCCGGCCGGCTGTACAACCGCCGCGAGCTCACCGTCGCGCTCGGCGGCCGGCATTCGCTCAGCGGACGCGACGACGCCGAGATCGTCGCGCACCTCTACGAGGAGCGCGGCCTCAAATGCGTGAAGGCGCTCCGCGGCGCGTTCGCCCTGGCGCTGTGGGACGCCCAGCGTGGCCGGTTGCTGCTCGCGCGCGACCACCTCGGGCTCGTGCCGCTCTACTTCGCCGCCGACGGCCATCGGCTCGCCGCGAGCTCGGCCCTGCGTGCGCTGACGGCGTTGCCCGGCGTCGCCCAGGCGTGGGACGCCGCCGCGCTCGACACGTTCCTCACCTTCGGCTTCATCCCGCCGCCCGGCACGCTGCACCCCGCCATCCGCCAGCTCGCGCCCGCGGAGCTCGCCGTGTGGGAAGGCGGTCGCCTCCGACTCCAGCGCTACTGGCATCTCAGCTTTCCCGAGCGACGGCTCGCCGCCGCCGACGCGGCGGTGCTCGTCCGCGACCAGGCGCGGGACGCGATCCGCCTCCGCCTCGCGGGCGTCGTCGGTGGGCTGCTCCTCTCGGACGGGCTCGACGCCGCCGCGATCCTGAGCCTCGTCGCGGCCGACGAGCGGCCGCCCGCGGCCGCCTATACCGCAACGTTCGCGGGCGAGGGACGCGGTGCCGCCCGGCTCGCCGCGCGGCTCGGCGTGAAGCACGTCCCGGTCGACACGGCGCCCGACTGGCCGGCCCTGCTCGACGGCCTGCTGGCCGCCGAGGGCGGCCCGGGCGCGAGCCTCGACGACGCGGTTCTCGCGGTCGCCATCGCGCGCGCGGCGGCCGACCTCGGCGTGGCGCTCGCCGGCGTGGGCGGCGAGGAGATCTTCGGCAGCTCGGCGCCGGCGCGTGCCGCCGCGCGTGTCCGGTACTACGGGAGCCTGCCGGCGGTCGCGCGCGAGCTGGTCGTCGTCACGGGACGCGTCGCGCCGGCCCTCCTGTCCTCCGCCGTGCATGCGACGATCGGCGCGGCCCGGCTCGCACCGCTCGAGCTCTACGCGCGCACCGTGAGCCTCGTGCTGCCGGAAGAGCGCGCCACGCTCTACACGCCGGAAGCGCTCGCGCTCATGGGGGACGCCACGCCATGGCGGTCGCTCGCCGCGCTCTTCGCCGACGCGGCCGCGGCGGGTGCCACGGACACACGCGACGCGATCCACTACGTGGAGGTCGCGTTTCGCCTTCCCGCGCGCGCGTCCGTCATCGTCGCGGCCGCGGCCGCGGGTCTGGAGCTGCGGCTGCCCTTCGCCGACCATCGCCTGGCGCAGATCGCGGCCAGCACGCCCCCCGCGAGCCGGAGCGGCGTGCGCGATCGGCAGTCTCTGCTCGGCGCGGCGATGGCGGACCTCCTGCCGCGGACGCTGCGGGCCGCGGCGCATCGCGCTCCGGCGCCGCCGCCCGAGGCGTGGCGCGCGGGGAGTCTCCGCGCGCTCGCGGAGGACCTGCTGGCACCGGCGCGCGTGCGCGCCCAGGGCATTTTCCTGCCCGACCACGTGCAGAGGCTCTGGCAGGAGCACCTCGCGGGCGAGCGCGATCACGGCCGGTGCCTCTGGCGTCTTCTCGTCGCCAGCCGGTGGCTCGAAGGCCGGGCGGCGCCGGCCACCTGGGCCGCGCGCGCCGCGGGCTAGGAGGCCGACCCGAGATACATCTCGGGTCGGGACCGGACGCGAGAGTGGAACGCTCGGTGACCCGCGCGCGCCGCATGTCGCGGCCGGCGAAAGCCAGCGCGACAGACGAGGTCCGCCCGCCCCGCCGACGCCTCTGTGCGAGGCCTGTCCAGCACGCCGAAGGCTGGCGGTTTCACCGCTGCGGCGGCATCCGCCGATCGAGCGATGCGCGCCGGGCGCGTACCCCGCATGCCGCGCTGGCTTTGCCAGCCGCGGCACGCCGGTCGCGCGTGGTACTACCCCCTCACGCTCGCGTCTGGCTCCGACCCGAGACATGAGTCTCGGGTCGCCCTCCTAGGCCCGGCCGCGCGACTCGACGGCTTTCCGGAACTCCTCGACGGAATCCTGGAGCGCCTTCTTCTCGAACACGCTCCGCAGGAAGCCCGGGATCCAGAACCCGACGTCGATCGACTGTGTGCAGGTTGCCGTGGTGCCGCTGGCCGCCGGCTCGAAGCTGTAGGAGCCCTGCACGTCTTTGACGTCGCCGTCGACGAGACGCCAGCGGGCGCCGCGCGGCCGATCGTACGTGTACTCGAGCGTGTAGCGCACGGTCTTGATCTTCATGTCGAGCGCCATGGCCACGCGCCGGGCGAGCCCGTCGGGGTACCGCTCGAGCACGCGACTCTCCGCGATGGGCGAGGACCAGTCGGGGTACGCCTCGAAGTCGGTGAGCACGGCGAAGCAGTCCTCGGGGGAGGCGACGACCACGGTGGAGTACGTCTGGCTGTAGTCGCTCATGCGTGGTGCACGGACGATATCGAGCGCGCCGTCGCGACGTCAAGGACAGCGGCGCGTTTCGTCGTTGCGCTGTTGCGTGGAAGGCGATTCGGGTATGCTCCGCGCGGAGGTCGACGCACGCCATGCCAGTCCGAACCATCGAGTGGAGAAGCGGCTGCGTGGTCATGCTCGACCAGCGCGTGCTGCCGACGCGCGAGGTGTACCGCGTCTATCGCGACTACCGCGAGGTCGCGCGCGCCATCAAGGACATGGTCATCCGCGGCGCGCCGGCGATCGGCGTCGCGGCGGCCATGGGTATCGCGCTCGGCGCGCGCACGCTGCGCGCCGCCGACCCCGCCCGCGACTTCGAGCGCCTCTGCCGCGCCTTCGCCTCGACGCGCCCGACGGCCGTGAATCTCTTCTGGGCCATCCAGCGCATGCGCCGCGTCTTCACGCGCAACCGCCACCGCTCCCCGGACACGATCCGGACGCTGCTCGAGCGCGAGGCGCTCGCGATCCACGACGAGGACGTGGCGACGAACCGTACGCTCGGCATGCATGGCGCCGCGCTGCTCGAGGACGGCGCCACCGTCCTCACCCACTGCAACGCCGGGGCGCTGGCGACCGCGGGCTTCGGGACGGCGCTGGCCGTCGTGCGGGCGGCGATCGACGCCGGCAAGCGTATCCAGGTCATCGCCTGCGAGACGCGACCCTTCCTCCAGGGCGCGCGGCTCACCGCGTGGGAGCTGAAGAAGGACCGCATCCCCGTGACGCTCATCACCGACAACATGGCGGGTCATCTGATGCAGCGCGAGCGGGTGAGCTGCGTGATCGTCGGCACCGATCGGACGGCGGCGAACGGCGACGTCGCCAACAAGATCGGCACCTATCCGCTCGCCGTGCTGGCGCACCGGCACGCGATCCCGTTCTACGTCGCCGCGCCGCTTTCCTCGATCGATTTCGGCTGCCCCAACGGCGACAAGATCCCGATCGAGGAGCGCCCCGTCCGCGAGGTGACGCACGTGCTCGGGCGGCAGATCGCGCCGAGCGGCATCCGCGTGCTGAACCCGGCCTTCGACGTGACCCCGAACGAGCTCGTCACCGCGATCGTCACCGAGCGGGGCATCGCGCGGCAGCCCCTCGGACGCACGCTGCCGCGGCTCGTCGAGGGTGCACCGGCGAAGCCCGAGCGGAAAGCCGAGGCGCGGCGCATGCGAGCGCGGCGGCGCTGAGGCGCGCCGCCGGGATGCGCGTCAGCCTCGCGTTGCTCGCCGACTACTCGAACGTCTCGCGCGAGGGCAAGCTCAACATCCTCGGGATCTTCGACACGATCTACGCGTCGACTTTCCCGACGACGCATGCGCACCTGCACCTCGTCGTCCGTTTCGAGGCGCAGGCGACGGAGGCGCGAACCACCCGCCAGGTCGAAGTGCAGTTCCGGTCGAGCGACGGCATCGTCCTCTTCCGGTTGCCCGGCGCGATGACCCTGCAGCCGGGCGAACTCGGCGAGACGATCCGCGCCGACCACGTCCTCAACGTGAGCAACCTGAACTTCGACCGTCCCGGGCGCTACGCGTTCGACGTCCTCGTCGACGGACAGGTGGCGGCGACGGTTCCGTTGCGCGTCGAGGAGATGCCCGCGCGCCACTGATCCTGCGATATGGGTTCTCCCGCGGGTGCCTGCGGAGTTCTTACAATTGACGGTCGGGTACCCGTGCGGCGATCATGGCCGACCTATGGCGAACGACCGGTCGATCGCGATCTCGAAGCCGAGCGAGGACGGCAAACGACCCGCCGAGAGCACCGTGCCCGCGGTTTCCGGCGTCGTGCCGTGGGTCTTCATCGTGAATCACCACGAGCCTGCGCGCGAAGCGCTCCGCCAGCTCTGCACGTCGGTGGGGCTCGCGGTCGAGACGTACGCGACTGCGGAGGCCTTTCTCGCCGCGCTCGGCGGGCGGCGGCCGGGTTGCCTCCTCCTGGAGCTCTGTCTCCCGGGGATGGGCGGCTTCGGCCTGCAGCGCGAGCTCGCCGCCCGGAACCTCGGGCTGCCGGTCATCGTCGTCACGAGCTATGGCGACGTGCGCACGGCGGTGGACGCGCTCAAGGCGGGGGCGTTCGACTACTTCGAGGAGCCGTTCAGCCGCCAGCTGCTTCTCGATCGCATCCACCAGGCGATCGAGCTCGACCGGGCGACGTGTCAGCTCGAGGTTCAGTGCGCCGAGCTCGCCCGGCGCCTCGCGCTCCTGACACCGCGCGAACGCGAGGTGCTCGACCTGGTGGTCGACGGCCACACCAACAAGAAGATCGCGGCGCTGCTCGGGGTACGCGAGAAGACCGTCGAGTGTCACCGGGCGAATCTCATGCGAAAGCTGTCGGTCGAGTCGGTCGCGGAGATGATCCGTCTCGTCGTCACGCTCGATGGCAACAGCATGCAGCGCCAGCGGCTGCATGCATGGTTCGTGGTCCTGTGGATCCTCGCGAGTACCGCGTCGGTCCTGTCGGGCATGCTCGACGATCTGGTCTCCGATCTGCCCGAGCTGCTCGCGGGACTCGTTTCGTCTCTGGGGATGGCGTGATGGCGCCGCGCGGCTTTTCGGCGGTCGCGTTGCTCGTCGGCGCGGCGCTCTCGACGGGGTGGATTCGGGACCGGAGCGGGCCGGAGGTGCCGGCGATCCTGAAAGTGCCCGCGGGGAACGCGGCGGCCTTCCACGCCAAAGCCACCGGCGTCCAGATCTACGTGTGCAACCCCGCGGTGTCGGATCCGACGCAGTTCGCCTGGACCTTCAAGTCGCCCGAGGCGAAGCTACTCGACGCCGACGGCAGCGTCCTCGGCGCGCACTACGCCGGCCCGACCTGGGAGAGCCGCAGCGGCGGCAAGGTGGTCGGCGCCATGCTGCAGAGCATGCCCTCGCCGGAGGCCGACGCGATCCCGTGGCTTCTTCTCCAGGCGAAGCCGGCGGACGACGCCGGCGTCTTCCGTGGCGTCACGTTCGTGCAGCGCCTGCACACGACGGGGGGCAAGGCCCCGGCGACGGGCTGTGATGCCGCCCGCGCCGGCCGGGAGGCGCGCGTGCCCTACACCGCCGACTACTTCTTCTACCGGCGCACGGTCTGAGCGCGCCCGCGGCGCGTCACTGTCCGCGAACGGTGGTGGTCACGACGCCGTCCTTCTGCACGCACGTCGTGAACTCCTCCGGCGTCTCCGTCGGGTAGTAGAAGGCGAACAGGTTGCAGTGCTCGTTCCGGTCGGTGAACGGGCCGAACTTGTAGGTCTGATCCGTCTCGTTGTCGTAGGTGCAGGTCCACTGGAGGCCCTTCACCTCCGGCGCATCGGTCCCCGAGTAGCGGAGGAACGGCGGATCGAGGTAGCCGTTCTGCTCGTAGAGCTGCTCGCCGCTGGTGCCGTCCCAGGTGGCGGCCGTGAAGCGGACCCCGCGGTAGTGGTAGTGGCCCGTGATCGCGAGCAGCTTGACCGGCTTCGGGAAGAGGCAGCGCGTGGTCGCGGTGGAGGTGGCGTGCGCCGGGACGACGACGTCGCGGTCCTGGCCGAACAACGCCCCGGCGTAGGAGCGGACCTTCCGCGGCGGCATCGAGTAGAGGTTGAAGACGGCCCAGCCCTGCCCCGACGGCGTGCGGAGGAGGCCGTTGTCGACGAAGTGGGTCTGCGCGGCGAGCTGCTCGCCGGCCCGGAATCGGAAGGCGATACCCGGCGGCAGCTTCCAGTCGAGGAACAGGTCCTGCGTCGCCAGGACGAGCTGCCAGACGCTGAAGTCGAGGGCCTGATTGCAGGTCTCGGCGCCGTCGGCGAGGTTCATCGTGGGATCCGCCGGACGGTAGAGGTGCACGTGATGGCTGCCGCCGCTCACCTTGATCTTCACGCGATGGACCGCCATGTCGCGCGTGCTCGGCATCTTCAGGTACGTACACTCGGTGAGCTCCGTGTCGCGCGGCACGGTGACGGGCCCGACGTTGATCTGACATCCATGGCCGCGACCCGGCCGATGCATGTGGGGGCGCTTGAACGGCGCGTCCGCGAAGGCGACGGATGCGGCGAGTGCGACGATGACGAGGGCAGCGAGGCGGGTGTGGTGGCGGGGGCCCATGCGTGCGGGTTTACCCAAGTTCCATGCCGGGGAATAGGGTCTTTTCCTTGCGTAAACCGCCAACGCCGCGGCGCGCAGCCGCACGGCGCTCGCGCGGGTGCATGGCGAATTCCCCCAAGTCGCGGCCGGTTGCGCGTTGTGCCCCATCCTCAGTGCACCTGACCCGAATCGGGGCCGACCATCAATCCCGATTCGTCGACCGCTTCGAAATCCGCACCCGTGATCGCACCGAGCAGGTGCAGGTCGGCGTCGTCCCAGCGCGGATCCGGCGCGCCGCTCAGGAACCACGCGCCGCCGTTGTCGGCGACGAACATCCCGTAGCGCTTGAGTGCCGTCAGGATCACCTGGTTCGTCGCCGAGAACCCCGAGATGTCGACGTTCGCCTTCAGGCGCAGGCGCAGTCCCATCGGCGGCAGGTTCGGATCCGTGGACGACCCCGCCTGATGGCGTGCGGGCCAGAGATAGGCGCGCTGGCTCGCCGGGACCGTGAACCGGAGCGCGTGGTGGATCGCCCCGTTCGCGACCTCGTCGTGGCGGACGAGCCCGGGGAGGATGGGAAGGCCGGCGGCGTCCGCCGACGTGAACGTGTCCGTGCGAAGCGCGTTCGACCCGAGGTCCCACGTCGCGGCCGAGCCCGCGGTCCAGCGTCGGCCCTGCTGGCGCGGATGCGCGGCGAACAGCTCGTAGAGCTTGCACGTTCCCGCCTGAACGAGCAGCACGTGCCGGTCGCCGTGGCTCTTCGGGCCGCCCTCGATCGGCGCGTCGGGTGGAATCGGATACGGGCTCGGATCGCTCTCGTCCGCGTAGCGGAAGGTGACCAGGACACCGGGCTGCGACGCCGGGATCGCCGCATACGGGATGCCGTTCGGGGCGCCGTTGTAGAGCGTCCCGAAATCCGGGTGGAGCCCGACGCCGGCGCCGATGCTCGCGACGTAGGCGTCGGAGAGCGCGTGGCGCGGCAGCGACGAGATGTCGGCGTTCCAGACGTTGTCGGAGGGGAAGAGCGCGCACGGCGACGGCGGCGACTCGAGCCCTGCATTGCACGGGAACCGGTAGGCGTCGAGGGAGCGACGCTTCCGCGCGGCGCTGAAGCCGCTTGCGTAGGCGGCCGCACAGAACTTCGCCGTGCTGCCACCGTACTCGATCTCGAGCACCGCCTTGCCCGCCTGACCGAACGGCAGGAGCAGATCGCATTCCTGATATCGGTAGCACTGCTCGTTCACCGCCCAGTCGAAGTACGGCAGGAGGTCGGGGATCTGGTCGAGGTCGTTCTTCAGCGCGACGGACAGCCCGCGCGCGTGCGCCGCGTTCGCGAGCCACGTGTCGAAGTCGAGCTGGTCGCTCGCCGACAGCGGGAAGCCGGTGGCGTTGGTGTAGCCGTCGACGTTGTCGAAATCGACGCCGTCGAAGCCCTTCGTCTGGCACTGATCGAGGCGTGCGTTCAGGATCGGCTGGAGGATGGACTGCTGGCGGATGTCGAGCCAGCGCTCGTCGCGGAATCCGCCGACCGGATTCCCTTTGACCGAGTCCGGGTACGAGCTCGCGTCGGGCCGGAAGGGCTCCCAGGTGCCGGCGTCGAGATAGCACACCACCCGGTGCCCCGCGGCATGGAGGGCGGTCACGGTCTCCGGCGGCGTGTCGAACAGGTCCACCTCGTAGAGCGTCGCGTTGAGCGACTGGTCGAGCGTGCCCGTGAACTGGATCTGCCAGCTCGTGAACGGAGCCGGTACCCAGCAGCCCGGGCACGGCGTCGGCGGCGGCAGGGCGCGCGCCGCCGTGGCGATCAGGGCGAGCAAGATCGCAGCCCGGACTGTCATGCGCGACGTGCGCCGCGCCACCCGATCGACGACCGCCTAGAACACCACCGGGTCGATGAACGCTCCGCTCGGCGAGCACTGCATGCGGTGCGCCGGGTCGACGGGCGCCGTCGGCAGCGTCGGCGGCGTCGCGAACGCGGCGCGCCGGAAGTTGAAGAAGCGGAGCATCGGGTCGGCGTTGGCGTCGCGCCGGGTGAGCGCCCCGAGATCGAAGCGGGTCTCGATGAAGCGGAGGACCGAGGTGTGGTCGTAGATGCGGTGCGACACGTAGTGCTTGCGGGAGTAGGGCGAAATGACCACCACCGGGACGCGGATCCCGTAGCGGTCGAACATCCCGGGTACGTCACCGCCTTGCAGCATCGGCGGGATGTTGTCCGGCAGACAGGCGGCCGGCGGCGGCAGGTGGTCCCAGAAGCCGCCGTGCTCGTCGTAGTTATGGATCATCGCCAGGTGCGGCCACTGCGGGCTCGCCATCAGCGCGTTGGCGACGTTCGCGACGAACGCCTCGCCCACCTGCACGTTGGCCGGCGGGTGCTCGTCGTCCTCCGTGTTCCGCGAGACCTGGCCGCTCAGGTTGAAGATCGGGTCGACGAAGACGACGTGCGGCAGCGTGCCGGCGGCGGCGTCGTTGTAGAACTGCTGGATGGGGAACCCATGCCCGGGGTGGTTCCGGAAGTAGGCGAAGAGGAGGCCGAACGGCTCCTCCTCGAAGTAGACGTTCCAGCTGACACCGGCGTTGTCGAGCTTCTCGAAGATGGTCCCGCCGGGCGGCGCGAACTGCGACGGATCGGTCGGGATGTCGTTCCGGATGTGGCCGAAGGAGGTCCCGGCGAGGAGGTAGAAGCGGTTCGGGAACGTCTGGCTCAGCAGCGAGCAGAAGTAGCGGTCGCCCATCGCGAACTGGCTGTAGAGCGAATAGTAGAACGGCAGGTCGCTGCTGTCGTAGTAGCCCATCGTGCGGCTGCCGTTCAGATCGTTGGCGTTCTGGTTCGCCGTTGTGAAGCCGTCCATGGCGCCGTTGTCCCACTCGTTGTGCGTGCCGTTCCACGAGTGGTCGAGGTCGGCGACTTCGCAGTAGCGGGTCTGGTGAAAGCGGCTGATCGGCGGCCCGCTCGGGTTGGTGGGATCCGGGTTGGAGGCGTTGCGCGGCACGCGCCGCACGTGCGGCTGTCCCTGGAAGCGTAGCTGGCCGAAGTAGTGATCGAACGATCGGTTCTCCTGCATCAGGACGACGATCGTATCGATCGGGATCTGCGCGCCGTGCGGCTTCCGCGGCGCGGTCACGGCGGGCGTGGCACCCGGCCCGAAGCGGCAGCGGAGCGTCTGAGCGGAGGCAGGGACGAGAGTCCCCAGGACGAAGGCCAGCGCAAAGAGGGTTCGCATGGTCTGCCATACCACGGCGACGGTTCTCCCGGTCAAGAGGAAATCTACGGACTACCGCCGTTGCCCGGTCTCCTCCCGACTTCAGGGGGCCGAAAACGCGCACGGTCGCACGATGTGCGACCAGCACGTATCCTCCGCCGCCATGGTCGGAGGCGATCCTCGTCCACTCGCCGGCGTCACCGTCGTCGACCTGACGCGCGTGCTCGCGGGACCGTATTGCACGTTGATCCTCGCCAACCTCGGCGCGCGCGTGATCAAGGTGGAACGACCGCCGCTCGGCGACGACGCGCGACTCATCGGTCCGTTCGTCGGCGGGAAGAGCCTCTACTTCGCGGCGCTCAACTACGGCAAGGAGTCGATCGCGCTCGAGCTGCGGCGCGACGAGGACCGGGCCATCTTCGAATCGTTGCTCGGCGCGGCCGACGTGCTGGTCGAGAACTTCCGTCCGGGTGTGCTCGAACGACTGGGATACGGCTGGCCGACGCTCCGTGCCCGCTGGCCGCGGCTCGTCCACGCGGCGGTTTCCGGCTTCGGACAGAGCGGACCCCTTCGCGAGCGTCCCGCCTTCGACATGGTCGCCCAGGCGATGGGCGGCATCCTGAGCCTCACCGGATACCCCGACCAGCCGCCGGCGCGCGTCGGCGTGTCGATCGGCGACATCGCGGCCGGCCTGTTCCTCGCGGTCGGGATCGCGAGCGCGCTTCTCAAGCGGCGCGACACCGGCACCGGCACGATGATCGACGTCGCCATGCTCGACTGCCAGCTCGCGATGCTCGAGAACGCGCTCACCAACCATCTCGTGACCGGCGTCGTGCCGGGGCGCCTCGGCACTCGCCATCCGAACATCGCGCCGTTCCAGGCGTTCGCGACGGGCGACGACCGGATGATTGTCGTGTGCGCGGGACACCCGGAGCACTTCGCGAAGCTCTGCCGGACGATCGGGCGCCCCGAGCTGCTCGAGGACCCGCGCTTCGCGTCGCCGGATCTGCGCCGCCAGCATGCCGACGCGCTCGAGCGCGAGCTCGAGGCCGTGCTCCGCAGCCGGCCGGCGGCGGAATGGCTCGCGCGCTTCGAGGCGGCCGGCGTTCCGTGCGGCCCGGTCAACTCGGTGGCCGATGCGGTGCGGAGCCCGCAGGTGGCGGCCCGGCACATGGTCGTCGAGATGCCGGACCCGGCCATCGGGAGACTCTTCGTCGCCGGCAACCCGATCAAGCTGGCCGACGTGCCCGACCCATTGGATCACCGTGCTCCGCCGGAGCTCGACGCGGACCGCGCGGCGATCCTGGAGTGGCTCCGCGGGCGCTCAGGCGACGGCCGGAGCCGCTGACACGAGACGTATGTCTCGGGTCGGAGCCAGACGTGAGCGTGAAGGGACAGTACCACGCGCGACTGCCGTGCCGCGGCTGGCGAAGCCAGCCCGGCATGCGGGGTACGCGCCCGGCGCGCATCGTTCGATCGGCGGATGCCGCCGCAGCGGTGACGCCGCCAGCCGTCGGCGTGCTGGACAGGCATCGCCACAGAGGCGTCGGCGGGGCGGGCGTACTCGTCTGTCGCGCCGGCTTTCGCCGGCCGCGACATGCGGCGCGCGCGGGTCACCGAGCGTTCCACTCTCGCGTCCGGTCCCGACCCGAGATGTATCTCGGGTCGGTCTCCTACCCGGCGACGCGCGCCTGCGTCGCCGCCGCGAGCTGCCGCGCGAGTCGCTCGTGCGCCGGCCACCCGAACGTCGCGCGCGCGGGCGGCGGCGCCAGACGGCGGCGGAGCCCGTGGATGCGCGCCAGCGAAGCGGTGATCGTCGCCTCGTCGAGCCGTCCGCGCGCGAGCGCCTCCTCGACCGCGGCCATCGCCTCGTGCGCCGCGGCGACCGACTGGCAGACGAGGAGCATGTCGCAGCCGGCCTGCAGCGCCTCGACCGCCGCCCGGCCGACGCGCCGGTGGCCGGCCATCGCCTGCATCTCGAGGTCGTCGCTGAAGAGCACGCCACGGAAGCGCAGCCGACGGCGGAGGAGATCGCGACAGATGTGCGGCGACACCGTCGCCGGACGCCGGCCGTCGAGCGCCGGGATGACGACGTGCGCCGTCATGAGCGCGGGGATGCCGGCCGCTGCCGCGCGGGCGAAGGGCAGGAGGTCGACCGCGGCGAACTCGCGCCGGCTGCGCCGCACGCGGGGCAGGACGAAGTGCGAATCGCCGACCGTCGCGCCGTGACCGGGGAAGTGCTTGCCGCACGCGAGCACGCCCGCTTGCGCGAGCCCGCGCGCGAAGGCGAGCGCGAACCGCGCGACGGCCTGCGGCGTGGTGCCGAATGCGCGGTCGCCGATCACGCGGTTCCGCGGGTTCGACCACACGTCGAGCACCGGGGCGAAGTCGAGGTCGATCCCGACCGCGCGGAGCTCACGTCCCATCGCGCGACCGACCGCGACGGCGAGCTTGGCGTCCCCACGCTCGGCGACCGTGGCCATCGGGGGAAAGTGTGTGAACGGCGGATGGGGCAGGCGGTCGACCCGGCCGCCTTCGTGGTCGAGCGCCACAAGGGGCGGCACGCCGGCGCCGGTCGCGTGGATGTCGGCGACGAGCCGGCGAAGCTGCTCCGCAGAGCGGATGTTCCGCTTGAAGAGGATCACCCCGCCGGGACACTGCTCGGCAAGGAAGTCGCGCGTCGCGCGGTCCAGGACCGGGCCGGGCAGGTTGACCATGAACAGCTGGCCCGCCGTCCGGCGGAGCACGCTCGTGGGCATCGGCAGCCGGCTATAGCATGTGAGTGGGCGGCCGTCGCACGAAGTGCTTCTATGGACACTGCCGGGGGGGAATGTTAAGCGAAATTCCGGGGGAGGGGATGGCGGCCGAGCGGGCGACGGGGCGGTACATCGCCGTGGAGGGGCCGATCGGCGTCGGCAAGACGGCCCTGGCACGGCGGCTCGCCACGGAGTTCGGGTCGCAGCTCCTCCTCGAGCAGCAAGGAGAGGAGAACCCGTTTCTCAGGAAGTTCTACGAGGACCCGGAGAAGCATGCGTTCCAGACCCAGCTGTTCTTCCTGCTCGAGCGCTACCGCCAGCAGCACACGATCGAGCAGCTCGACCTGTTCTCGAAGGGGACGGTGGCGGACTACATGTTCGCCCGGGATGCCATCTTCGCGCAGGTCACGCTCAACCCGGATGAGTTCCGCCTGTACCAGCAGATCTACGAGCTCCTCGACCGGCAGCTCCCGCGGCCGGACCTCGTCATCTACCTCGAGGCCCGACCGGAGGTGCTGCAGCGGCACCTCAGGAAACGCCAGCGGGACTACGAGCGCGCCATCACGCCGGAGTATCTCGGCAGGCTCACGGAGGCATTTCGGAACTTCTTCCACCATTACACGGAGGCCCCGCTTCTCGTGGTCGACTGCTCGGACATCGACTTCGTCGAGCATGGCGGCGAACTCGCCGACCTGATCAAGGAGATCCGGGGCATGCGACAGGGGGTGCAGCACTACATTCCGCTTGGATCCCGGTAACGACCCCGACCCGTGACGGGCGGGGATTGAACGGACCGAGACGGGACGCAAAGACGGCGCGACCAATCGTGAGCGGCACCTGAGACCGCCCGCACGGCGCGGTCCCGAGCGCGCGAGCGCCGGGAACCGGCGACGAGCAGCGGCCCCCTCCGAGCGGAAGCACCCGACGGCCTCCCGGACCACCGGTCCGAGGAGGCTTTTTTATGGAGCTCGGGAAGAAGGTGACGGTGCCCGATGTCGCGCGGATGAAGGCCGCGGGCGAGCGGATCACGATGGTGACCGCCTACGACTGCGCCTTCGCGCGCCTGCTCGACCAGGCGGGCGTCGACTTGCTGCTCGTCGGGGACTCGCTCGGCATGGTCGTCCAGGGACTCGAGACGACGCTGCCGGTGACGCTCGACGAGATGATCTACCACACACGCATGGTGGCGCGCGGCGCGCACCGGGCGCTGGTCGTCGGCGACCTGCCGTTCGGCGCGTACCAGACGAGCCCCACGCAGGCGCTGGAGAGCGCGATCCGCCTCGTGAAGGAGGGTGGCGCGCAGGCCGTCAAGCTGGAGGGGGGCCTCCCGATGGCGCGCACGATCGAGGCGATCGCGGTGATCGACGTCCCGGTCATGGGCCACGTCGGGCTCACACCGCAGTCGGTCCATCGCATGGGCGGCCACCGCGTGCAGGGACGCCGCCACGGTCACGGCGCCGGCGAGCGCGAGCGCGTGCTCGACGACGCGCGTGCGGTGCAGGAGGCGGGCGCCTTCGCCGTGGTCCTCGAGTGCATCCCGCTCGACCTCGCCGCGGAGATCACGGCCGAGCTGAAGATCCCGACCATCGGCATCGGCGCCGGCGCGCACTGCGACGGCCAGGTGCTCGTCCTCCACGACCTCCTCGGCCTCTCGGCCGACTGGACGCCACGCTTCGCGAAGCGATACGCCGAGCTCGGCCAGGAGGTCGTGCGCGCGGCCGAGACCTACGTGCGCGAGGTCAAGGAGGGCACATTCCCCACCGACGCCCAGGCCTTCGCGCCGCCGAAGACGTCGACCGGGGCTGCATGACGACGCTCACCGAGCCGTGTCCGATGCAGGCGTGGGCCGACGCCGAGCGGGCGGCCGGCCGCCGCATCGCCCTCGTGCCGACGATGGGCGCGCTGCATGACGGCCACCTCGCCCTCGTCGCCGAGGCGCGCCGGCGTGCGGAGCGCGTGGTCGTGTCGGTCTTCGTGAACCCGATCCAGTTCGAGCGGCGGGATGACTTCGAGCAGTACCCGCGGCCCCTCGATGACGACCTGCGCATCTGCGCCGGGGCGCGCGTCGACGCGGTCTACGCGCCGAGCGCCGCGGCGATGTATCCCGAGGGATTCCAGTCGGCGGTCGAGGTCGCGCGCCTCACCGAGCCGCTCTGCGGCGCTGCGCGCCCCGGACATTTTCGCGGCGTGACGACGGTCGTAACGAAGCTCTTCCATGCCGTGCGCCCCGACGTCGCCGTCTTCGGGGAGAAGGACTACCAGCAGCTCGCCGTCATCCGCCGGATGACGGCGGACCTCGACTTCGGGATCGAGATCGTGGGCGTCGCGACGGTGCGCGAGCCCGACGGGCTGGCGCTCTCGAGCCGGAACCGCCGCCTCGGTGCGGACGACCGTGCGGCGGCGCGCTGCGTGCCGCGCGCCCTCGATGCCGCGGCGGACGTCGTCCGCGCGGGAGAGCGTCGCGCGGCGGCCGTCGTCGCGCGTGCCACGGCGGTGATCGGCGCCGAGGGGCGGGCGCGGCTCGAATACGCCGAGCTGAGAGACCCCGAGACGCTCGCGGAAGTGACGGAGGTCGCGGGGCCGGCGCTGCTGGCCCTTGCCGTGTGGGTGGGTGGCGTCAGGCTGATCGACAACCGGATGCTCGTGCCGGAAGGAGACGACCGATGATGCGCAAGATGATGCGAGCCAAGATCCACCGCGCCACCGTGACCGAGGCGAACGTCGACTACGAGGGCTCGATCACGATCGACCGGCGGCTGATGGACGCCACGGATCTCCTGCCGAACGAGGCCGTCTGCGTGTGGGACGTCACCAACGGCAACCGCTTCGAGACCTACGCCGTCGAGGGACCGCCGGACAGCGGCGTCGTCTGCGTGAACGGCGCCGCCGCGCATCTCGTGCGGCCGGGCGACCTCGTGATCATCGCGGCCTTTACCTGGATGGAGGAGGCGGCGGCACGCGTCCACGAGCCGAAGGTCGTGTTCGTCGACGAGCGGAACGGGATCCGGGAGAAGCGCGCCGAGGTCGCCATGAGCGTGAGCGAAGGATACGGCAGCGTGAGCGAAGGATACCGCTAGGGGCCACCGGGTGATGAAGGAGGTCCGCGAGCGCGACATCACGGTCAACCGGCGGGCCTTCCACGACTACACGATCACCGAGCGCTTCGAGGCGGGCCTCGCCCTCCTCGGTAGCGAGGTCAAGTCGCTGCGCGACAACCGCGCGAACCTGAAGGACGCCTACGCGCGCTTCTTCGGCGAGGAGCTGTTTCTCGTCGGCGCCCACATCAGCCCGTATGCGCCGGCGAGCCAGCTCGGCCACGACCCGGAGCGGAACCGGAAGCTCCTGCTGCACCGGAAGGAGATCGAGCGGCTGCGCGGCAGGATCCTGGAGCGCGGTCTGACCCTCATCCCACTGCGGCTCTACTGGTCCCGGGGACGAGCGAAGGCGGAGCTCGGGCTCGGCGTCGGCAAGAAGCTCCACGACAAGCGGGCGGCGATCCGCGAGCGGATGGAGCGGCGCGAGATGGACCGCGCCATGGCCGCGGGCAGACGCGGCCGGGGATGAGCGACGCCGCACGGTTGCCCGTCCCGCCGGGCGCTCCTATTATGGATGCGTTGCTGAGGGGGCGAACTGGTTTCGACGGGGGTGAGGAAACGAGAGATGCGTGCCGGGGGTCCTGTTCACCTCGTAAAACGAGCAGGGCTGCTTAACTGCAGACGCTAACTTTGCACTCGCGGCCTAATTGACCGCGACGCTTCACCTGCCTGCGCCCGTAGGGCGGGCTGAGGCGCCATTTCTCGGGCTGGGTCCCCGTCAGCGCCGGCGGGGCGGGGGCCGAGATCAAACGCCGGCTGGCCGCGCGAGATCCCGCCCGTGGGAGCGAGCGCGGCGAGATAAGTTCGCGGGCTACGCACGTAGATTCGCTCGTGGATGCACCTTCGGACGGGGGTTCGATTCCCCCCGCCTCCACTTCTCAAACGGTGTTCTTCAACGAGCTTCTTCTTGGCGGGCGTCTGCGGCCCGCTCAAAACGTTCCAGTTGCGTTCCAGTCCGCGGACGTTTGCTCTCGGGCCACTGCGGGAAGCCGCGTGGGAAGCCGGTTTTGAGGCCCTAGCAGCCTCGTCGAACGTTCCAGGGCTGCGGCGAGCTTCTCGACGGCGGCGGCGTTGTGCGCGGGCGCGAGGTGGCTGTAGCGCATCGTCATCTCGACGCAGACCGTGCGCGTGAGGTTGACGCGGCGACCTCCCGACTGCAGAAGGAGCCCGAGAATGACGCTGCTCAATAGCGCAGTGTCCGCCGCGATGCTCGCGTTCGTCGTATCGAGCATGCTGGCGGTAGGGGTCAGTCTGACGGTGGGGCAGGTCGTCGCGCCGCTACGCAACGGACGGGTGGTCTCACTCGCGCTGCTCGCAAACTTCGTCCTGATGCCGCTTGGAGCCATCCTCGTCGCGCGGCTGCTCTGGCTGGACGAGCCGCTGCGCGTCGCCCTCCTGTTGCTGGGCACGGCCGCAGGTGCGCCGTTTCTCCCGAAGCTGGCGGGAATCGCCAAGGGCGACCTCGCCTTTGCGGTCGGCCTCATGGTCCTCTTGATGGTCGCGACCGTGGGCTACATGCCGCTCGTTCTGCCGCGGTTGCTGAACGGCGTGTCGGTCGATGCGACACAGATCGCCCGCTCGCTCGTGCTCCTCATGCTGCTGCCTCTCGCACTGGGGCTTGGAGTGAAGGCTCGCCACGAGGTCACAGCCGAGCGCATGCGGCCCTTGCTAGACCGAACTTCCAGCGTGAGCCTCGCCTTGTTGACGCTCCTGATACTCACGGTGAACGTCAACAACCTGATTGGACTGTTCGGCACCCGCGGCGTCTTGGCGAGCGTCCTCTTTCTCTGTTGGGGGGCCGGTATCGGGTGGCTTCTCGGCGGACCGGTCTCGGACATCCGGGGAGTCATGGCGCTCGGAACCGCGCAGCGGAACATTGCCGCCGCACTGGTGGTCGGCGGCCAGAACTTCACAGACCCGAAGGTCGTCGTCATGGTGGTCGTGGTGGCGATCGTCGGCCTGCTGCTCCTGTTCCCACTGGCGCGTGCGTTGGCCGTGCGTGGCGAGGAGAGGGGACGCTGACCCATGAGACATCCGCCGCCGCGGCTCACGAAGGCAGCGGAGGAGATGCCAGGACTGACCGCCGATCGGTGAGACGAGACATTGCGGCTTCGTGGTCGACATGGGTTGGCCTGGTCGTGGCCGTCGTCGCGTTCGCTTCGCCGGGCCGAGCGCAGGTCAGGGGGGTATACCCGCTCGGCATGAACGCGACCAACTCCGGAGTCACGCCAGGCGCCGGCTTCAGTTATGCTAACGCGCTCTTGTTCTACTCTCGCGACCAACTACGGGGCCCCAATGGTGAGGTCCTCGCCACAGGGCGGCAGTCCGTGCTGATGGACTTGAACACTTTAGTCTGGGTCGGAGACTCGGAAATTTGGCTGTTGGGTGGTGCGGTCCCTTCCGCCTCCGCCACGGTGCCGGTCGCCAACAATTCGCTCACCGCGACCGGCCGGGGAGAACTCAGCGGGGGAGAAGGATTGGCCGACTCGTACTATCAGCCGCTGATCCTCGCCTGGAGGAAGCCACGCGCCGACGTTCGCGCCGTCTACGGATTCTTGGCGCCCACAGGCAAATTCAGCGCGGGCGCCAACGACAACGTCGGGTCCGGCTACTGGACGTCCACCGTCTCGGGCGGCGAGACGTTCTACCTGACGGAGAACAAGGCGACGGCACTCTCCGCCTTCCAGATGTACGAATTCCACACCGAGCAGGAGGGCACCGGAATTCATCCCGGTGACACCTTCAATCTCGACTATTCGCTCACGCAGACGTTCGCGTTGCACGAGGCGTTGCGCTTACAGCTCGGACTCGTCGGCTACAATCAGTGGCAGACGAGGGACAAGACCGGACCGAACGTCACGCCGACGGAGGCGAGCGCACACTACGTCGTCAACGCTCTTGGATTCGCCTGTAACGTGGTGTTGCCCGTTTGGAAGGTGAACACGGGTTTCAAGTACTTCAAGGAGTTTGCGAATCGGTCGACGTTCCAGGGTTACTCATTGCAGTTTACGGTCGCGGTCAAGTTCTAGGGCACACAAAAGAAGAGGAGGACCGGCATGGAGATCAAACCACAGGCTGTCGTCATACCGAAGGAGACGGACCAACTCGAGCAGGGCAAATACGGCCCCATCTATCCCCGGACGCCCGCGTGTTACGGCTTCACGATCATCTCGCGCGTGAAGCCTGGCCGAGCTGAAGCCATCCGTGGCTACGGCCTCAACCTCGCGAGCGCTCTGGAGAAGGACCCATACCTCTTGGCCCCGTTGAAGCTGCACTACCTGCGGTGGGTGCTTTTCGACGACGACACGCGATTCATGTACCAGGGCATCTTCGACACCAACTTCGACAAGTACACCGAGGACGCAATAGCCCTCTTCGGTAAGGCAGGGGTCAATACGGTGTTCGAGAACCTCGAAGGTTTCCCGATGGACTGGAAGACGAACCCGGACGCCTTCATCAAGTTCGTCCGGGCACACCAGTGCCCGAGTTTCATCGAATACGGCGAGTATCCGTATGTCACCGCCGACGAGATCAAGAAGGCGTTGAGGGTCAAGAACGCATTCTCGGAAATTTTCGATCAGTTCCAGTGAAAGTGCGGCATCCGGAGACGTGATTATGAGCGCATCAAACAGCGCACGTACCTACAACCAGAGCCACGTGCGACGGAAATACACGCCGGGCCGACGACGCGTGAGCATCTACATCTCGTGGAGCTACCCCGCCGAGGCAGGCCGGGATCCTTCGGAGCTCGACAACCGCTTCTCGACGATGACGGAGGTCCGGCGCGTGGCATGGCCCGCCTACGAGGGGCCCGAGTGGTCGAACCCCCTGCAGTATCAGCAGGGCATCGCGGGAGCACTCGAGCTGTTCTTCCGGGCCTGGGTGCCCTTCCAGGAGTTCGCCCAGGAGACGACCGGGCATGCAGTGCCCGTGTTTCAGCGGATCGATCACGCTGGCGTCAAGCTTCCGCTCGACGAGCGAGTCCTGGCGGATGCAGACACGCTGCTCGTGTTCGGACTGGATCACATGATCACGGAGCAAGACGCAGCGCCGGAGGAGATCGAGGCCCTCCGGGAGTTCCTCGAGCGTGAGGGAACGTGCTTGATCTTGGGTCCCCATCACGAGGTCGGCATCTCCGACGATCCGAAGGTGCGCGACGTCGAGTATCACCACCACGGCGATGCATTGGTGCCCCGCCAGCAACGCTTTGGGAGGTACACGCGATCGCTGATGCGGGGACTCGGCGTACCCGTCGAGAACCGCCACGGCCTGCGCCCAGCGCTCGTTCCCGGGACGAAGAAGATCGCGCCCTTGTCGATCGCGAGGGACCTGGATCGCCGAGGCTGGCTCACGGGTGTCACGTCGTTCAACTTCCACATGCATCTTCCGCACTACGCGCTGACGACCGACGACACTCGGTCCATTCACGTCCTCGCGAGGCAGCCGATCGACACGTCGCGGCCGCATCCGTTCACCGACGCGGGCAACACCGAGTTCAACGCGTTCCTATGGATGCCCCCGAAGGACCAGCGCGCGGGCGACGTCCTGTTGGCCGACTCCACGGTCTTCAACCGGTTGTTCGGCGCCGATGAGAGCTTGGAGCGGTTCTGGAGAAACATCGCGACGGCGAGCTGACCGTCGCTCTTCACGAAAGGGGCCGGGATGGTAGGAGAAGTGACCCTCGAGCTCGACGACATCCAGAGCGGGGTTCTGCGCCCACGTCCATCGCCATATGCCGCTGCCTACATCCTGCTGCGGATCGACGATCGAAAGGCGGGCCGGGAGTTGATGCGGCGCGCGAGCGGCGCGGTAACCCCGGCGGCCAACCGCGATCATCTCGCGGCCCATACGGGGGTAAGCGTCGCGCTCACCTATCACGGGCTACGGGCGCTCGGCGTGCCGAAGGACTCGCTCGAGAGCTTCGCGTGGGAATTCCGGCAGGGGATGGCGGCGCGAGCGAAGGAGCTGGGCGATACGGGCGAGAGTAGCCCGGAGCACTGGGAAGCTCCACTCGGGACCGCCGACGTTCACGTCGTCGTGGCCGCCGTAGCGAAGGATTCGGCACGGCTCGCGGTCGCGCTCGAGCGCGCGCTGAAGGCCGTCCAGGAGCTACCCGGGGTGGCCGCGATCTGGCGCCAGGACTGCCACGCGCTGCCCACGGAGAAGGAGCCCTTCGGCTTCCGCGACGGGATCAGCCACCCGGCCGTCGAGGGGAGTGGAATCCCGGGAACCAATCCCAACGAAGAGCCGCTCAAAGCGGGTGAATTCGTCCTCGGCTATCGCGACGAGATCGGCGGCGTCCAGACGCTTCGACCCGAGATTCTCGGCCGGAACGGAACCTACGTCGCCTTCCGGAAGCTGCACCAGCGCGTTGCTGCATTCCGTAGCTACCTGAAGGCCAACTCCACCAGCCCGGAAGACGAAGAGCTCTTGGCCGCGAAGGTCATGGGCCGCTGGCGCAGCGGCGCGCCGTTGGCGCTCTGCCCGCTCCACGACGATCCCGAGCTAGGGGCGGATCCGCAACGCAATAACAACTTCCAATACGAAGCCGACGATGTCGCAGGATTCAAAACACCCCCGGGTTCGCACATTCGACGTACGAACCCGCGCGATGCGTCGATTGCAGGCGTCGCGCGGATCCATCGAATGATCCGACGTGGAGCCGCCTACGGTCCTCACCTGCCGGAAGGAGTCCTCCAGGACGACGGCGCCGATCGCGGGTTGATGTTCGCGTTCGTCGGAGCGCACCTCGGGCGGCAGTTCGAGTTCGTTCAGTCGCAGTGGGTCGGGGACGGCGTCTTCTTCGGTGGCGGCGACGCCAAGGATCCGATCGTCGGATCGCATCTGGACCCCGGCCGCTTCGTCATTCCACGCCGCCCGATTCCCAGACGACTTCAGGGGCTCACGCGGTTCGTGGTCACCCGGGGCGGTGAATACGCCTTCATGCCCGGATTGCGCGCCCTTCGCTGGCTCGCCGATCTGGAGACGTAGGACGGAACGCATGTTCGACGTCGTGGTCGTCGGCGCCGGGCCGGCGGGGGTGGTTGCCGCGCTCCGCGCAGCAGATTTGGGCGCGAAGACCGCCCTCGTGACCCGCGAGGAGTTCGGAGGGATGGCGGCCAACGATGGACCCGTGCCCGTGCGTACGCTGGCCCACGCCGCCCGTCTGATCCGAGAATCCCGACAGCTCGGGCAGTACGGCATCGCCGTGAGCGAGCCGGCGCTGGAGTATCGCCGGCTGCTCACTCGCGTGCGCGAGGTCACGAATGACGTGCGAGCCCATTCTGCCTTCCGCGGGCAGATCGATTCCGCCGGAGTGGCCGTCCATGAACGCGCCGGCATGGCGCGGTTCGTGGACCCGCACACCATCGAGACAGAGAGTGGACTGCGGCTGCACGCCGAAAAGGTGATCGTTTGCACAGGCGGCGTACCCCGCCGGCTCTCGGTTCCTGGGGTCGAATACACGGCCACACACAGCGACGCGTGGAGCCTCACGGCGGTGCCACCCTCGATGCTGGTCATCGGCGCTGGAGCAACTGGTGCGCAGGTCGCTTCGGTCTTCAACGCATTCGGGTCGCGGGTCCAGCTCTTCCAGGCGGGCCCGCGTATTCTGCCGACCGAGGACGAAGATGTCTCGGCCGCGGTCGCGGCGGCCTTTCGGGCAGCTGGGATGATGGTGCGGGAAGACTTCGGGACCATCGAATCGTTCGAGAAGACCGCTGACGGCGTGCGCATGAACTTCTCGAAGGACGGTCTCCGTGACGGCACGGAGGCCAGTGTCGTGGTGGTCGCGGTCGGGTGGGTGGCCAATACCGCAGCGCTGAATCTCGAGGCGGCAGGCGTCGAGACCGACCATCGCGGGTACGTTCGGGTCGACGCTCACCTGTCGACGTTCGCGGCGCACATCTTTGCAGCCGGCGACGTGACCGGTCACCTCTTGCTCGTCCCCCAGGCCATACAAGAGGGCTTCGTCGCGGCCACGAACGCGGTGCTCGGTGCGACGACTGTGCTCCCCCCTAGGCCGATCCCGATCGGGAGCTTCACGGATCCGGAGTACGCCCAGGTGGGCCTGACCGAAGCGGGCGCCCGCGAAGCGCACGACGTCGTGACAGGGATCATCCGCTTCGATTCCGCCACCCGCACGATCATCGACGGACGGACGAACGGGTTCTGCAAGCTGATCGTCGACCGCGCAACCTACAACATTCTGGGATGCCACGTCGTCGGTGAGCGCGCGGTCGACATCGTCCAAGTCGCGACGATAGCGATGGCGGCCGGGATGCGTGTGGACGATCTCGCTCGAGTTCCGCTCTCGTTCCCCACTTATGCGGGGATCCTCGGCCGCCTGGCAGCCAGCGTGGCTCGTCGGCTCAACCTGACGGCGAGGGGACAGGCGAGCGAGGCCGATTCTTAGCAAGAGAACCGCCACGGCGCGCCCGTGAACGCTTGTCGTCTTCCGCACAAGTCGGATGTGCTGCAAGTCACCGGCTCCGCGTCGCCGTGGTAGATGTGAGAAGCCGGGCGCAATAACTCGCTATCGAGTGCCTTTTGCCCACGCCCAGGCCGCCACGCGCCATCCTTCGTCGGTCCTGCTGGAGCTGAGCGCAACCTTGATGGTGCAGTGTCCGACGTCTAAGGGGGCAGACTGCCCGGATGGATACTGCGGCGCGGCTTGGAACGGTTCCAAGAACGGCGTCCATCGGTGAGGGAAAATGAGCAAGTTTGGCCGACCCGCGTGGTAGCCGCCCAAGACCATATCTGCACGTAAGGTGCCGTAAGAGCGGAGCTTCTCCGATTTTCGCCACGGGGGTTCGATTCCCCCCGCCTCCACTGTCGCGACCAATTCGAACCGCCCTCCGGGGGCTCGAGCAGCTCGAGGGCCTGGAGGGCGGTTTCGGCGCGATAGAAGGGCCGGCCGACGTCCGGTCTCGTCGGGACGAGGCGGACGGGGCCCAGGACGCGTCGCAGGAGTAGGGCTGATCGCTCGGTCTGTCGCTCCAGGAGGTCCTGGAGTCGTCCGAGGCGCTCCGCGATCCACTCCATGGGCGGGGGTTCGAACATCGCGGGCAAGGGGCTCTACATGGTCGCGGGGCTGGCCGGCATGACCGACGTCGACGCGATCACTTTGTCCATGGCCGAGTACGCCAGGAGCGGCGACGCCCACGTCGCGGCCAACGCGGTCGTGCTCGCGACCCTCACCAACACGACCGTGAAGTGCGGTATCGTGGCAGTGCTGGGTGGCGCGGCCCTGCGCCGCCCCGTGCTCATCGCCACCGGTGCGATCCTGGCGGCCGCCGTCGGTACGATCCCCCGTCTATGACCCTCCCCAGGACCCTCCTCGATCGGACGGCGGCGCGTCGAAGCGCACTGGCACGAAAGGGCAAGACGCAGACCGGTTCGAGGGGTATAGGTCCCCCATGCCGTCTGATGGAGGGTCGCGCCGAGGCGTGGTGCTCGATAGGCCTCCCCACAGGGAAGGCGCATCCGGAAGGCGTCGCGCGCTCCCGTTGATCCTCGTCGCGCTTGCGGCGCTGATCGCACGCCTTGCCCGCGCCGCCGAGGAGGCGCCCGACGGGACGCCGGCGGCGGCACAGACCGCGAAGTTCTCGCCGGCGCAGATCGAGCAGCTCGTCGCGCCCATCGCGCTCTATCCGGACGCGCTCGCCGTGCAGGTCCTGATCGCGGCGACCTATCCCCTCGAGGTGGTCGAGGCTGCTCGCTGGCGCACGAAGAACGCGAGTCTGAAGGGCGAGGCCCTCGACCAGGCGCTCGAGAGCCAGGACTGGGACCCGAGCGTGGAGTCGCTCACGCGCTTTCCCGACCTGCTCCAGCGCATGTCGGACAATCTCGACTGGACGAAGGATCTGGGGGATGCGTTCCTCGGCCAGAAGGACGACGTCCTCGACGTGGTGCAGCGGATGCGGGCGAAGGCATACGAGTCCGGTGCCCTCAAGACGACGAAGGAGCAGGTCGTCACCCGCGAGATCGTCAAGGAGAAGGAGATCATCCGGGTCGAGCCCGCGGACCCGCAGGTCGTATACGTCCCCACGTACAGCCCTGACGCGGTGTACGGCCCGCCCCCGACGCCGTACTACCCCGCAATGACGGGGTATCCTCCCGGCTACGTCGCCACGGCGAGCCTGCTCTCGTTCGGCGCCGGGATGGCGGTCGGCGCCGCCGTATGGGGTGACTGCGACTGGGGTCACAACGAGGTCAACAATTACTACAACAACGGCGGAGGTGGTGGCGGTAATCAGAACGTCAACGTCAACAAGAACAAGGAAAAGAACGTCAACAAGAGCGGCAACCGAACGCGAGGCGAGGGCGGCCGGCAGAAGTGGCAGCACAACCCCGAGCACCGCGGCGGCGTGCCTTACCGGGACCAGGCCTCCGCGAAGAAGTATGGCGGCAGGGATCAGGTGGCGTCTCGCGACCGCGCGAATCGGGACGTGGCGCGCGGCTTCGACCGCGGGCAGCCCGGCGGGGCACGTGCCTCCCAGCAGCCCGCCCGGGGAGGCTCCAAGGAGGCGGCCTCGCGGCCTGGGGCGGGTCCGGGGCAAGGTGGCGGGCGGCCGTCGGCACCAGGCGGTCAGCCTGGCCGGCAAGGCGGGCAGCGACCGGGTGCCTCGCAGCAGCCGGCGACGCGTCCTGGTGGGTCAGGGGTGGCGAAACGCTTCCGCGCCGCACTGTCGCCCACGGGATCGCCCGACGAGACGATCTCCTCGCTCCCGGGGCCCAGGACGGCGGTCAGGCGCTCGGGACCGCTGCTCGCGGCGGCCTCTAGCGCGCGGGCGGCCGCCTCGGGGGACGGGAAGTGCTCCTGCGCACGGGCGGTTCCGGGCAGCAGCGCGAGGCAGAGCAGGCTGGCGAGGGTCGTTGTGGTCCTCATCGGCGCCCTCCGCCGCCACGGCCGCCGCCCCCGCCGCCCCTTCCCCCCCCCCCTCCGCCTCTTCCCCCCCCGCCGCCACCTCCTCCTCCGCCTCTTCCCCCTCCACCTCCGAAGCCGCCGCCGCGCTGTCCACCGCCGCCGCCGAGCGGACACGGATCGAGCGCACCTCCGACGCGATCGCCATCCTGCACGTCGGCCGGGATGACTGGCCCTTCCCGATCCCGATCGTGCGCGACGCCGACGGATGGCGGTTCGACACCGCAGCGGGCAAGGAAGAGCTGCTCAATCGCCGCATCGGGCGCAACGAGCTCACCGCGATCGAGGTGTGTCGCGCGTACGTGGGCGCGCAGATAGAGTTCGCGAGGCGCTTCCACACCTATGCCCAGTCGTTTCGCAGCACGCCAGGCAAACGAGATGGCCTCTACTGGGAGGCGACCGATCACGACGTGAGCCCGCTCGGGCCGCTGGTCGCAGCCGCCACGGCCGAGGATTACCGCCACGGCGAGGCTGGCCAGGCGCCGGCACCCTACCACGGCTACTTCTTCCGCATCCTGACGGCCCAGGGAGCGCACGCGCCGGATGGTGCCAGGGACTACGTGAAGGACGGGCGGATGACCGGCGGATTCGCGCTCGTCGCGTGGCCGGCCGATCACGGATCGAGCGGCATCATGACCCTAATCGTGGGCGAGCAGGGAGTCGTCTTCCAGAAGGACCTGGGCGAAGGGACGGGCGAGGCGGCGAAGGCCATCACCGCTTACGACCCCGACGAATCCTGGCAACCCACCCGGTAGACGGATGAAGGCCGCCTCGAGGAGTCCTACGGTGTCGCGACGGCTCACGCTTGGCGCGCTGGTGATCGGCGTGGTGCTCCTCCCGGGCATCGCCCGGAGTGCGACCCCGTGCGCGGCCGACATCGAGAAGTTCTGCGCCAAGGTCCCGATAGGCGGCGGGCGGATCCAAGCGTGTCTGAAGGAGCACGAGAAGGAGCTCTCCCCCGAGTGCGCGGCCCGCCACGAGAACCTGGAGAAGGAGATGGGCCGCCTGGTGGCGATCTGCCGCTACGACATCTCGCGCTTCTGCTGGGATGTCTCGCCGGGGCACGGGCGCGTCGCCCGCTGTCTCGAGCGGCATCGGAGCGACCTCTCCCCCGTGTGCAACGACCAGCTGCCGAAGGCCCCGCATCCCGTTCGCGAGTAACTTCGGACGCGCGCGGATCACCGCGCGCCGCGACCGTCGAGAAGTCGATGAATGCAGTGAGCGGCGTTGGAGCGACCGCCATCGAATGCCACGGACGCGATCATGCGAATCGCCCGGCGAATGACGGCTCACCGCCAACTCGAACATTCACCGGCGGGCATGAAGTCTGGCGTCGAATGGCAAGATTCGCGGCCCGGACCCCGGTACGAAGACGCCATTCCGCCATCGCGCGGTGGACGGCGCACAGCATGCAACCCAACCGGCCGCAGGACCTCGTCCGCACGACCCTCCAGCTCATCGCACTCGGCGCGCTCATGCTCAGCAGCTTCTGGATCGTGCGCCCGTTCCTGGTGGCGTTGACGTGGGCGGTCATGATCGCGGTCTCGACGTGGCCGCTCTTGTTGCACGCGCAGGCGTGGCTCGGCGGCAGGCGTTCGCTTGCCGTCGCGGTCATGACGATCGCGCTGCTCCTGGTCCTGCTGGTGCCGTTCTACTTCGGCCTCACGGCGATCGTGGAGAACGCCAGGCAGATCGCGGACTGGTCGAAGTCGCTCGGAACCGTCGTCCTCCCGCAGCCCCCCGCGTGGCTGGCCGGCGTCCCAGCGATCGGTTCCAGGCTCGCGGAACGTTGGCAACATCTTGCGGCGACCAGTCCGGAAGAGGTGTCCGCTCGCCTCTCGCCCTTCGCCCGCGGGATCGTACTCTGGTTCGTCAGCCAGGTGGGCAGTCTCGGCTTGCTGCTCGTCCAGTTCCTGCTCACCGTGATCGTCGTCGCGATCCTGTACTCGAACGGCGAGACCGTGGCCCAGGCGGCGGACCGCTTCGCCCGACGCCTTGCCGGGACACAGGGCGAGAACGCGGTGCATCTCGCCGCGCGGGCGATCCGAGCCGTAGCTCTCGGTGTCATCGTGACAGCGGTGCTTCAGACGATGCTCGCCGGAATCGCGCTCGCGCTCGCCGGCGTGCCGTTTGCGACCATCCTGACGGCACTGATCTTCATGCTCGCGGTCGCGCAGGTCGGGCCCGGGCCGGTGCTCCTCCCTGCGACGATCTGGGTCTACGCGAGGAATGGCGCCGTCTGGGGGACCGCGCTTCTCGTGTGGTCGATCGTCTGCGGCACGTTCGACAACTTCTTGCGGCCCTTCTTGATCAAGCGGGGTGCCGACCTGCCGTTGCTGCTGATATTCGCCGGCGTGATCGGTGGGTTGATCGCCTTCGGGGTCATCGGGCTCTTTATCGGGCCGGTGGTGCTCGCGGTCGCGTATACGCTCCTGGTCGACTGGGTGTCCGAAGGTGGTCCACACGAGCGGCAAGCGCCGCCGCTGTCGGTGCGGTGACGGGCATGCGACTGCCCATGAGCCCGGGGGTGCGCGTTGCGGGGAACGTCAGCGTGTCCGCTCCAAAAAGACCGAGCCGGCTGCCGTCAGGGCGGTCGTCCCGTGCGCGCCTCGAGCCGGGCGCACACCCGCGCGGCCCAGAAATCGAGCGCGCGGTGCACGTCGGCCCACGTGTCGATCGGCAGTGCCCCCTCGGGCCGCCGCCGGTCGACACCCGCTGCCAGGAGCTGGTTGGTACGGGCGTCGCGGATCTCACCCTCGATCTCCGCGCTCTCGATGAACCGGCGCGTCTCGGGATGCAGCGGGCCGCTGCCGGCCGTCACGTCACCGTCGCCGCGGGCACGCAGCACGTCGAGGACGGGATCCGAGGCGCGCGCCTCGGTGATCGCGAGCCGGATCCGCATGGCGCCGGGTTGCGGCTCCTCGACCAGCTCGAAGCCGTCGCCGAGGTGCCGGCGGACGGCGCCTTCGAGGTCGGCGATGAGGCGAAGGAGGTCGCCCTCCGGCACGGGGTCGAGCGACTTCCGGCCGCTTCGCCAGAGCGTCACCGGCTCGAAGAGGACTTTGTCGTAGGACGTCCAGTGGGCGTCGGGGTCGCGGTAGACGAGCGCCACGTCGCCGGGCCCCCCCTTGCGGAGGAGCGAGTAGTCGTCGAGGAATCCGGAAAGAGCCGCCGGCTGGCGCGTCCTCCGCGCACACGCCGCGACGAGGAGCAGCGTGACCGCGAGCACGCGTGACCGTCTCATGGCTGTCGGGGCCGGAACCCTATCGTCTGCGCGGATCATGGTCAAGGCGCACGCGCGCCTGCTAGAAGAGCGCGCATGCGGCTGAGTGGACGGACGGTGGCGCTCGTCGCCGCGGTGGGCCTCCTTCTCGCCGGGGCGGCCGCCCGAGCGGCGCAGTATCCCGGATGGGGCGACACGGGCTGGGTCTACGCGAGCAAGCGCGACTGCTGCAACGCGGCGATCGACCTCGCCGCCCAGTACAGCGCGCAGGCCTGTGTCGCCGCCGGCGGCGTTCCAAGACCATTCGCCGGTGCTTCCCAACGCGGAACGTGCAGCGCCGAGTGGATGCAGGACCAGGGCGGAGGAGGCCTCCTCTACCGCTGCTATGGGGAGGCCTCGGTCTGGTGTCGGTAGCTCGGTGGGCGCAGCCGAAGCGCTGAGCGAGATCGTAGTCGAACGCGGCTGACCCGACTGGCGGGCGGTGCCCGCTGCCCGGCGATCGGGGTGGTGCGCGAGCCGCGGGCGACGTGCCGGTCTTCGTGGGCGTGAAAAGGCAAGACGCCGGGCCCGGCTCGTCGTTAAGAGGAGCCATGCCCATGCCCCAGCGGGTTGAAAGTCGAAGGGCACAACTGCCGGGGTATCGCTCGACGAACCGTTCTCTTTTCGACTGACCAATCACCCGGGTGTCGGCGGGCCGCTCAGGGTGACCGGGCTTCCGGCGCGGAGGGTGC
>VBKG01000386.1 GCA_005879585.1 Deltaproteobacteria bacterium | reverse complement strand
ACTGCCCAACGGACGTCGCGGCGGCGGTCGGCGAAATGTGCCCATGCGCGGGGAAGACGCTCCCGAACGACTCCGTTCAGCCGTGGAAGAACCACGGTCAGTACGTGAGCTGCGTCGTGCGCTTCCGAAACGCGCTTCGCAAGGCGGGCTGCTTCGCGGACGACTCGGTCCGTCGCACGCTGGCGCGCTGTGCGGCCCGGTCGACCTGCGGGAAGGCGGACGCGGTGGTCTGCTGCTTCAGCGACGCGGGGGCGTGCAACGACGCGTCACCGGGCGACGGCGCGGCGGCCGGCACCTGCTCGAATAACCCGACGATGGCGTGCGACGGGGACGCCGGCTGCACGAAGATACGGGCGCGTATCGCTCGAGACGAGGCGAGCTGTACGGCAGCCGGTGGGACGAACGGAGGTTCGGCGAGCGTCTGCGTGGCGTGCACGACGACCACGACCAGTACGAGCACCACGACGACAACCACGCTGCCATAGCCGTTGGTGGGTCCCCGCGGACTGTCGGCCGCACCGTCGTCAGCGCCGCTCGGCCACCTTCACCAGATGCTCGATCTGCCCATCCGCCCGCTGGTGCAGCACCTCGTTGTAGCTGCGTTCGCCGCGATGGTGGTCGGTGCCCGGGCGTGCGAAGCCGATGATAGCGCTGATCCGGTACGTACCCGGTCCGCGCCCCGCCGGGGGCGGTGCGGTGTGAACCGTGTCGCTGTAATGCACCGACACGTCACCGGGCCGCGCGCGAAACGCGACGCCCCCGACCGCCGCCGAGCGGGACACGTGCGCGTTGAACGACGCCTCGCGCGACCCGGGTAGCATCCTCAGATCGCCGGTCTCGGGCGTTGCGTCAGTCAGGTACACCGACGCGATCAGCGTCGGGCACATGACGGCGTGCCCGCCGAGTCCGCAGTCGCGATGCCACGGGATATCCCCGAGCCCCTCGAGCATGTCGGGGTTCTTCAGGATGACGGTCACGCCGTCGCCCTCGCCCTTCCGATGGACGAGCTCCTCGTCGGCGAGATCGCGGAGCGCGAGGATGCGTGAGTCGGCGGGCAGCGTCGCGAGGTGCGGCCTCGTCATGCCCCGGGTGATGCGACAGAGCACCTCTTCGCCGTGCGCGTTCTTCCCCCACCACGAGAAGCGGTCGCCCGGACGAGCCTGATCGCGGAGCGCCTCGACGTCTTCACGGAACGCGGCAATGTCGTCGGCGCGGAACACGTCTCTGACGAAGAGGTAGCCGGCGGTCCGCAGGAAGTGCGCCATGTCCTCGCGATCGTCCGACACGAGGAAGGTGCGCCCCACGTCGAGCGCGCGGCCGCGGCGGTCCGTGAGATCCACGCGCTCGGGATCGTACAGCGCGCGCCCGTTGTAGAGCGCGCGGAGGCCGGGTTCCCACGTCATGAGGTCGACCGCCTGGCCGCGAAGACAGCGGACCCGGCCAGCGTAGAGGAGCCCCGCGGGTGCCTCGAGCTCGTGGACGAGCCCCTGCCACGACTCGTGATCGAGCTCGATCACGCTGTCCGCGCCGTCGTCGCCAGGGACGATGTCGAGCGCCCGCTCGCGCCGGCGATACGTGAACGCGCCGCCCTCGCGCAACCGGAGCGCGAGACTTCCGAGGCCGTCGGTTGCGTGCAGGGCACGCTCCAGACGCCGGGCGTCGAGCAGCGCAGGGAGCGTCTCGCGGTGATACCGGTCGAAGTCGATCGCCGGGAAGGCCACGACGCTTCTTTACACGACCTTCGCGGCTGGACCACAAGTCCGGGATGCCTGCTCTCCGGGTCTTCGCGCCCGGCCGCCTCGGCCGGTTGACGCTCGGGAACCGCGTCATCAAGGCCGCAACCTACGAGGGCATGTCCCCGGGCGGCATCCCGTCCGATGCGCTTCTCGGCTTCCACCGGGATCTGGCGGCCGGCGGCGTCGCGATGACGACCGTCGCCTACTGCGCCGTCTCGCCCGCCGGGCGGACCTTTGCCGACCAGATGACGATGCGCGAGGAGATCGTGCCCGCACTCCGGCGGTTGACCGATGCGGTGCACGCCGAAGGCGCCGCTGCGTCGATCCAGCTCGGTCACTGCGGCTTCTTCTCGAAGAGCAGGGAGCGAGGCGGGCGTGGGCCCCGCGGCCCTTCCTTCACGCTCAACACCTACGGGCTCTCCGCCGGCATGCCGTTCGCCCGCGCGATGACCGAGGATGACATCGATCGGGTAATCGAGGACTTCGGCGAAGCGGCTGCCCGCGCCGTCAGGGCCGGCTTCGACGCGGTGGAGCTCCACCTGGGCCACGGCTATCTGCTGAGCCAGTTCATCAGCCCCGCCACCAACCGGCGGCGAGACCGCTGGGGCGGGAGCCTCGACAACCGGATGCGCCTGCCCGTCGCTGTCCTCGGCCGCGTCCGGGAGCGCGTCGGCCCCGAGTGCGCCGTGCTCGCGAAGACGAACCTCAGCGACGGGTTCCGCGGCGGCCTCGAGCTCGCGGAGGCGATCGGCGTGGCGGAGCGGCTCGAGGCGGCAGGCGTGGACGCGATCGTGCTGAGCGGCGGGTTCACCAGCCGCTCACCCTTCTACCTCTTCCGGGGCCCGGCACCGCTCCGTTCGATGATCGAGGTCGAGAAGAGCCGGCTGGCGCGGCTCGTTCTCCGGCTGGTGGGCCCGTCGTTCATCCGCTCGTACCCGTTCGAGGAGATGTTCTTCCTCCCCGAGGCGCGCGAGGTTCGGCGCGCCGTCCGCGTGCCGCTCGTGCTCCTCGGGGGCATTCTCTCGCTCGCCAACATGGAACGCGCCATGGACGAGGGTTTCGACTTCGTGGCGATGGGCCGCGCGCTCATCGCCGACCCCGACCTGGTGCGGCGCATGCGGCGGGGTGACATGGCCCGCTCGCGCTGCATCTCGTGCAACGAGTGCGTCGCGGAGATGGACCGGGGAGGCGTGCGCTGCGTTCTCGGATGAGTCAATTTTCTTGACCGGAGCAACCGGCCGGTGCGAGATTCAGGTGCGGGAGCACCATGGGTGAGAAAGCGGCCCTCGTCATCGGCGCCGGGAGCGGGACGGGCGGCGCCATCGCCAAGCGGTTCGCGCGCGAAGGCTTCGTCGCGTGCGTGGTCCGGCGCACGGCGGACAAACTGCCCGCGCTCGTGGGCGAGATCGAAGCCGCCGGCGGCCGCGCGCGAGCCTTCGGTTGTGATGCGCGCAAAGAAGAGGAGATGGTCGCGCTCGTGGACGAGATCGAGCGCGACGTCGGGCCCATCGAGGTCGCCGTCTTCAACGTCGGTGCCAACGTTCCGGCGAGCATCCTCGAGGAGACCGCCCGCAAGTACTTCAAGACCTGGGAGATGGCCTGCTTCGGCGGATTCCTGATGGGGCGCGAGGTCGCCCGCCGGATGGTGCCCCGCGGGCGAGGCACGATCCTCTACACCGGCGCGACCGCGTCGGTCCGCGGACGGGAGCACTTCGCCGCCTTCGCCGGCGCGAAGCACGCGCTCCGGGCGCTCGCCCAGAGCATGGCGAGAGAGCTCGGGCCGAAGGGGATCCACGTGGCCCACGTCATCATCGACGGCGCGATCGACGGCGATTTCATCCGGACCTCCTTCCCGCAGCTCTACGCGCTGAAGGACCAGGGCGGCATCCTCGATCCCGCCCACATCGCCGAGCAGTTCTGGATGCTCCACACCCAGCCGCGCGACGCCTGGACGTTCGAGCTCGATCTGCGCCCCTGGATGGAGAGCTGGTGAGGCCCATGAGCAAGACCGTCGAGTTTCTCTTCGATTTCGGCAGCCCGAACGCCTATCTCAGCCATCGCGTCGTCCCCGCGATCGAGGCGCGCACGGGTGGGCGGTTCGTCTACACGCCCGTGCTCCTCGGCGGTATCTTCAAGCTCACCAACAACCAGTCGCCGATCGTGGCGTTCGCGAACGTGAAGAACAAGCTCGACTACGAGATGCTCGAGACACGGCGCTTCGTGGCGCGCCACAGGCTC
>VBKG01000367.1 GCA_005879585.1 Deltaproteobacteria bacterium | reverse complement strand
GCGCAAACGAACGCCACGTCGCCGCGCCGAGGCGCTCGCCGGACGCCTGGACCACGAGCTGCTCGTCGAGCGGACGCCCCGCGAACAGCGAGCGGTTCGCCTCCTCGAGCCCTGGATTGTCGGCGAGGATCTGCCGCTGTAGCGATGCGGCGTCGGGCGTCAGGGCTTCCACGCGACGGGCGATCTCTTCCTCGCGGTCGGCGCAGGCGCGCAGCCCAGCGCGCTCCGCGGCATCGGTCACCTGCGAGGCCCAGCCCCGGTAGCGGACGGCGGCCATGCGCTCGGCGAGTGCGATGAGGAGAGGACGCTGCGCCGCGTCGACCCGTTCGAGGATGGGGGCGAGGATCGCAGCGAGGTCGGGACGCTCGGCGGCCATGGTGCGGCAAAGGCTGCCTTAGCCGGACACACGCGCCGAGTCGAGAGCGCGAGTTTCACGCTCGCGCTCGGGCGGCGTTGTATGGGAGAGGGAGCGAGCGCATGCAGAAGAGACGGGGGTTTGCCGGCGTCGTCACGACGGGCATCTACTGCCGCCCGACCTGCCGCGTGAAACCGCCGCGGCCGGAGAACGTTCGCTGGTTCGCATCGCGGGCCGCAGCGGAAGCCGCCGGCTTCCGGCCGTGCCGCCGGTGTCGGCCGGAGGTGGCAGTGGCGGCGCGCGGCGCCGGCACGCGGCCGGCGAAGCGCCGGGCAACGTCGCTGTGACCGTCCGCCTGCCCTACCGGCCGCCGCTCGACTGGCTGGCGTTGCTCGCATTCCTCGCCCCGCGCGCCACGCCGGGCGTCGAGGTCGTCGCGGGCGGCGTGTACCGACGGACGATCGCGGTGGGTCACGCCCGCGGCACGATCGCCGTACGACCGGACCGCGCATCGCATCTTCTGCTGCGCGTGTCGCTCGACCGTCGCACGTCGCTGGCACCGGTCGTGGCGCGTGCGCGGCGGCTCTTCGACCTCGATACCGACCCCGCGGACGTCGCGGGGCATCTCTCCCGGAGCCGCGTGCTCGCGCCGCTCGTGGCGCGTCGTCCCGGACTGCGTGTCCCGGGCGCCTGGGACGGATTCGAGCTGGCGGTCCGCGCGGTCCTCGGCCAGCAGGTGACCGTGCGCGGGGCGACCACGCTGGCCGGCCGCCTCGTCCGCGCCTTCGGCACGGCCGTCGCCGACGACGGCGGCCTCACGCACCTCTTCCCGCCGCCCGACGCGCTCGTCGACGCCGACGTAGCGTCGATCGGTCTGCCGCGCACCCGGGCCGCAACGATCCGCGCGCTGGCGACGGCCGTTGCACAGGGAGTATTGCCGCTCGACGTGTCGTCCGGGCTCGACGACGCGGTCGCGCGTCTCACCGCCGTCCCGGGGATCGGCCCCTGGACGGCGCACTACATCGCCATGCGCGCGCTCGCGGAACGCGATGCGTTCCCCGCCGGCGATCTCGGGCTCCGTCGCGCGCTCGGCGGCGGGCGCACGGCACCGCGCTCGTGGGCACCGTGGCGGGCCTACGCCGCGGTCCATCTCTGGACGAGCCTCAGCGAGAAGGAGGGCACAGCATGACCGGACAGCGAGAGCGGGCGCGGGCGTTTCACGCGCTGCATACGAGCGATCGAATCCTCATCCTGCCGAACGCCTGGGACGCCGCCAGCGCGCGCATCTTCGAGCTCGCCGGGGCGCCAGCGGTCGCCACGACGAGCAGCGGGCTCGCCGCGACCCTCGGCTACCCGGATGGCGAACGGATCCCGTGCGAGCTCGTCGTCGGCGCCGTCCGCCGCATCACCGCGACGGTCGACATCCCGGTGAGCGTCGATTTCGAGCGCGGGTACGCGGCGGAGCCGCGGCAGGTGGCCGCCAACGTGCAGGCCGTGATCGACGCGGGCGGCGTCGGGATCAACATCGAGGACGGCAGGGACGATCCCGCCGTCCTGGTCGCGAAGATCGCCGCGATCCGCGCGCTGCCGGGCGCCCGCGACGGGGGCCTGTTCGTCAACGCGCGTACGGACGTGTTCCTGCGCGGCCGCGGACCCCAGGCGGAGCTCGTCGCCGAGACCATCCGCCGTCTGCACGCGTACGAGGCCGCGGGTGCCGACGGGCTCTTCGTCCCCGGAATCGCGGATCCCGATGCGATCGCGCAGGTCGTCGCAGCGGTCCGCCTGCCGTTGAACGTCATGGCATTCGAGGGCGTGCCGCCGGCGACGGAGCTCGAGCGCCTCGGCGTCAGACGCGTGAGCGTCGGGGCCGGGCCCATGCGCGCGACGCTCACCCTGGCGCGCCGGATCGCGACCGAGCTGCTACAGCAGGGAACGTACGAGGGGTTCGTCCGCGACACCCTGTCGCATTCCGAGGTGAATGGGATGTTCGGCCGCACGTAGAGCCTTTCATGCTTGCGGACGAACGATCATACGCTCGTAATGGCCGGAACACGCGCCGGTGCTATCGACATGGATCATGGTTTTTCCTGGACAGCGCGAGTCCCGCAGTGATACGCCAGCCGTCGGCGTACGATGCTTGCGACGACCCCCGATCGGGACCCGTACACGGATCAGATGTTGCAACGCGTCATCGGGCGCACGCCGCTAGGGTTCGGCGTTTTTCTCGGGTGTCTCGCGCTGAGCGCACTGTTCGAGATGGTCCACTTCCCGGATCGCCGGGGCTGGATGGCGGCCTTCGCCGTCGGCTTCCTCGCGCTGGTCGCGGTGGCCTGGGAAGCGCTGCGACGGCGCCCGGCATGGACGCTGCCGGTGCTCGTGAGCTTCGTGAACGTGGTGGGCGTCGCGCTCAACGCGTACCACGCCATCGTCGGCGCGTCGCTGGCGTCGTGCGTGTGGGTGCTCACCGGACTCGTCGCCTCGGCGGCGGTGATCCTCCCGTGGGGAAGTCGAAATCAGGCGCTCGCGTGCGTCGGGACGCTCGCCTCGTATCCGCTGCACCTGACGGCGGCGACGGCCGACCCGCTGACGTGGGGCGCCGGCGGAACGTACCTCGCCGTGGCGGTGTCGCTCAGCGTGTTCGGGGCGTCGCGCTTCGCACGCTACCTGCGTAGCGAGCTCGAGCTCGGCGCGGCACTCTCGGAGCGCGAGGCCCGGCTCCGGACGTATTTCGACCTGTCGCTCGTCGGTACGGCGATCCTGGCACCCGACGGGACCTGCACCGAGGTGAACGACGAGCTCTGCCGGATGCTCGGCTACACGCGGGGCGAGCTGCTCGGGCTCTCGTGGCGGACGTTCGTCCATCCGGGTGACCGCGCGCCATTCGCGACGCTGCTACGACGCATGCTGTCGGGCAGCTCCGCGCCCGAACGCCGCGATGCCCGTTGCGTCCGCAAGGGTGGCGCGACGCTCGACGCGCTGATCTCCGTCCGCGGTCTCCCCGGCCTGCAGGGCGGGACGGACCACGTCATGATGCTCGTCCAGGACATCACGGAGCGGAAGCAGGCGGAGATCGAGCGGCAGCGATACCTCGAACGCACGGAGGCGGCACGCGAGCGTGCCGAGGAGGCGAGCCGCGCGAAGGACGAATTCCTCGCCACAGTCTCGCACGAGCTCCGGACGCCGCTCACACCGATCCTCGCGTGGTCCAGCATGCTCCGCACGGGAGAGCTCGCCACCGACAAGACCGCCGTCGCACTCGGCGCGATCGAACAGAGCGCGCGGACGCAGGCGCAGCTGATCGACGACCTGCTCGACGTCTCGCGGATCGTCTCGGGCGAGTGGCGCGTGACGCGCGGCCCGATGGAGGTGGCCGAGTCGGTCGACGCCGCGGTCGGCCTCATCCTGCCGGCCGCGGAAGCCAGGGGTGTGCGGCTCACGACCTCGCTGCCCGAGACGCGCGTCCCGGTTCTCGGAGACCCGGACCGGTTGCA
>VBKG01000064.1 GCA_005879585.1 Deltaproteobacteria bacterium | reverse complement strand
GCGGCCCGTGGTCGGCGACGGCGCCGGTGTCCGCGTCGAAGTTCCGCAGGTCGACGTCATCCGTCGTCAGGTGCGTGTAGCCCCAGTTCCACATGATCTTCATGGCCACCTGGGGGTCCTTCAAATCGACGTTCGGGAACGGCAGCCCGGCGACGTAGTTCACGAGGTTGAGGCCGTCGGCCGTCAGCTTCACCTGGCCCGAGTACTTCTCGGTCGCTTCCTTGTAGGCCTGGGGGAACTCGATGCGCTTCGTCTCGGTGATGGTGATCGGCCAGCCGTGCTTGATGACCCATTCCATGCCGGGCGAGATCAGGTCCTTCAGCTTGTCCATGTTCTGCTCGTTGATCTTGTCGCCGGGCACGACGTCGGCTCGCGCGGGCGTGCCGCGTATCCCGAGCGAGAGCAGGGCTACGCCTGCGAGGGTGAGCCACCAGCGGGGGCTTGCCATGGGGCCATCTCCTTCTGCGACGTGGTTGAGGGGCAGCGGTCGCTTACAACGCCTCGCGAGCGCGCGTCAACGGGACTCCGCCTCTAGCCGCCGATCGGTGCGTCGACGTCCGCGGCCGGCACGTGACCGCTCGGCAGCGCCTGGAAGATCAGGTCCTCGTAGTACCGGACGTTCCGACCGATCAGCACCACCGCGGGGCTGCCGCTCCGGCGTGCGTATACCGCCGTGCCCGTGGGGTTCGTCTCCCCGATCGTCACCGAGACCGGGTCCCCTCTTTCCGCGATGATCTCGACCTGGGCGGCGCGCTCGTCGAGCCCGAACGTCCGCAGATCGCCCTGGCCGTCGCCGACGCGCGCGATCTCCTCCGCGCCGGTGAGCGCGGTCGCGAACGCTTCGATCAGGTCGGGCGGGATGGCGGTGCCCGCCGGCTCGACCACCACCCAGCCGTCCGCGTCGCGCCGCGACACGACGGTACGCCCGGCCCGCCGGAGACGCACCTCACGCAGGTCGCCGGTCTGGGGCGGCAGGAAGCGCTCGCGCGCGGGCTGTCCCGGCGGCCGCTCGACGGGCCGCCGCTCGCGCAGCCAGTACTCCGCCCCGAGCGCCGCGAGCACCGCGTACAGGACGAGCACCTGCCGCCAGCTCACGCGCCCTCCCTACCCCCAGCGCCGCCGCGCCGCCAGCACGAGGCCGATCGCCGCGAAGAGCACGGGCTCGAGCACCGCCGTGATCCAGAACAGTCGATCCCCTTGCTCGCTGGAGACGTAGAACTGGTGCACGCCGAGCTCCTGCATGCGCGGGCGGCGGGAGATCGCCTGCGGCTCGCGCGCCAGCCAGTCGACCGTGTTGATGAGCAGGTCCTTGTTCCCCAGGAACTCGATGAAGAAGTTGTTGGCGAATTCGGAGTTGCCGTAAACGATCAGGCGTCCCTGCTCGGGCGACGCTCCCGGGGGCGTGAGCGTGCGGAAGGCCACCTCGACGCCCACGGCCACAGGCCCTGGCCGGTCGCGGCCGGCGACGAACGTCGCCGCGCCGGCGCGCAGCACGCCGGTGTCGGCCGTCGCCCAGCTCTCGCCGCTCGTCTTGAGGAAGGGCACCGCCATCATGGAGCCCGGCTCACCGGGCAGCACCTCGACCGAACGCGTCAACGAGAAGAGCGGCGGAGCGTCGAGCGGTCCGAGGATCGGATGGTCGCCGCGCTCGACGGTGAGCTGCATGGTGAGGTACTCGCCGCCGTAGAGGCGAGCCGCCGGGTCGACGACCACGTCGGGCGGCAGCGCGACGTAGTAGCGTCTGAGGAACGCGGCGAGCTCGGGCGCGCGCAGCGGGTCGAGCAGCACGAGCACCTGCCCGGGGCGCTGGACGTACCGGTCCACCGCCGCCAGCTCCTCGGGCAGGAAGTCCTTCTGCGGCCCGGCCATGATCAGCACGCTCGTCTCGGGCGGCACCTCGTCGCCGATCAGCGACACCGGCCGGACGTCGTAGTACTCCTGCTCGAGAACGGCCCGCGCCGTGGAGAAGCCGCGGTGACGGTCGATGTTGCCGAGGTCGCCCTCGCCGTGCCCCACCACCCAGCCGATGGTCTTCCGCTGCTGGCGCGTCACCTGGAGCAACGCCGCCATCAGCACCTCCTCGCGCGGGTTCGAGAACACGCGGCGGCGACCGTCGCTCTCCACCACGAGCGCGCCGTACGAGTCCACGTCGTACTGCCGCGCGAGCGCCGGGCTCCGGTTCACGTCGACGACGTCGACGTGGATGCGCCGCGTCCGCCCTTCGACGCGCCGCAAGAGGTCGAGGATGCCGGCGTTGCGCGCGTCCTGCGACCGCAGGAAGGCGAGGATCCGCACGTCCGACGGCAGGTCGTCGAGGATCTTCTTGGCGTGGTCCGACAGCGTGTAACGCCGCTCCGCCGTCAGATCCAGCCGCAACCCGCGGCGGTCGAGGATCGCCTGCCCGAGGAAGAAGATGCCGAGCAGGGCGGGCAGCGCGAGCGCCACGCGCAGCCGCTGCGAGGTGGCGCTCAGCGCCGTCCGCGCCATTGCCGCGCCTCGAGGACCCGCAGCGTCGCCCAGACGAACAGGCCGGTCGCGTAGAGGAAGTAGAAGACGTCGCGCAGGTCGATGACCCCGACGGAGAACGGTTGGAAGTGGTTGAAGAGGGAGATCGCGCGCACCACCGGCAGCGTGCCGCTCGCGGCCGCCGCCTCGTTCCACGACAGCAGCCAGAGCAGCAGCAGCGGCAGCGCCGTGAGGAAGCCGGCCAGCACCTGGCTGTCGGTCAGCGAGGAGATGAAGAGCCCGTAGGACGCACACACGCCCGCGAAGAGCAGGAGACCGAGGTACGCGGCGAACAGCGGCTCGAAGGCGAACGGCTCGACGTGGTAGACGAGCAGCGGGTACACGAGCGTCCCGGCCAGCAGCGTCGCCACCACGACCAGGCAGGCGCCGAGCTTGGCGGCGACGATCGCCCCGTCGCGCAGTGGATAAGTGAGGAGCAGCTCGAGCGTCCCGAGCCGCCGCTCTTCCGCGAGGAGCCGCATCGTGAGCAGCGGCACCGCGAAGATCAGCACCAGGCGCAGGTCGACGAACAGGATCTGCCAGAAGTTCTCCATGATGTTCAGGCCGAAGCCGAACGTGATGAAGTAGATGAGATCGGAGTGGAAGTAGTAGCCGGCGTAGGCGAGGAAGGCCGTGGCGACGAAGTAGAACGGCGGCGAGCCAAAATACGAGCGGAGCTCTTTTCGGAAGAGCGCGACGAAGCTCCGCATGTCAGGGCTCCGACCCGACGAGGCGCACGAACAGGTCCTCGAGGGTGGGCGGCTTCACCTGGACCTCGAGCAGCGTCCACCCGGCCGCCACCGCCATCGCCGCGAGCCGGCGCTGGACGGGCTCCGGGTTCGACGCGAGCACGACGAACCGCACGCCGGCCTGGCCGTCGGGCTCGCCACGCTCGATGCCGAGCACGCCCGGCAGCGCCGAGAGACCCTGCGCAACGGCGTCGGGTGGCCCGTCGATGCGAACGACGAGCCGCCCCGCGCCCTCGAGCCGGCGGCCGAGCTCCGCGGCCGTGTCGGCCGCCACGAGGGAACCGTGCGACAGGATGATCACCCGCGAGCAGAGCGCGCTCGCCTCCGTCAGGTTGTGCGTCGAGAGGAGCACGGTGCATCCGGCGAGCGTCCGGATCAGCTCGCGCATCTCGACCGCCTGCACAGGATCGAGCCCGACCGTCGGCTCGTCGAGCACCAGCACCGCCGGATCGCCGAGCAGCGCCTGCGCGAGCCCGACCCGCTGCCGATATCCCTTGGACAGCGTCCCGTTGTGCCGGTCGGCCACCTCGCCGAGCCCGCACTGCTCGATCACGCGTCCGATCGCCGCGCGCCGCCGTCGCCGCGCGAGCCCCTTCACCTCCCCCACGAACCCCAGGTACCGCCGCACGGTGAACTCGGGATAGAGACTCACCTGCTCCGGCAGGTACCCAATCTGCCGCCGCGCCGTCACCGGCCGCTCGGCCACATCGACGTCCCCCACCAGCGCCCGCCCCGCCGTCGGCGACACATACCCAGTCAAGAGCCGCATGACGGTACTCTTCCCCGCCCCATTCGGCCCGAGCAGCGCCGCCACCTCCCCCGCCCCAACCGAAAACGACACGCCTCCCACGGCCCGCACCGACCCGTAATACTTGGTCAGCAGCTCAGACCGGATCACGCCCCCTAATTATAAAGGGAGAGCGCGCCGGCACAAAGGGGGCCGCGCACACATCAGCAACCCGCGGCGGCCGGGGGGCCGCCGCTGCGCCGACCCCGCAGCTCCCGCGCGAGCGCGCAGCTTCGGGGGGACGCGACTTTTACGAGTCGCGCGTGGAGCGAGGACCGGGAGGCGCAGTGGCGGTCTCCTCGGCCGCCGCGCGGCTTAATGCGCCCCTTCCCGCTCGCGCCGTTTGCGCCGGCGCGCGTGGATGATCTCGTCCGTGACGATGACCCCGATGCTGAAGAGCACGACGATCGCGATCGATTCCCAGAGTCCCATCGTCGCCTCCTAGCTGACCGCCGCGGCGGTCGCCGCGACCGCCGGCCGCTGCGCCGCCCGCGCCGCCTCGCGCAGGATGAAGCCCGGGCGGAAGAACGAGATCATCACGGGCAGCAACGTCTCCGAGGCGAGGAAGCTGACGAACATCCAGACGGCCAGCAGCCCGCCCATCACCGCGTTGAAGCGGATGTTGGAGAACGCCCACAGCGCCGTGCCCCCGACCATGCAGAACGCGGTGAAGCTCACCGCCTTGCCCGAGGTGACGAGCGCCTCGCGGATCGAGAGATCGAGGTCGCCGTTGACGCGGATCTCCTCGATGATGCGGGAGAGGATGTAGAGGCCGTAGTCGATCCCGAAGCCCACCCCCACGGTCACCAGCGGCAGCGTGTTGATGTTCACGCCGATGCCGAAGTAAGCCATCGCCGCGTTGATCAGGATGTTGGAGATGAAGAGCGGCGCCAACAGGTAGAGGCCCGCGGCCCACGAGCGATAGCTGAACAGCACGATCACGTAGATCGTGAAGAAGCCGAGGAAGTTCATCAGGAGGTCGTTCCGCACGAGCGCCTCGTTGGCGGCCGCCAGTACGCCGATCAGGCCGCCGGCGAGCCGGAAGTTCGCCTTCTCCATCGGATTGTCGCGGATGAACTCCTGGCAGCGCGCGATGATGCGGGCGACGTTGTCGCCCTTGTGGTTACGGCAGAAGAACGTCACGTGCGCCGTCGTGTAGCTCGGGTCGACGTACTTGGCGGTCTCGGTGGGTGGCAGGTTGGCGAAGAAGACGAAGAAGGTCTGCCCGACGTCGCGCGCCGTGTTCGGGATGACGCCCCATTTGGGCTCGAGCTCGTGGAACACCATGTTCACGCTGCGCAGGATGTCGCCGAGCGAGAAGCTGTAGCCGACCGCCGGATCACGTTCGAGGAAGCGCTGGAACTTGACCATGGTGCGCAGCGCCTGCGGGTCCTTCATCGCGTCGCGATCCTTGCCCTCCGCGACCACGATGAGCGGCTCCACCCCGCCGAACTTGTCCTGGATGTGCGCGTGCGAGACGTTGTACGGGGAGTCTGACCACACGAGCGGCGAGGCCGACGTCGGGTCGCCGACGATGAGCCCCTGCATCATGAACGCGCCAATGACCGCCAGGATGAGCCAGAAGGCCAGCGTGAACCGCTTACCGAATGCGGACAGGTTGTAGTCGGTCAGCCGGTTGATGGCCGCCTTGTACCAACCCCTGTCGCGCGCGAGCACCACCTCGGGATCGGGAGCGCGGAGGTAGTAGTAGACGATCGGGTTGAGCAGCATCTCGGATACCGTGATCGCCGAGATCCACCACGAGATGACGACGGCGAGCTTCTGCAACATCACCACGGGGACCAGAATGATGACGAGCACGCCGAGGGCGTCGGTGATCACCCCCGCGAACGTCGGCACGAAGAGCTCGGCAAAGGCTGCGACGATCGCCTTCCGTTGGTCCCAGTTGTGGCGCTCGAACTCCTCGTAGTAGCGGTCGTGCATCTGGATGGCGTGGCTGACCGCACGGGCGCTGACGAGGAAGGGCATCACGAGGATCAGCGGGTCGAGCGCGAAGCCGATCAGGTGCACGAAGCCGAGCCCCCAGAAGGCCGCGATCACGCCGGTGATCGAGGGCCGGAGCGCGCCGCGCCAGTCGTGGAAGTAGAGCCAGCGCAGGATCCACTCGGCGCACCACGTGACCGTGAAGATCCAGAAGACGTCGGTGGCGTAGCTGTAGACCCAGCCGTAGAGCCGCGGCTCGCCCGCGACGTACAGCTGCAGGTCGGGCTCCGGGATGGTCAGCTTGACGTTCTCGACCTGGTCGGACCCGCCCGCCCGCTTGACACCGAGCGTGACCGCCGCCCCCGGGTTGTACTTGGCGATCAGCGCCGCGAGGGCGACCCGGTCCTTCACGGGCTTGCCCTCGACGGAGACGATCGCGTCACCCTGCTTGAGCCCGGCATCGGCCGCCGCGGTGCCGCGGTAGAGCGTCTCGACGACCGCCGGCGCCGGCTGATCGGCATGCAGGGGATCCGTCCCCTTGATCAGCGCGCCGATCCACCCCTTCTCGAACGGGGCGATGACACGCTCGTTGATCTCGGTGAACGTCCGGCGGTGGTCGAGACGCGCCTCGATGAAGTTGGCGCGTACCAGGGCCGCATGGTCGTCGAGCGACACGAGGATGCCGTAGATGCTCTCGGTGTTGTGCACGATGCGCCGGATCGCGGTCGCATCCTCGGTCGTCTTCGGGACCGACAGCATGACGGGCTCGGCCTTCAGGAAGCCGCCCGACTGGGCGCGGAGATAGCGGGTGGTGCGGTGGCCGATCGAGTCGATCTGGTTGTGGTTGACGCCGTAGACGCGGTCCATCTCCTCGGTGATCTTGTAGATGCGCGTGAGGGTCGGGACCGTGAAGATGTCGCCCTCCTTGGACTCCACCATCAGCTGGATGTTGTTCGCGCCGCCGAACGTGCCCGCGTACTTGTTGTGGGTCTGCACGAAGGGATGGCTCTGGGGGAGCAGGTCGCCGAAGCTCGTCTCGAGCTTCAGCTGGAAGCTCCAATAGGCGAAGAGCCCCGTGACGATGAGCACGACGACCATGACCGGGTGGCGGTAGTCGATGAGCCGCTCCCCGAGCCAATAGAGCGCGCGCTTGTCCTGCTCGCTCGTAGTTCCGCTGCTCATGACCGAACCCCCGTTCTCAGCCTTGCGACGGCAGCCAGCTCTTGCCGGCGTCCGTGGTGCGATAGATCAACCCGTAGCCACCGACCAGCCAGCCGTGCTGCTGGTCGGAGAAGCTGATGCCGTGGAGCCACGTGAGCACGTCCTGCCCGAGCTTGGCGCGATGCCACACCGACTCGCCGGGCTCGCGCCGCATGACTTCACCCGCCAGCCCCGTGGCCCAGCCCGAGCCGTCGGCCAGCTCGGTCACGCGCAGGAGCGGATCGACGAGCGGGTAGTCGACCTCGATCTGGTCGAAGCCCCACCGCTGTCCGCCGTCGCGGGTGCGGGCGATGTGGCCCTCGAGGCCCGCCGCGATCGCCTCCTGCTGGCTCTTCGCGTGGATGCCGAACAGCGTCGGGAGGTCGAGCGGGTCGAAGATGCCCGTGCCCTCCATGAGCGTCTTCTCCTGCTCGTGCCAGGTCTCGCCGCCGTCGGCCGTATGCATGATCTTGCCGAACTCGCCGACGATCCAGCCGTGCTCGGGATCGGTGAACTTGACGTCGTAGAGGATCGGGTCCGCGGCCGCGAGGCTCTCGCCCCCCGACAGGTCCGCCTCCATGGCCACCTTCCGCGCCCGCCAGGTCTTCCCCCCGTCGCTCGTCGAGGTGAGGATCGAGCGATCGCCGACCGCCCACGCATGGTCCTTGTCGAGGGCGTGCAGGCCGAAGAGATAGAGCTGCGTCTTCGAGCCGTCGGTGTCCTGGAAGATCGCGTTCGACTCCTGCTTCTCCCACGTCTTCCCGCCGTCGCCCGTATGCAGGATCACGCCATCCTGCCCCGAGATCCAGGCATGCTGGTCGTCGACGAAGCGGACGGCGTACAGCGCGGTCTCCACTCCGCTCGGCCGCGTGTCCCAGCTCTGACCGCCGTTCGTCGTCTCGATGATCTTGCCGCCGTAGCCGACGACGAACGCGTGATCGGTGGACAACGCCTGCACGTCGTAGAAGCGGTCGGTGATGTAGATGGTCTTCTCGATGAGCGGGACCATCTCGACCTCGTGGTGACAGCCGACCCCGAGCGCGAGCAACGCAGTCGCGACTGGGATGCAGGCGCGGCGCATGTGTCCTCCCTTCCCGGAGCCCTCCGGCTCCAGAGGCTCGGGGACGTAACAAACCCCGTGTTAGAGTGTCAATAAGGGTCTTAGAGCGGCGTTCGCAGGCTATTTCGGGGCGGCATCCGGGAACCACTTCGGGACGTCCGGCGGCTCGACGATGGTCTGCTGGTCGACCTTCCACCGGCCGTCCTCCTTGACCAGCGTGTAGAGCTCGTACTCGGTGAGGCCGAGCTGGTTCACGAAGCGGTCCTGGGACGAGAGGACGTTCGGGACGCGGGCGGTGTCGCCGTCGATCTTCCCGGGCTGCACGTGGAACTCGAACACCTTGACCTCGGCGAACGCCATCCCGGCCTTCTGCTCCTTGACCCAGACCTCCTTGTCCTCTCCCCGCCGCATCGCCTTCGAGACGAGGTCGTAGGCGTCGTCGAAGTTGCCCTCCTTCGTATCCCGCAGATAGCGCCGGATGGTGTCCTCGGGCGACATTGCCGCGGGCGCGGCGAACGCGGATGACACGAGCACCACGAGCGCGACGGCCAGCCATCTGCATCGCCGCATACGGCCGCAGTACCACGGCCCCGTCGAGCGCGGAAGGCAGTGACGAATCTTCACCAGGGACACACATTTTCGCCGCCCGTGGCACAGCCTTCAGCGCGGACCCTCCGCCGTTCTCTGCGTGCGCCGGTGGCACATCACTTGCTGCCGGTCTCTCCACGCCACGCCTCCTCGGGGAGGCCAGAGAGCGGGAGGATGCGATGGAAGAGAACCCGGGAAACTTGATTCGCGGCTTGCGTCAGAAACTTGGCATGACGCAGGAAGAGTTCGCGCACGAGATCGCGGTCACCGTGTCGACGGTCAACCGCTGGGAGAATGCGCACGCCGAGCCCAGCAAGCTTGCGTGGAAGGCAATCCAGAATCTGGCGCACAAGCGCGGCGTGACGGACGACGTGCTGCGCGGTTCGGGAATGGCGGTCGAGAACTGATTGCGGGGGGCCGGGGGCCCCTCGCCCACCGGTCGCCCGCGCGACGTCGGCAAGATCTGGTCGGCCCGGCACACCTGTGACACCGCAGGACGGGTCGCCGGATCCCAGGCGCGCGGGAGCGGTGAAGAAATTGCCCGCGTTTTCCCCCGAACCTCGCCTCCCCCGCACGACTGCGCCTCTGCCGACACATGGCATGCCGCTTGCGTCACGGCTGACACATCGCGACCGGGCCCGCGCCCGGCCGTGACACACGGTGGACCGCAAGACCATGAACGACGCCCAGCTCGTTTCGCCAGGCCCCGACGGGAGCGAGGCCCCGGACCGGCCGAAGATCCTCGTCGTGGAGGACGATCCGGACATCCGGAAGATCCTCGAGATCTTTCTCACCGAGAAGCGCTTCCAGGTGAAAGTCACGGACGGCGCGGATACGGCGCTGACGACGCTCGACCAGGAGCCTGTTGACGTGATCCTGTCCGACGTCCGCATGCCCGGGATGAGCGGGCTCGAGCTGCTGCGCCACCTGAAGGACCGCGACCCGGACATCCAGCTCGTGCTCATGAGCGCGTACTCGTCCGTGAAGGACGCGGTCGAGGCAATCCAGCTCGGCGCGGCCGACTACGTCGAGAAGCCGATCGACTTCCGCCGCCTCGAACGGGTGCTGCAGACGGTCCTCGAGAAACGCCACCTCGAGCACCGCACGCGGATCCTCGAACAGCGCCTGCAGGGCTGCGTGACGTTCGAAGGGATCGTCGCGCGCTCGCAGCGCATGCTCGAGGTGTTCGCCTTCGTCGAGCGCCTCGCCCGCTACCCCACCACCGCGCTCGTGACCGGCGAGAGCGGCACGGGCAAGGAGCTCGTGGCGCGCGCGCTCCACCGGCTCTCGCCGCTCCGCGACCGGCCGTTCGTCGTCTGCAACTGCACCACGCTCGCACCGACGCTCCTCGAGAGCGAGCTCTTCGGCCACGTGCGCGGCGCCTTCACCGGCGCCGACCGCGACCGCAAGGGGCTGTTCGAGGCGGCGCACAGCGGCACCATCTTCCTCGACGAGATCGGCGAGCTGCCGCTCGGCGTCCAGGTGAAGCTGCTGCGCGTGCTCGAGAACCGCGAGATCAAGCGGATCGGCTCCCCCGATCCCATCCGGATCGACATCCGGGTGATCGCCGCGACGAACCGCGACCTCGCCGACATGGTGCGTCAGGGGGCGTTCCGCGACGACCTCTACTATCGCCTGAACGTCGGGGCCATTCACCTGCCGCCGCTGCGCAGCCGCCCCGACGACATCGACCCGCTCTCGCGCCACTTCATCACTGCGTTCAACGAGAAGCTCAGCCGCACGGTGAGCGGCATCACGCCGCACGTCCTCGACATCCTGAGCCGCTATCCCTGGCCCGGCAACGTGCGGGAGCTCGCCAACGTCCTCGAACGGGCGATGGTGGTCTGCAAGGGCAGTGTGCTGCTACCCGAGAACCTGCCGCCGCATCTCTTCGAGACCCACGTCCAGCGCACCGCCGACGGGCAGCGTCTGCCCGAGCTGTCGCTCGAGGCCGCGGAGCGCGAGCAGATCCTCCGCGCGCTGCAGGCCGCGGGCGGGAAGCGCGTCGAAGCGGCACGGCTGCTCGGCCTCTCGCGCCGGACCCTTTACCGAAAGCTCGATCGCTATGGCATTGCGTGAGGCGGCACACGTGACCGTCGCGCCGAACGGCGCCGCGGCGGAGCGGCCGGCGGCGAGCGCGGTATCCGCCGATTTCGGCCCGCTGGACGCGCTGCTCCGGGACAACGACATCTCCGACATCCTGGTGAACGGCCCGAAATCGATCTACGTCGAGAAGGGCGGCCGCCTCGAGCGCACCGACGTCTGCTTCCGCGACGACGAGCACCTGCTCGACCTCATCCGGTCGATCGTCGCTGCGGTCGGACGGCGGGTGGACGCGACGTCGCCGATGGTCGATGCGCGGCTGCCGGACGGCTCGCGCGTGAACGCGATCATCCCGCCGCTCGCGCTGCGCGGCCCGTGCCTCTCCATCCGGCGGTTCGGCCGCGACCCCTACACGATCGAAGACCTGGTCGGCTTCGGCGCGCTGACCGACGAGATGGTCCGCTACCTGCGCGCCGTCGTGCACGCGCGGCTGAACGTCATCATCTCGGGCGGCACGGGCTGCGGCAAGACGACCCTCCTCAACTGCCTCACGAGCTTCATCCCGCAGCACGAGCGCATCCTCACCATCGAGGACTCGGCCGAGTTGCAGCCCCAGCAGCCCCACGTGGTGCCGCTCGAGACGCGGCAGCCGGACATCCACGGAAAGGGCGAGATCACGGCGCGCGACCTGGTGCGCAACGCGCTCCGCATGCGCCCCGATCGCATCATCGTCGGCGAGGTCCGCGGCGGCGAGGCGCTCGACATGCTGCAGGCGATGAACTCGGGCCACGACGGCTCGATCAGCACCGTCCACGCCAACAGCCCGCGCGACTGTCTCGGCCGCCTGGAGATGATGGTCCTGATGGCGGGTGTCGACCTGCCGCTGAAGGCGGTGCGTCAGACGCTCACGTCGGCGGTCCACGTGATCGTCCAGGCGTCGCGCCTGTCCGACGGCACCCGCAAGGTGCTGAAGGTCACCGAGATGGTCGGCATGGAGGGCGACGCGGTCCAGATGCAGGACATCTTCGAGTTCGCCCTGGCCGGCGTCGACGCGAACGGCGCGGTACGCGGGCAATTCCGCACGACCGGCTTCCGCAGCCGGTATTTCGAGCGACTGGTGGCCGCCGGCGTGAAGCCGGAGGACCTGCGGTTCTGATCACACGTAACACCGGAGGAGAGGAGCAGGCGATGGAGTCGGAGAACAAGCCGCGGATCCTGATCGTCGAGGACCATCCGTTGATCGCGGAGCTGGTCGAGACACGGCTCCGCATCGAGGGGATGCACCCGATCAAGTGCCCCGGCGGCCGCGAGGCGCTGGTCGTGCTCATGCAGGAGCGGCTCGACGCGGTCATCTGCGACATCATGATGCCCGACGTCGACGGCTACGAGGTCCTCCGCCACATCCGCTCGAACCCGGCGACGAAGACGCTGCCCGTCATCTTCCTCACCGCCAAGTCGACGCCGGCCGACATCGAGAAGGGGCTCGCCCTCGGCGCGAACCACTACATCACGAAGCCCTTCAGCGGTCTCGACCTGGTGAACAAGGTGCGCCTCTGCCTCGAGGAACGTCAGGCCGGAACGGCATCCGCCGCCCGCTGATCCGCCTGCTCCTGGCGCTCGGCGTCGCGAGCGCGCTCGCCGCGCGTCCCGCCGCAGCGGAGTGGGCGTCCGGCTCACAGGGCGAGGTGCCGCTCGACGGCACCGGCGGCGCCTGGCGCGTCCGCGCGACGCTCGACGGCAGCATGACCGGCTTGTTCCTGGTCGACACCGGCGCGAGCCTCTGCGTCCTGTCGCCGGCGGTGGCCCGCCGCCTCAGTCTCGCTCCCGGCGGCAAGGCGCAGCTCCAGACCGCCAACGGCATCGTCACCGCCCCGCTGGTGCGCCTCCGGACGGTCGACGTGGGGGGCAACCGGGCGCGCGACGTCCTCGCCGTGGTCCACGCCGCCGTCCCGCCGCCGCTCGACGGCATCATCGGGCTCAGCTTCCTCGACAACTTCACCTACTCGGTCGACCCGCGCCGCCACACGCTCCGCCTGCGCTGACCGCGCCCGCCGGGCGCGGCGACCAGGAGATCGATCAGCGAGGGGCTCCGCCCCTCGCCCCGTCGGGCGAAGCCCGACGGGTCCTCACTCCCCGCTCGCTGCGCTCGGCCGCGCGCGCGGCGCGCGCGGAGATCGGTTGTCGAGTTCTAACCGCCGAGGATGTTGATCGTGCACGCCGAGCCGAGCCCGATCACGTGCGCGAGGCCCACGCGCGCCCCGTCGACCTGGCGGGCTCCCGCACGGCCGCGCAGGTGCTGGACGATCTCGAAGACGTTGGCGACGCCCGTCGCCCCGAGCGGATGCCCCTTGGAGAGAAGACCCCCGGAGACGTTCACCGGGATGCGGCCGCCGTGCGCCGTCTCGCCGTCGTCGATCAGGCGGCCGGCCTCGCCCTCGCCGCAGAGGCCGAGGTTCTCGTAGTGCAGCAGCTCCGCCGTCGCGAAGCAGTCGTGCAGCTCGACGAGGTCGACATCCTCGGGCCCGACGCCGGCCCGCTCGTACGCGCGGGCGGCCGCCGCCCGGGTGAGCGTGTTCACGTCGGGCAGCGTGAGATCGCGCTCGCTCCACGGATCGGAGGTGAGCACGGAGGCGAGCACCTTGACGTTCGCGCCGAGCTGTCGCGCCTTCTCGGGCGAGACGAGAACGGCGGCGGCCGCGCCGTCGCCGGTCGGGCAGCACATGTAGAGCGTGTTCGGATAGGCGACCATCCGCGCGTGCAGCACGTCGTCGAGGCTCACTTCGACCTGGTACTGGGAGAGCGGGTTGCGCGTCGAGTGACGGTGGTTCTTGACGGCCACCTTGGCGAACTGGGCCTGCGTCGTCCCGTGGCGGCGCATGTGCTCCATGCCGGCCTGGCCGAACACCGCCGGCATGAGCCCGCTGCCGAGCACGCCCTCCGTCCGGACCCCGCTGCCGCCGCCCCCGCCGAGGAGGCCCATCTTCCCCATCTGCTCGACCCCGACGGCCATGCCGACGTCGTGCTCGCCCGAGGCGACGGCGAGCCACGCCTCGCGGAACGCCGTCGACCCGGTGGCGCACGCGTTGGCGACGTTGACCACGGGGATGCCGGTCTGGCCGATCTGCTGCAGGATGCGTTGCCCGACCATCGCGTTCGCCTGGAACAGCGAGCCGGCAGCGAGGAACTCGACGTCGCGCACCCCGAGGCCGGCGTCGTCGAGCGCGAGCAGCGCCGCCTCGCCGCCGAGATCGGGAACGTCACGGTCCTTGTACCGCCCGAACCGGATCATGCCGACGCCGGCGACATGGACGTCACGCATCACGCGCCTCCCTGAGCCGGACGGAAGAAGAACGCGACTACGTCGTTCCCGTCGCGGTCCTGCTGGCTGACGGCGGTCGTCATCTCGACGGGCATGCCGAAGGACAGCGCGGCCGGATCGGGCGCCACGTCGACGAGGCTGCAGCGGACGGAGACACCCTCAGGGAGGTCGACGATCGCCGCCACGTACGGCACCGGCACGCCGGGCGAGGATTGGTGGACGATCGAGTAAACCCAGAGCGTCCCGGTGCGCGACAGCGGCACCTCCTCGAAGGACCCCCGCGCCATGCAGCGGCCGCACGCGAGCCGCGGGCCCAGGAAAATCGCGCCGCAGGCGGTGCACCGATGGCCGGCGAGATACGGCTCGCCGTCCGCGGGGACGCGGAGGAACGGGACGATCGGACGGCGGGCGGTCACGGCCCGCCGCACGTCTCCGTGTTCGACCCGCACGCCACGCCGACGGTCTTCGTGCAGATGCTGCCGCACGAGGTGATGTTGGTGTCGAAGCAGTACTGCGGATGCGGGAATGGCGGGGAGCTGGCGGGGCACTGGCAGCAGTTCGCGCCCACCCGCTTCTCATTGCCGCACAGTCCAGTGACCCCGTTGCAGACCTGGCCGGCAGGGGCGAGCATCGCGTCGTTGTGCAGCCCCCGACGCAGTGCTCGCCGGCGCCGCAGCCGGTCGCGCCATCGCATGTCTCGCCGAGCCCGGGGTCGACGAGGCCGTCCCCACATCCCGTCGACAGCGGGATGTCCTTGAAGGGCTTCCGCAGCTTTCGCGCGACGAGCGTCCCGGAGAGGAGCCGGCAGCCGGGAAGGATCCGGGCCTTCAGCTGCGCCCTGCCCTTGAGACCGGTACACGCGCCGACCGGCCAGACCGCGTGGATCCGGGTGCCCTTCGACGTCGGCAGGACGGTCGCCGCCACGGCGGGACAGCCGCTGCCGATCGAGACGACCCGGGACGCGCGGTCGATCATGACGTCGTCGGGTCCTGTGCCCGTCCCCGCGACGAGCTGGCGACCCTGTACGAGGAATCGACCGCCGGGGCAGTCGACGGTCGGTTTCTTGGCGTGCGCCGCGATCACGAGGAGCGGCAGGATGGCGACGCCGCCCGCCGTCGCGACGCGACGTCTCATGGTTACCCGCCGAAGCCTGCGCGGCTCACTGCCCGCCGCACGTCTCCGTGTTCGGCCCGCACGCCACGCCGACGGTCTTCGTGCATACGCTGCCGCACGACGTGATGTTGGTGTCGAAGCAGTACTGCGGATGCGGGAATGGCGGGGAGCTGGCAGGGCACTGGCAGCAGTTGTTCCCCACGGCCTTCTGGCTGCCGCACTGCCCCGTCTGGCCGTTGCACTTCTGACTCGACGGGGCGAGTGTGCCGTGGAGGAGCAGACACTTGACGATGGCGTCGCTCGTGGCGGCGTCAAAGCACGCGCCGGTCGCCTGGCAGCAGCGGGTGCCCGGGAGGGTCGCCGTCGTCGTCGTCGTCACCGTGGTCGTCGTGACCACGCCCGTCGGCAGCATGCTGGCGACGCTGGTCGCGAAGGCGTCGATCTTGGCCTCGACGTTGGTCGTGTCGTTCGTCGTGCGGCAGTCGCCGGCCACCTCGTCCTTGGTGAACGCGGCCGAGAACTTGTCGCGGCACTTCTGCATGCAGGCTACGATCGACGGGTCGTTCAGCGGCAGGCCCTTCTTCTGCGCCTTCCCGTGACAGCCGAGGAGGCAGGCGCCCTTCTTTCCCGAATCCTTGAACTTCTTCGACGAGCACTTGCTCGGCGTCGTGCCGGTGAGGTGCAGCGTCGACTCGAGGTCCGAGACGTGGGCGTCGACCTTGCCCTCGATGGTGCTCTTGTCGTTCGACGTGAAGCAGCCGCCCCTCGACTCCGCTTTGTCCCAGCCGGTGCTGAAGCCGTCGCGGGTCTTCTGCAGGCAGTCGCTGTTCGGCGTCGTGCCCTTGGAGACGGCGACTGCATCGCAGGTGAGGAGCTTCTGGTCCTTCTTGCCGGCGAGCTTCTTCTTCGCCGCGGCGCACGCGGGACCGGTCTGCGCATGCGCGACCGCGCCGTCGAGCGCCATCAGCGCGACCAGCGCGCTCATGAGTCCTGCCAGAACGAGCTTTTTCGTGTTCACGGTTCTCTCCCGCGCCCGTGTTTCGGGCTGGCGTCCGTTAGCGCGGTTCGGCGACCGCCGTCAACGAGAAAAGTGCAAAACTCGCCACGCCTCTTCGGCGTTTCTTCGCCTGCGGCCGTTTGCTTCGGCCCGGCTGCTCCCGTAGACGGTTTTCCGTATGAAGAGACGGATGGGGGTGGCGTTGGCGGTCGTGTGCTGGGTCGCGACCGGCTGGGGCGCGGAGGCCCCGAAGGTGGAGCAACCCTGGACGCTGGACGCCAGCAGCTGGGAGCGCGGCAAGGACCTCCTCCCGGAGCCGGTGCTGCGGCGCGTAAAGTCGGGCGAGTACTGGTTCCGCGTCGTCCCCGCTGACGCGGCGCGTTTCCACGACAACTACAGCCGTCCGTTCTGGGAGGCGGCGGCGGCCAATGAGGACAAGTACGACCTCGATTCGACG
>VBKG01000329.1 GCA_005879585.1 Deltaproteobacteria bacterium | reverse complement strand
TATCATCGTGGCGTGACGCACACGCTCGGGGCGGTGGTGGTCGTCGGGCTGGCGGTCGCCGCGGCGAGCGGCATCGGGGGCGCGCGGCGGGCCGCCGTCGTGCGCGCGGCGGCCTGGGCGGCTGCGGTCTATGCCTCGCACCTGGTGCTCGACTATCTCACCTTCAACGTCGTCCCACCCTCCGGCGGTCGCTTCCTGTGGCCGCTCTCGGGCGCCTACTACATCGCCCCGCGGCCGCTGCTCGACGAGGTGATCATCAACTCCTCGAGCCGCGGCGCGTTCGTCGCGAGCGTGCTGACGCCACACGCGCTCGGAGTATGGGGTCGCGAGCTCGCGTGCCTCGTCGGCATCGTCGGGCTGGTGCACGGGCTTCGCCGCTCCGCGCCGGCCGCGGAGGTGCCCGAGGCATCGTGAGGTGGGGCGTCGCATACGCAGTCCTGCTCGTCCTGCTCCTCGTACGGGTGCGGGATCCGGAGGCGGTCCCCCTCGACCCGGCGCAGGCGGCGCCCGACGAGCCGGTCTGGCTCGTCACCGTGCATCATCTGCTGTTCTACGCCCTCCTGGCCGGCGCGCCCCTCGAAGCCGCCCTCGTGGGCGGCGCGGAGCGCGGGCGTCCGACGGGTGTGGTCCTGTTCGCGCTCGGCGTGCTCGGCTACCGGCTCGCCGGCCACGCGCTCGGCGAGGCGCTCTCGCCCTTCATCGAGCCTCGAACCGGGGTCGCGCTCGTCACGCGCGGACCCTATCGGTGTCTCCGGCATCCGATGTACGTGGCGCAGGCGGCGATCGCCGTCGGGGCGCCGCTGACGCTCGGCTGCCGATCGATCCTCGTCCTCGTCCCGCTCGCCCTCCTCGCGCTCGCCGTCCGCACGAAGCTCGAGGACGACGCGCTCGCACGGACGTTCCCCGAGTACTCGCGGTATGCAGCTCGAACCAAGCGTATCGTTCCCTTCCTCTATTGATGAAGCGCGCGCCGCGGCGCCCGACTCGGCGCGCCACGCGCTCCGCCTCATCCTCGGCGCCTGGGCGGCGATCGTTTACCTGATCTACTGGCTCGGGTACGTCGGCATCCTGAGCACCCGATGATCGATCTCGGGCTGCTCGTGCTCGTGCTGAGCGCGGCCACCGCCGGCGGCCTCGTCTGCCTGCGCGTCCTCGGCGCGCTGCCCGCGGACGAGGCGGACTGGCTCGTCGAGGGCGTCGCGACGGGCTTCGGCGTCGTCGCAACGGCCGGCCTCGGGCTTGCCGCAGTCGACGCGCTCCGACCGGTGCCCATCGCGTGCCTCGGCGTCGTCGTCGTGGTACTCGGCCGCCGCCTCCTCGTCCGCGCGCTGCGTGCGCTCGACGGCCGGCAGCTCGGCGCGGCGTGGCCGTTGCTTCTCGTCTGCGCCGCCGTGCTGGTCGCCGAGACGCTCGCCATGGTGGCGCCGCCGGTGGGGGGCGACCAGACGAAGTACCAGCTCGCGTACCCGCGCCTCTATGCCGCGGCGGGCGGCCTCGTCGCGACGCCCTGGAGCTTCTGGGGACACATGCAGTTCCTCCAGAACTTCCTCTTCGCGATCGGCTTCGCGCTGTCGGACGGCGCGCTCGCGCGTTATCTGAACGGCGCCTTCGGCGTCCTCACGGCGCTCGCGCTCGGCGCGCTCACCCGCCGCCACCTCGGCGAGCAATCGGGACCGGCGGCCGCTGCGCTCTTCTTCACCCTGCCGATCACCTGGTCGATGATGACGCACGCCGGCTCCGACATGCCGGTCGTGCTCTATGGATGCCTCGCGCTCGGGGCGCTCCTCGACTGGACGGAGACCGGGCGGCCCGCCGACGTGCGCCGCGCGGGGCTCGCGGCGGGCCTCGCGGGGGCGAGCAAGGTGATGGGCCTCCTCGTGCCGGCGCTGATGGGTGGCGCGCTTGTGTTCCTGCTCCTCCGCCGCGCGCTGCCGTTGCGGCGGGCCGCCACGCTGGTCGCCGGGTTCGCGATCGTGGCGCTTCTCGCCACGACCCCGTGCTACGTCCGGAACGCCGTCGACACCGGCAACCCGATCTACCCCTTCGGCTTCCAGGTGTTCGGCGGCCGTCACTGGAGCGCCGCGGCGAGCGAGTACCTCGCCGACTACTACCGGCAGTACCAGTCGACCTACGCGACGCGCCGGGACGGTGAGCCCTATGCGGGCCTCGCCGTCGCGCGCTTTCCGTGGGACCTCACCATGCACCCGGAATCGTTCGAGAACGCTGCGCGTGCGACGCTGGACGTGAGCCCGTTCATGCTCGCGTTCGCCCCCGCGCTGGTCCTGGTGCGCCGGCGGCGCGCGAGGGTGCTGGCGGTCGCGGGCCTCGGGTTCGCCTACGCGGCGATCATCTCGACGGGTGCGTGGGCGCATCCCCGCTACGTGCTCCCCGGCGTCGCCCTTCTCCTCGCGGCGACGGTGCCGGCCGCTTCCCTGCTGCTCGGGCGGCGGCTCGCGGCCGCGGTCGTGGTGCTCACCATCGCTGGCAACCTGATGCTCATCTCCCGCTATCTTGGCACCATGTGGCCGGACCAGGTCCGCGTCGCCGTCGGCCGGCTCGCGCCCGGCGAGTTCCTGCGTCGCTACTCGCCGCGCTACGCATTCTGGGAGCGGGCGAACGTCGCCGTGCCGCCGACCGGACGGGTCCTTGTCCTCGAGAAGATCCCGCACCCGTACTACATCGAGCGCCCGTTCGTGCTCGGCAGCTACCTCGAGCAGGGGTTGATCGACTACCGCGCGATCGAGTCGACTGCGGCGCTGGCCGAAGCCGCCCGCGACCTCGGCGTGAGCCACGTGGCGGTCGATCTCTCGTCGTTCTCCGCCGCCGGCGATCCCTTCGAGGCGTCGGTCGGCCGCCTGTGGCGCGGCTTCATCACCGCCGAGTGCGATCCCGTGCTACGTGAAGGCGAGTACGGGCTCTATGCCCTGCATGCGGCCCGCGCCGCTGTCCCGGGCGCCGAGCGGCTCGATGGCTGAGAAGCGCCTCGGGCGGTTCGTCCGCGACTCGGCGGGCGTCTTCGGCGCCCAGATGCTGGCGACGGGTCTCGGAGTGGGGACGAGCATCATCACCGCCCGCGTGCTCGGGCCGCACGACCGCGGCCTCTACCAGCTCCTCACCTTGCTGCCGATCACGCTCTCGAATTTCGTGAAGCTCGGCATCCCGCAGGCCAACGTCTACTTCATGCGGCGGCGGGGGGCGTCGGCGTCGGCCGTCGCGTCGCACTCGCTGTGGCTGGCTCTCGGGCTCGGCGGCGGGCTCGCGGTCGTCTGCTTCCTCTGCCGCGGCTGGTTCCTCGCCCACTTCTTGAAGGGCGCGCCGCCGATCACGATCCTGCCCGTCCTCCTGCTGCTCCCGTTCGTGCTGCTGCAGACGTTCTTCTCCGCGGTGCTGCAGGCCGAGGAGCGCTTCCGGGAGTACAACTTCCAGCAGGTCGCCCCGACGCTGTTCGGGCTCGTCGGCATGGCCGTCGCGCTCCTCTGGCTGCGCGCCGGTCTCGCCGGCGCCATCATCACCCAGACGCTCGTCGTCGGCGGCGTCACCGTCTGGCTGGCGCTCCGGGTGCATCGGACGGCGCCGCTCCGACCGACGTGGGACCCGCACCTCGCGCGCGGCATGATGACGTTCGGCAGCAAGTCGTACCTGCAGACCCTCGCGACGACGCTGCACTTCCGGATCGACCAGTACATGATTGGATTCCTGCTCGACCCGGCGCAGGTCGGCCTCTACGCGGTCGCGACGAACCTCACGAACCTCCTGCTCAAGATCTCCGACGCCACCGGCACCGTGCTCTACCCGCGGCTCGCGGCGGCCGGGGAGCGGGACGCGCACGCGCAGACCTCCGCCGTCTGCCGCCACACGCTGTTCATGACGGTGGTGGTCGCGCTCGGGTACGAGCTCTTCGGCGGCGTGGGCATCCGGCTGCTCTTCGGGGAACGCTACGCGGGAGCGATCCTGCCGATGCGCCTCATGCTGCCGGGCATCGTGATGATCTCGCTCTACATGATCCTCACCCGCAACTTCACGAGCCGGAACCGACAGGAGATCAACATCGCCGCCGCCGCGACGGCGCTCGGCATCAACGTCGGCCTCAACTGGGTGCTGATTCCGCGCTGGGGCATCGCCGGCGCCGCGATCTCGACCGCGGTCTCCTACAGCGCCGCCGCGTTGATCCTGCTCGTCGCCTTCGCGCGCGAATCGGGTTGCAGCGTGGCCGAGACGTTGCTGATCGGCCGCGCCGACCTCGACGGCTACCGCCAGCTGGCGGCACGGGGCCGCCGCCTCGCACCGGCCGAAGCTGCGGAGTAGCGGTCCCCGCGCCGTGCGGTTTGCGGCCGCGGATGCTCTTCGCTAGACATTCGAGCCGCGCGCTCATGGCGTTTCCGAAGCTGCTGGTCGTGGGGCTCGACTCCGCGGCGCCGGCCCTCGTGTTCGATCGATGGCGGGGCGCGCTGCCGACGCTCGCGGACCTGATCGCCCGCGGCGCGCACGCCCGGCTCCGGTCGACCAACCCGCCGATCACGGTCCCCGCCTGGACCGCGATGGTGTCGAGCCACGATCCCGGTGAGCTCGGCTTCTACGGCTTTCGCAACCGCAAGGACCACTCGTACGACGGCTACGCGTTCGCCAACTCGGCGCTCGTCCGTGTGCCGCGGCTGTGGGACTGGCTCGGCGCCGCCGGGCTCCACTGCCTGGTCCTCGGCGTGCCGCAGACCTATCCGCCCTCGCCGCTGAACGGCGAGATGGTGAGCTGCTTCCTCACCCCGTCGACCGGGAGCGCCTACACCTATCCGCCCGACCTCAAGGCCGAGGTGGAGCGCGTGACCGACGGCTACGTGCTCGACGTCGAGGACTTTCGCACGGCCGACAAGGCGGGGCTTCTCGAGCGCGTGTATCGCAAGACCGAGAAGCACCTCACGCTCGCAAAGCACCTCGTCCGGACGCGACCGTGGGATTTCTGCATGCTGGTCGAGATGGGGGTCGACCGGATCCACCATGGCTTCTGGAGCTACATGGATCCGGCGCACCACCGCTACGAGCGTGGCAACCCGTTCGAATCCGCGATCCTCGACTACTACCGCTACGTCGACCGCGAGCTCGCCGAGCTGCTCGCTGCCTGTCCCTCCGACACGCTCGTCGCCGTCGTCTCCGACCACGGCGCGAAGAAGATGGACGGCGGCATCTGTTTCAACGAGTGGCTGATCCGCGAGGGGTACCTGAAGCTCGCGACCACGCCGGCCAAGCCGACGCCCATCGGGCGCGTGCCGATCGATTGGGGGGCGACCCGGGCGTGGGGCGACGGGGGGTACTACGGGCGCTGCTTCCTGAACGTCCGCGGGCGCGAGCCGTCGGGCACGATCGACCCCGCCGACTACGAGCGGGTGCGCTCGGACCTCATCGCCGGGATCGAGGCCATCCCGGATCCCGCGGGACGGAACATCGGCTCCACGGCGTATCGTCCCGAGGACATCTATCGCGCGGTGAACGGCGTCGCGCCCGATCTCATCGTGTACTTCGGCGACCTCGACTGGCGCTCCGTGGGCGCCGTCGGCATGGGCGGCATCCACACCTTCGACAACGACACCGGGCCGGACGAAGCCAACCACGACTGGTACGGCATCTTCGTGCTGTCCACGGCGGGTGCGCCGGCGCCGCTCCGCGGCGCGCTGCCCGACGTCTCGATCTACGACGTCGCGCCGACGCTGCTCCGTCTCCTCGGACAGCCCGTGCCCGCCGGGCTCGCCGGCCGCCCCCTGGTTTGACGGGGACGGTCGCCGGCGAAATTCTGATACGATTCCTCTGAAATGCGGACCGTCGCCGTCGACATCCTGACCGGCTTCCTCGGGAGCGGGAAGACGACGCTCCTTGGCCACGTGCTCGCGCACGGGCTCCGCGGCAAACCGGTTGCCGTCATCATGAACGAGATCGGCGAGGTCGGGATCGACGGCAGGGTCATCACCGGGCTCGCCAACGTCGAGAAGATGGTCGAGCTGTCGAGCGGGTGCATCTGCTGCTCGATCGACGACTACCGGTTCGACCTGGCGATCCAGGAGATCATCGAAACGGCGAAGCCCCACCTGGTGATCATCGAGTCGACCGGGCTCGCCGACCCCGAGCCGCTGGCATACCGGGTGAAGAACGCGGGCCTCGGCCTCGATGCCGTGATCACGGTCGTCGACGCGGCCAATGTGAAGCGTCACCTCGCGGAGACCGAGGTGGCACGGGCGCAGATCGAGGCCGCCGATTTCCTGGTCGTCAACAAGACCGACCTCGTCGACGACACGGCGCTCGCGGCCGTCGAGCGCCGGCTCACGCGGCTCAACCCGCGCGCCGAGCGCTTCCGGAGCGTGCGTGGCGCGCTCGACAGCGAGGTGCTCTTCGCCACCGGCGTCGCCGCGTATCGCCAGCGCGCCCAGCACCCGACGAACCATCTCGCGGCGGACGGCATCGGCAGCTTCGTGTACCACTCGGCGCGTCCGCTCCGTCAGGAGGCGTTCGAGCGCGTGCTCGGGCGCCTGCCGCGCGACGTGCTCCGCGCGAAGGGGATCGTCCGCTTCGCGGGCCGCGACTGGCGAGCGCTCTTCAACTTCACCTGTGGCCGCCACGAGATCACGTGGATCCGGCTCGACGAGGCAGGCACCGAGAGCCAGGCCGTCTTCATCGGGCGGGACCTCGACCGCCACCGCGCGCGCATCGAGCGCGAGCTCGTTGCCTGCGAGATCGACGAGGAGAGGAGAACCGGTGATGCGTGACCGCCGCGGTGACGATCCCGAGAAGAAGCCGGACGACGAGCGGCCCGCCGACAGCGGCTACACCGAAGACGAGGAAGCCGAGGTCCGCAAGCGCCTCGAAGACCTCGGCTACGTCGAGTAAGCAGCCTCAGGACCCAACCCATGCCCGGAATCTTCGGTGGCGCTGGCGTCGCGCCCGACATCTGTGCGGCGCTCCGCACGGACTTCGCGACGACCTACGGGGCGAGCGAGGCCATGCGCGTGGGCGGCGGGATGCTCGGCGGGCATGCCTTCGGAGCGCGCTCGGCCCTCCACGTCGCGCCCGCGGGCGAGCACGTCGCGGTAGACGGCGAGCTGTCGATCTACGCGCTCGCGGCCCGGTTCGCTGCGGGCGCCGCGTCGCTCTATCGATGGCGCGCCGGCGACCTCGAGCTCGACCCGGCGTGCAAGGGAAACGTGGTCGCCGTCGATCCACGCTCGGGCGCGTGGCACCTGGCGACGGAGTGGACCGGCTCGTTCCCGCTCTATTACGCGGTCGTGCGCGGCGGGCTCGTTTTCAGCAGCCGGCTTCGGCCGCTGGCGCGGCTCCTCGGGGCATCGCCGGACCTGCTCGGCGTCCTCGAGGTGGTCGAGCGGTATTCGACGCTCGGCGGCCGGACGCAGTTCGCGGACATCCGCCGCCTCCTGCCGGGACAGGTCCTCCGCTGGGAGCCCGGCGGTCGCCTGGCGCTGCGCGAGACGAGCGGGTTCTGGGCGGGCGGCCGCGACGCCGACGGCGCGGATCGCGATGCCGTCGCGCGGGCGTGGAGCGCGCTCGGCGACGCCGTCCGGCGAAGCCTCCCGGGTCCGGGGCGACATGCCGTCATGATGTCCGGCGGTTGGGACTCCCGGACGCTGTTCGCGGCGATGCTCGGGCAGCTCGGCGCCGAGCGTCTGCTCGCTTACACGCACGGCGACCTCCAGAGCCGCGAGCTCGGCCTCGTGGCGCGCATCTGCGACTGGGCATCCGTCGCGCTCCACCGCGAACCGCTCGGCGACGCCCTCTACGACCTCGACGCGCTCGAGCGCGGGTTCGCGCGCACCGAGAACGTCATGTTCCCGCACTGGCACCGCGCGGGAAACGTGCTGGCGGCGGCGGGCGTCGAGTCGGTCTCTGCCGGCGTCTACGGCGAAGTGCTCGGCGGTCACTACGGCCCGGCGATGGTCCTGGGTGGACGACGAAAGATCGCCGCCGTCGCGGCCGGGCTGCTCGGCCGCTCCGTCGGGACCCGGAACGGGCAGCGCGCCGCGCGCGATCTCCTCCTCGCCCGGCGGGTGGCGAAGCCATGGTATCTCGCACCCGCCGCGTGGGACGGCGTGCCCGATCCGCCGGCGTCGCTCAACGGCGACATCGAGGCGGCGCTCGATCGGCTCGAGCGGCGCGGCGTCGTCACGGGCGACGAGCTCGTCGAGGCGTTCGTGACCGAGCAGCGCGGCACCCAGTACATCAACGCGCAGATCCTCAGCTGCCGCGCCGAGCTCGACGTCACCATGCCGTTTACCGATCGCGACCTCCTCGCCCTCGCGACGCGCATTCCGGTCCGCACGAAGATCCACAACACGCTGAACCGCGACATGCTCCGCCGCTACGTCCCGGCGCTGCTGCGCTATCCATCGAGCGCGGCGCTGGTGCCGGCCGGCGCCCCGGTGGTGGCGCAGGAGCTGACGCGCTTCGTGCGGAAGCAGGTCGACGACGGCCGGTGGCGGCTCTACTTCGCGAGCCGTGGCCGCGTGCCGCAGCCGCGGCTCGGCTGGGGCAACTTCGAGTTCCTGCGCGACGGCCGGGCGCTCCGGGCGCTCGCCGACGACCTGCGCGCCGACCTCTGGGACCGCCGCGCGATCGCCGACCGCATCACCGCCGCGACCCGCCTCGAGAACCGCGGCTCGGTCCATCGGCTGTCGTTCCAGCTGATGAGGATCTACACCGTCGACCTGATGGTGCGCTCGGCTGGTGCTCTCGCCGCCGCCGCTGCGACGCCGTAATCCCGCGGCGGGCGTGCGCGGGGGCGGGAGGCGCCGGCTCGGCTCCGGTCCTCGCCCCACGCACGCCTCGAAGCCGTAGCGTCCCCCCGCAGCTGCAGGCGCGTGCGGGGGCTGCGGGTCGCCGCTCCGGCGCCTCCCGCCCCCGCGCCGAACGAAGGCATCGCGCCGGCACGGGCGTCGGCGAGAACGCCGCGCTCGGTGTCCGGACGAGGCGCGACGTTGAGGGCGGGAAGGGGTGCCCTCGCGGCGACCCCGCAGGTCCCGCACGCGCGCGCAGCTGCGGGGGGACGCGACAGTTTCGAGGCGTGCGTGGACCGAGGACCGGGAGCCGAGAGGGCACCCCTTCCCGCCACCCCGCCGACCGATCCAGGAGGACGATCAGATGGAGAATCTCATCGACAAGATCCGCCGCCACGAGGCACGCTGTGGCATCATTGGGCTCGGCTACGTCGGCCTGCCGCTGGCGCTCGAGTTCGCGCGGGCCGGCTTCCGGGTGACCGGGATCGACGTCGACCGCGGCAAGGTCGACGCCATCATGGCGGGCCGCTCGTACGTGGTCGACGTGAGCGACGCGGAGATCGCCGAGCAGGTCGCGGCGGGCCGCCTCATGGCGACGTCGGACTTCGCGGCGATCGCCGAGCTCGACACCGTGAACATCTGCGTGCCGACGCCGCTCCGGAAGACGAAGGATCCGGACCTCACGTTCGTCGTGTCGGCGGTGAACGAGATCCGTCGCCACCTGCGGCGTGGCCAGCTGGTGATCCTGGAGAGCACGACCTACCCGGGCACCACCGAGGAGGTCGTCCTGCCGGCATTGGAGGCCTCGGGCCTGCAGGTGGGCCGCGACTTCTGCCTCGCCTTCTCGCCCGAGCGCATCGACCCCGGGAACCCGCAGTTCAACACCCGCAACATCCCGAAAGTGGTGGGTGGCGTCACCCCCGCCTGCACCGAGATGGCGGCGGCGCTCTACGCCGAGTGCGTCGACCAGGTGATCCCCGTCTCCTCGACGCGGGTCGCCGAGATGGTGAAGCTCCTCGAGAACACGTTCCGGAGCGTCAACATCGGGCTGGTGAACGAGATCGCCCTCATGTCCCACGCGCTCGGCGTCGACGTGTGGGAGGTGATCGACGCCGCCAAAACCAAGCCGTTCGGGTTCATGGCGTTCTACCCCGGCCCCGGCCTCGGCGGCCATTGCATCCCGATCGACCCGTTCTACCTTTCCTGGAAGGCGAAGATGAACGGCTTCGAGCCGCGGTTCATCGAGCTCGCCGGGCACATCAACGAGAGCATGCCGCGCTTCGTCGTGGAGAAGATCACCGACGCGCTCAACCGCCACAAGAAGAGCGTCCGCGGGTCGCGCGTCCACATCCTCGGCGTCGCCTACAAGGCGGGGGTGAACGACATCCGCGAGTCGCCGGCGCTGAACGTGATGAAGATCCTCACCGACAAGGGCGCCATGCTCTCCTACAGCGACCCGTACATCCCCGCGATCCGCGAGGAGGGACTCTGTCTCGACTCGCTGCCGCAGAAGAACGGCTGGCTGGCGAACATCGACTGCGTGGTCGTGCTGACCGCGCACCGCGAGTTCGACTACGGCAGCGTGGTCGAGAGCGCGCCGCTCGTCGTCGACACCCGGAATGCCTTGCAAGGCTACCGCGGGGAGAATATTGTTCGCCTGTAGGGGAGGGGTGGGGTGAATCTGAAGCGCCGGATCCTGCTCGCGTACCGTCAGGTCCACGACGCGTCACCCGAGGCGCCGTACCTGCACGCGCGCGACGGCCTCCCGGGAAAGCTCGGGCTCGACTACGAGGCGCTGGCGGCGCACGTGAAGGAGCTCGAGCAGCAGCGGTTCCTCCACTGGAAGGCGCAGGATCTCTACAAGCTCTCGCCGCGCGGCATCCGGGTGACCAGCGATCGGGTAGAGCTCGACCGGGAGTTTCCGGAGGAGTAGGCGGTCTGCGGCACGTCGTGGGTGTGCTGCTCGTGATCTCCCTGGTCGCGAGCGGCTGTGGCGGGGGGCGGGATGCGGGGCGGCACGCGGGCCGACGTCTCGTCATCCTCGGCTTCGACGGCGTCGATCCGCGGCTCCTCTCGCGCTGGATGGAGGAGGGGCGGCTGCCGCACCTGAAGGCGCTCGCGGCGCGTGGCGAGTTCCGCCCGCTCACGTCGACCAACCCGCCGCAGTCGCCCGTCGCCTGGACGTCCTTTGCCACCGGCACGGGGCCGGCGCGCCACGGCATCTTCGACTTCGTCGAGCGCGACCCCGCGACGTACCTGCCGGACATCGGCACCGGCGGTATCCGTCCGGCGAAGTTCCTGTGGGGTCTCTTCCGGACGGCGCGTCCCGAGGCATACAGCCGCCGGCAGGGGGCGGCGTTCTGGGACATCGCCGCCGCGCACGGCGTCCGGGTGGACGTGCTGCGCGTCCCGTACGCCTTTCCGCCCGACCGCGTGCCGGGGGGGCGGATGCTGTCGGGGCTCGGCGTCCCGGACCTGCTCGGCACCAACAGCACGTTCACCTATCTCGCGAGCGATCTCGAGCCGGGGACGCACGCGGACCCCGGCGGCGGGCGGCTGTTCCCGATTCCGCTCCGCGGTGACGACGCCGAGGTCGACATCCCGGGTCCAACGGACCCGCGCGGCGACAGCCGGCCGCCGCTGCCGCTCCACCTCGGGTTCCACGTCGACCGCGCCGCCGGCACGGTGACGGTGCGCTTCGGCGGCCGCGAGGAGCGTGTGCCGCGCGGCGGCTGGAGCGCGTGGTACCCCTTCAAGCTGCCGGTGATTGCGCCGCTCGGGCTTCCGCTCGTCTCCGTCGCGGGGCTCTGCCGCTTCCACATCGCATCGATCGAGCCGCTGCGCGTCTATCTCTCGCCGCTGAACTATGCGCCGGCGGCGCCGTTCGTTCCGATCAGTGCGCCAGCGGGTTACGCCGGCGAGCTCGCCGCGGCGCTCGGCCCCTACAAGACCGTCGGCTGGTCGGAGGACACGGCGGCGCTCAACGCCGAGCGCGTCGACGAGGAGGCCTTCCTCGCCGACCTCAACCGGACGATGGACGAGGTGCGCGCGAGCACGCTGCACGAGCTCGCGCGGCCGGACTGGGACCTCTTCATCTCGGTGTTCACCCAGACCGATCGGGTGGCGCACATGTTCTACCGGCTGCTCGATCCCGCGCACCCGCGCTACGACCCGGTGCTCGCGGCGCGCTACGGCGACGCGGTGCAGCGCGTCTACGAGAGAATGGACGCGATCGTCGGCGAGGTCGTGGACAAGCTCGAACCCGACACCACGCTGCTCGTCATCTCGGATCACGGGTTTCACAGCTACCGAATCGGCCTGAACCTCAACAGCTGGCTCCGGGACCACGGCTTCCTCGTGCAGGGGAGCGTCCCGGCTGCGCAGCGCGACGCCGACTTCTTCCCCGGCGTCGACTGGAGCCGATCGCGCGCCTACGCGCTCGGGACCGGGCAGATCTACGTGAACCTGCGCGGCCGCGAGGGGCATGGGATCGTGGCAGCCGGCGCCGAGTACGACGGCGTGCTCGACGCGGTCGCGCGCGGCCTCGAGGCCGAGACGGACCCAGCGAGCGGCGAGCGCGTCGTCCAGAAGGTCTACAAGGGGCCCGACATCTTCCCCGGCGCCCCGCTCGAGCGGCGGCCCGACCTGCAGGTGGCCTTCCGCGAGGGCTATCGCACCTCCTGGCGCACGCCGCTCGGCGGCATCCCGGCGGCGGTCCTCGAGCCGAACGACAAGAAGTGGAGCGGCGACCACGCCGCCTCCGACGTCGCCGACACTCCCGGCATTCTCCTCGCGAGCCGGGCGCTTCGCGCGGGCGTCGATGCGGCGATCGTCGATCTGGCGCCGACGGCACTCGCCTACTTCGGTGTGCCGGTGCCGTCCGAGATGGCGGGCCACGCCCTGCTGGAGGGGACGCGGTGATGGAGAGACGCACGGTGGGGGCCGGTCTCGCCGGTGGGCTCGTGGCCGGCGCCGCGGTGGGAGCGGCCGAGGCGCTCGCCGTCTGGCTGCACGCGCATGGAGCGGGCGAGGTGCCCGCCTTCGGCTGGGCGCTCGCCGCCTACGGCCTGATCGGGGCCGCGGGAGGCCTCGGCCTCGGCATCCTCGCCGCGATCCTCGGCACGGACGGGTTCGCCCTCGCGTTTGCCGTCGTCGGCTTCGGGCTCGCGGGCATCGTCGGCCGCTTCCGCGTGATCCGCGACGTGTTCCTCGAGCAGATGCCGTCCGGCATCGTGCCGCTCGCGATGCAGGCCGCCGCGGCGCTCCTGCTGCTCGGCGTCGCGGCGGGCGTCTGGCGCGCGCTGGCCGGGGCGAGCGCACGGCGGCGCGCGGCAACCCGGCCAGGGATTGCCGCCGTGATCGTCGGCGTCCTCGCGCTCCTCGGCGCCGCTGCCGCGCGTCTCGTCCCCGCGCCGGCGCCGGTGGCACCCGCAGCGCGCGCCGCGGCGCCCGGGGGCGCGCCGAACGTGCTGCTGATCATGGTCGACACGCTTCGTGCCGATCACCTCTCCTGCTACGGGTATGGCGAACGGACGCCGCACATCGATGCGCTGGCGAGCGGCGGCGTACGCTTCGCGAACACGTTCTCGCAGGCGTCGTGGACGCGCCCGTCCGTCGCAACCATCCTGACCGGCCTCTACCCCGCGTCGCACGGCGCGGTGCACAAGGCCGACATCCTGCCCGACCGCGTCGATACGCTCGCCGAGATGCTCGCGCGCGGCGGCTACCACACGGTCGGGTTCGCCGACAACGTGAACGTGTCGGCGGCGTTCAACTTCCAGCAGGGCTTCGACGAGTTCCGCTACCTCGCGCCGAGCTTCTTTTTCGGCGCGACCGAGGCCGCGGCGCAGCTGACGCTCTACAACGGGCTCCGCCTCGTGCGCGAGCGCTTCCTCGCGCATGCGGTCGACGTCCATCACTATTACCAGCCCGCGGAGGTGGTGACGGCGGAGGTCAAGACCTGGCTCGCGTCGTCCAACGCGCGCCGGGAGCCGTTCTTCATCTTCGCGCACTACATGGATCCGCACGATCCGTACTTCGTGCATCCCTTCAACGGCGAAGGGTACGCGCGGGTCGCCAATCCGAACCCGCCGCCGTCGGTCGCGGCGCTCTACCGCCGGCTCTACGACGGCGAGATCGCGTACCTCGACGCGCAGCTCGGCGTGCTGCTCGACGACCTCCGCGCGCGCGGTCTCTACGACCGCACGCTGATCGTGCTCACCGCCGACCACGGCGAGGAGTTCCAGGAGCACGGCGGCTGGTGGCACGGCACGACGCTCTACGACGAGCAGATCCACGTGCCGCTCATCATGAAGCCGCCGGTCGGCGGCGGCGCGGGTCGGGTCGTCGAGGAGTTCGCCACGAGCCTCGACATCGCTCCGACGGTTCTCACCGCGGCGCGGCTGAACGTCCCGGCGGTGCTCGCAGGCCATCCCTTGCCGCTCGACGGCGGCGCGCCACCGGCCCGGACCACGGTCTTCGCCGAGGAAGATCTCGAGGGCAACGTGCTCCAGGCGGTGCGAACGCACGAGTGGAAGTTCATCACCGCCAACCCCGAGAACCCGCGCGGCCTCCCGCCCGAGGCGCTGTTCGAGCTCGGGCACGACCCGGGCGAGCATGCGAACCTCGAGGCGACGCAGCCGGCGCAGAAGGAGACCATGCGCGCCGAGCTCGGCCGCTCGGTGCTCGAAGCACGCGCCCACGCCGGGGCCACCGAGCAGCGCGGGGTCGACGCCGCTACGACGGAACGCCTGCGCGCGCTCGGCTACGTGAACTGACCGGTGGCGGCGCCGCTTCTCGTCATCGGGCTCGACGGCGCCACCCTGGACCTGGTTCGCCCGTGGGCGGCCGAGGGGCGGCTTCCCGTGCTGCGCGGGCTCATGCAGCGCGGCACCTGGGGGCGGCTCCGCTCGACCGTCCCCCCGGCGACGTTCCCCGCCTGGACGTCGCTCGTCACGGGCGTGAACCCCGGGCGGCACGGTATCTTCGACTTCAGCGCGCGGGTGCCCGGCACCTACCGCGTCCGCTTCGTGAACGGCAGCCATCGCCGCGCGCCGGCGCTCTGGACGCGCTTCTCGGCGGCCGGCCGGCGCGTCGCGGTCCTGACGGTGCCAGCCACCTATCCGCCCGAGCCGGTGGCGGGCGTGATGGTGAGCGGGTTCGATAGCCCGCTCGCCACCGCGATCGACGGCTCCTTCGTCCATCCGCGCGCGCTGTACGGGGAGATCCAGGGACTCGTCGGCCGCCTGCCGTTCGCCGACTTCCAGGAGGTCGACACCGGACCGGGCTGGCACGCCGACGCGCTCGCGCGTCTCCTCGACGGGATCGAGCGCCGCACGACGCTCGCCCGGACGCTTCTCGTCCGGGAGCGCTGGGACGCCTTCATGGTCGTCTTCGGCGAGTCGGACACGGTGGCGCACCACTTCTGGCGCTTCCACGACCGGCGCTCGCCGCGCCATGCTCCGGGCCCGTTCGGCGACGCGGTTCGGCACGTCTACGAGGCACTCGACGCGGCGATCGGCACGCTCCTCGCCGCGGCCCCGCCCGACGCGACGGTGGCGGTCGTGTCCGACCATGGGAGCGGCGGTGCGGGCGATCGCGTCGTCCACCTGAACCGCCGGCTCGCCGAGTGCGGCCTCCTCGCCTTCACGCGGCGGACACCGGCCGCGCGTCTCGCGGGCGCCGCACGCGGGATCGCGCTCCGCGCGCTCCCGCATCGATGGCTCGGCGGGCTCGTGCGCCGGCTGCCGGCGGCAGCGAGCCGGCTCGAGAGCGCCCATCGCCTCGGCGGCATCGACTGGCGACGCACGACCGCGTACTCGGAAGAGCTCGACTATCACCCGAGCGTCTGGCTCAACCTGCGCGGCCGCGAGCCCGAGGGGACGGTCGACGCGGCCGACTATCACACCGTGCGCGACGACGTCGCCCGCGGCCTCCTCGAGTGGCGCGACGACGCGGGGCGCGGCGTCGTGCGACGCGTCTGGCGTCGCGAGGAGCTGTACCGCGGCCCGTTCGTCGCCTCGGCGCCGGACCTGCTCGTCGAGCTCGCACGTACCGACGGCTACACCGCGTCCTGCCTGCGGAGCGGCGGCCCGGGGCCGGCGCTTCGCCGCCTCGCTCCGCACGAGTACGGGAGCGGGAAGGGGAGCGGCATGAACGGGTCGCACCGGCGGCACGGTCTCGTCGTGCTCGCCGGTCGTGACGTCCGGGCGGCGGGCGAGATTCCCGCGGTCGAGATCCTCGACGTCGTGCCGACGCTGCTGGCGCTCGGCGGCCTCGCGGTGCCCGAGGAGCTCGACGGGCGTCCGATCGAAGTCGCCCTGCAGGCGTCGGTGCCGCTCGTTGCCGATCCCGTCCCCGCACCGGCCACCCCGCCCATCGACTACGGGGCGGCCGAGGAGCGCGACGTGCGCGCGCGTCTCACGGCGCTCGGCTACCTGGAGCCCGGCGCCTGATGCGGGTCGCGCTCGTGCTGGCGGGTCCGTCGAGCGCGCCGCGCGGGTCGCAGGTGCTGGTGCGTCAGCTCGCGCTCGGCCTCGCCGGGCGCGGGCACGTCGTGCGGCTCGTCACGTACCGCGGCCGCCGCATCGGGGCCCCGGGCCCGCGCCTCGGTCGCGTCCTCGGCGATCTCGCGTTGACGGCGCGCCTCTGGCGGGTCGTCGCCCGGGACCCGATCGACGTCATCCACGCCCACAACTACGAGGCCGCGATCGCCGGCCTCGTCGTCGCCCGGCTGACGGGGCGGCCGCTCGTGTACCATGGCCACAGCGCGCTCGCCGAGGAGCTGCCCCTCTACTTCACGAGTCCACTCGCGCGGCGGCTCGCCGGGGGCGTCGGGCGGGCGCTCGATGCCGAGGTGCCGCGCCGCGCCGACTTCTGCATCGCCGTGACCGACGAGCTCGGCGCGCTGCTCCGCCGGCGCGGCGTCACCGCCCGCGGTCTCGCCTGCATCGGGCCGACGGGCGCCCCCGAGGAGCTCGGACCGGCCCCGGTGCCCGGCGGTGACGGCGGGCTCGTGTGCTATGCCGGCAACCTCGATGGCTACCAGAACCTCGCCTTTCTCCTGCGCGCCTTTGCCCGCGTCCGCGCGCGCGTGCCCGCCGCGCGGCTGCTGATCGTCACGCACGCCGACGGGCGCGCCGCCGCGCGCGTCGTCGGCGATGCCCGGGGGGTGGAGGTCATCCGCGCCGGGTCGTACGATGAGGTGCGCGCGCGACTCGCGGCAGCCGCCATCGCGGTCTGCCCGCGAGCCGAGCGCTCCGGGTTCCCGATGAAGCTCTTGAACTACATGGCCGCCGGCAAGGCGATCGTCGCGTCGGCCGGGTCGGCGAAAGGCCTCCAGGACGGGTGCACCGGCCGCGTCGTGCCCGACGACGACGAGGGCGCGTTCGCGGATGCGATCGTCGCCCTGCTCGGAAACCGCCGCGAGCGGGAGCGGCTCGGGCGGGCGGCGCGCCGCGCGGTCGAGAGCCGCGAGGCCTGGGACGCCGTCCTCGACCGCATCGAGGCGATCTACGACCACGTGACCGCGCGCGCCGAGCCGGGGCTCGTGCCGGTCGCCTGCACGGAGTGATGCCGATGGAACCTCGTCCGCGGGTCGCGATCACCATGGGGGACGCGGCCGGCATCGGGCCCGAGATCATCGTCAAGTCGCTGGCCGATCCGCACTCCTTCGAGTGGGCGGTTCCGCTGGTCCTGGGAGACGCCCGCGTGCTCGAGCGCGCGATGGCGGTCACCGGCGTCCGGCTCGCGATGCGGGCGATCTCGCGGCCGGGGGACGCCCAGGGAAAGGCCGGCACGCTCGACGTCATCGACTACGCGAACGTCGACCTCGCCGCGCACCGTTGGGGCGAAGTGCTGGCCGCGCGGGGTGACGCGGCGGTCCACTACACGCGCGAGGCGGGACGGCTGGCCGTCGCCGGCGAGATCGACGCCATGGTGTCCGCGCCGCTCAACAAGGAGGCGATGCACGCCGCCGGCCACCCGTACGAGGGACAGACGGAGATCCTGGGCGAGCTCACCGGGTCGCGGCCGGCGATGGTGATGGTCGTCGACCGCATGCGCCTCATGCTCTTCACCAACCACATGGCGCTCCGCGCGGTCTGCGACTACGTGCGGAAGGACCGGGTGCTCGACCGCCTGGTGCTGGCCGACGCGGCACTGCGCGACATGGGCATCGCGCGGCCGCGCCTCGCCGTCGCGGGTCTCAACCCGCACGCCAGCGAGAGCGGCGCTTTCGGCCGCGAGGAGCAGGACGAGATCGTGCCGGCGGTCGCCGCGGCGCGCGAGCGCGGAATCGACGCCCAGGGGCCGTTCCCCGCCGACACCGTCTTTCTCAAGTCGCGCGACGGCGCCTACGACCTGACGCTCGCCCTCTACCACGACCAGGGGTTGATGGCCGTCAAGCTCGTCGGGTTCGGCCGCGTGGTGACGCTCCTCATCGGCCTGCCGCTCATCCGTACCTCGACCGGCCATGGCACGGCCTTCGACATCGCGGGGAAGAACATCGCCGATCACCGCAATCTGCTTGAAGCGATCCGCGTCGCCGCCGACGTGGCGCGCGGCAAGCGGGGCTCGCCGGAGCGGGGTCTCGCGGCGGCCTACGGAAGGGCGGCCTGATGGCAACCGCCGGTGCACCGATGATCGACGCGGCCGAAGCACGGCTGCGCGAGGAGATCGCGCGCTTCTGCCGGGTGACCTGGGATCGCGGCCTCGTCTCCGCGGCTGGGGGCAATCTCTCGGCCCGCCTCGGGGCAGCCGATCTCTTTCTCATCACGCCGAGCGGTGTGGCGCTCCGCGACACGGAGCCGTCGGACCTCGTGACCATCGATCTCGCCGGGCGGAAGGTCGCCGGCCCCGACCGCTACGTGCCGTCCAAGGAAATGCTGATGCACACGGCGGTCTACGCGGCCCGGCCGGCGACGCGCGCCGTCGCGCATCTGCATCCGCCGCACGCGATCGCGTTCGGTATCCGCGGCGAGCCGATCCCGCTCATGACCGTCACGTCCGAGGAGCGGCTGCACCTGACGCCCGTCGTTCCGCCGGCGACGTCGGGATCGCGCGCGCTGTCTGATGGGGTGGTCACGGCGCTCGAGACCGCGCCCGCGGACACCCAGGTGCTCCTCCTCGCACGCCACGGCATCCTCGCGTGGGGCGGCTCCGTGCAGCAGGCGTGCGACATCGCGGACCTCGCCGAGTACACGGCGAAGATCGCGATCGCCCATGCGGCGCTCCCGGGGCGGCGCCGCGTGCTCGACATCTCGGTGCCGAACGTCGCAGGCATGCACGTGTATCCCGGCGACCCCGTGCCCCGCGTCGACGCGGTCCGCCGCATCCAGGCCGGCGACGTCTGCAATCTCTCGCTCCTCACCATGGGATCGCACACGGGCACGCATGTGGACGCGCCCTACCACTTTCTCGCCGACGGACCACGTCTCGGCGACGTGCCGCTCGACCGGATGGTCGGCGAGGCGCTCGTGGCCGACCTTCGGGGGCGGCCCACGATCGACGCCGCGGCGCTGGCCGACGTCGACCTCCGGCCGGGCGACATCCTCCTCTGCCGGACGGACAACTCGCAGCGCTGGGAGGCCGCGGAATTCCAGCGCGACTTCGTCTATCTCACCGAGGACGCCGCGCGCCTGCTCGTCGCGCGCGGGGTACGCGCCGTCGGCATGGACTACCTCTCGATCGAACGCTTCGGCAGCGCGGATTTCCCGGTGCACCGCACCCTGCTCGGGGCCGGCGTCTTCGTGATCGAAGGCCTCGACCTGCGGCAAGCGTCGCCGGGCCGCTATACCCTCGTCTGCCTGCCGCTCAGCTTCCCGGATCTCGACGGCGCCCCGGCGCGCGCCATCCTGCTCTCCTGAGTTCCACGGTCGCAGCTCGCCCACCCCGACCTCGCTCGATCATGCACGCCCTGCGTATCATCGCCGACGATCTGACCGGCGCCTGCGACGTCGCCGCCGAGATGCTGCCCTGGCCGGCCGGCGTCGTGGTTCATCCGGCGGCGGGCGCCGCGGCACCCGGCGTGCTGAACGTCCGCAACACGCAGAGCCGGACGTTGCCGCCGGCGGAGGCGGCGAGGCGGGTCGGCGCGGCGCTCGCGGACCTCCGGTCGGGCTGGTCGGGCATCGTCCTCAAGAAGATCGACACGGGCCTGCGTGGCCCGATCGGCGCTGAGATCGACGCGGCCATGGACGTCCTCGGCGTCACCGACGCGTTCGTCCTGCCCGCCATTCCCGAGGTCGGCCGGACCACCGAGCAGGGCTGCCAGCTGATCGGCGGCGTGCCCGTCCATCGCACGGCGTTCGCGCGCGACCCGCAGAACCCGATCCGCGACGCGAGCGTCCCGGCGGCGGTCGGGGCGACGAGCCGCCGCCACGCGGCGGTGATCGGCCTCGGCGCGGTTCGCGGGCGTGACGACTTCGACGGCGCCGTCGACGCCGCGCGCGCCGGCGGTGCCACCGTCTTCGTGTGCGACGCCGAGACGGACGCCGACCTCGAGCGCGCGGTGCGCCGGCTGCTGTCGCGGCCGCGCCCGTTGCTTCTCGTCGGCTCGACCGGTCTCGCGCGCGCGCTTCGCCGCGTGCTCGGCACGGAGCACGGGGGGCGGCCGCGCGGGGGTCCGACCGCGGCAACGGGCAGCGGCGTGCTCGTCGTCGCCGGAAGCGCCCACCCCGCCACCCGGGCGCAGGTCGAGAGCGCGGCGGCGCGGCAGACGCTCGAGGCGCTCTTCGTCGACGGTCCCGGTGTCGCGGAGGCCGCGGGGCTGGCCGCGGGGAAGCTCCTCGAGAGTGGTCGGCCGGTCGCGCTGGTGGCGCCGGCGGCGCCGATACCGGACGGCAGCCCCGCCGTGCTGGCGGCGCTCCGGGCGGCCGCGCTCGCCGCGCTGGCGCGCACGCGCCCGGCCGGGCTCGCGCTGGTCGGCGGCGAGACCGCCTATCACGTGCTCGACGGCCTCGGGCACCCGACGCTCGCCGTCGAGTCGCGCCTCTGTCCCCTCGTCGTGCGGACGCGCCTCCTGAGCGGCCCGTACGCGGGGCTGCCGCTGGTGACGAAGGGCGGGTCCGCCGGCGCGCCGGATCTGCTCGGCGCCATCGTCCGGCAGCTCGGGCGGGGGGCGCGCTGATGGAGGTGGCGCCGGGGCGGGTGGTCACCCTCGAGTATACCGTCCGCCTGGCGACCGGCGACACGATCGACTCGACGGGCGGATGCGGCCCGCTGTCGATCCTCTACGGCGCGGGACAGCTCTTCGCGCCGCTCGAGACGCGCCTCGCGGGGATGCGCGCCGGTGAGACGCGCGAGCTTCGCATCCCGGCGGACGAGGCCTGGGGCGAGCCGCTGCCGGGGCTCGTGCGCACCATGCCGCGCGATCGACTGCCTCCCGACCTCGAACTCGAGGTCGGACGGCAGTACGTGCTCAGGACCGACGAGGGCCGGGCGCTTCGCTTCCGGGTGCGTGCGCTCGGCCCCGAGACCGTCGAGGCCGACTTCAACGCGCCCGGCGCCGGCCAGGAGCTGCATGCGACCGTGACGGTGGTGGCGGTGCGAATGCCGACGCCCGAGGAGGAGCGGCGAGGCCGCGTGTAGCGGCGAGCGGCGCGAGCAGGCGGAAGCCGGTGCGGCCGGCGATCGCGAGCTGCTTCCCCCGGACGCCGATCTTGAGACCGCGCGCGACCGCCAGCGCGGCGGCCTCGTAGCGCGCGACGCCGGTCGCCGCGGCGAGGTAGCCGAGAGGCAGTGCATAGCGCGCGTCAGGCCATCGGCCGGGACTCGCGAGCAGCGTGTCCGCGTAGGTCACGAGCCAGCGCCGGATGTCGTCGTCGCCCGTGGCGGCGTGGACCGCGGCGAGCCCATCGGCGAGGATGCCCATCTTCCAATCCGCCGCCGCCGGCGACGGCCGATACTTGCGAAGGGCCGCGTCGGCGTACGTGCGCGCTGCCTCGAGATAGCGACGCTCGCCCGTCGCGTCGTACACGGCGACGAGCGCAATCATGGGCCAGCCGAGCTTGCGGGGGTTGTCCGCGCGCGCGGCGTGCGGCCGGAGCGCATCGGCGATGCCGCGCGCCGCCTCGAGCGCCCGCGTCTCTCCGGTCAGCCGGTAGTAGGTGAGGAGCCCCTCGGTCCAGGTGTGGCCGAGGTCCACGTTCGCGGGCTTGCCGAACGTGAAGTGCAGCGCGGTGTGCGGGTGGTTGAAGCCCACCCACTCGGGATGGTGGGGCGCGTGGTGGGCGACGTCGACGTCGCGGTAGTGCCGGGCGGCGGGCACGAGCGCCTCCCAGAAGAGCCGGCTGCCGGTGGCAGCCCAGCCCAGGCCGAGGACCTGGGACAGGTCGTACTCGAGGTTGCCCCAGGCATCGCAGCCGTCGGCGCGGTCGCGGTAGCCGGGGAAATTCCAGTCGCCCCAGTTGAGCGCGCCATAGAAGCCAAGGCGCGGGTTCTCCGTCGTGCGCGCCGTGCACGGCACCGGCGGACCGTCGTCCCAGCGCTCGGTCCGGGCGTTGGCCTCGTATCGGGCGACCGCCGTGGCGAGGTGCGCGAGGAAATCGCTTGCGCCCGGCGCCGCGGGGCTGAGCGCCTGGGGTAGCGCGCGGCTCGTGACGATCCAGCCGGCGGGCGGGAGCGCCGTCAGCGGCGCCTGGAGCGCGGCAGCGAGCGTGGCCGGAGGCGTCGCCCGGTCGAGCGGCTCGGCGGCGACCCAGAGCTCGTGCGTTTTCGCCGCGCCCGAGCCGAGGAGGACGGGGGCGTCACGGCCTGCGAACAGGTCGAGGCGGACGCGATCGGCGGCGACCTCGATCGCCTTCGGATACTCCTCCCAGAAGTAGCGCGCGACGATCGTCAGGATCGATTCGTCGCCGACCGCTCGCACCCACCCATCGCCATGCCGGCCGGCTCGCTCGCCGTCGAGCTCGGCGGGCTCGGCGTCGGCGTGGCGGAGCTCGTGCCGGTCGTTGCCGCGGATCTGGACGGTGCGGGCGTTGCCGTCGATCCCGAGCGACGCGCGGGCGAATGGACCGAGCGCCGCGAGTGCCAGCGATCGCACCGGCGCGAACTCCGCGTCGGCCATGTCGGTGATCGTGAGCTGCAGACGGACCCACGGCTCGCCCGCGAACACCGCGAGCCTGAGCTCGTAGTCGATGCCCTGCGGATACCGGCCCGTGACGAGGAGCTCGGTGCGGACCGGGCCGACGGTCTCGACCGCCACGCGCACGATGGCCGGCGTCGCAGGTGGCGCACCGTCGAGGAGTAGCGTCGGCGCGGCGATCGGCTGGACGGCGCCATCGTCATGCGCGAGCTCGGCGAGCGTCGGGCCGCTCACCGGGACCGTCACGCGGAGCGCGCCCGTGTCGAGCACGCGGCCCGCCGCCGTGTCCCTGTCGCGAATCCCGCCACCGGGCGTGTGTGGCGCCGTCCCGTCGTGCAGCATGTAGGTGACCTGCCGGTGGGACCCGACGTCGGCCAGGAAGTCGACGAGGAGCCAGCGCGTCGAGCCGTCGGGCCAGCGCTCGAGCGCGCGCGCCTGGGCGAGCGTCGCGTCGCCCGCCGGCGCCGCGACCCAGACGTCCGCCCCGCGCAGGCGGCCGCGGGGGAAGGGGACGCTCGCGGTGACGGGCCAGGAGCGCCGCGCGACCCCGGCCGTCTCCTCGATCGCCAGCGGCACGGCGAGGCCCGCGGCCGGGCTCGTGCTGGGGGCGGTGACGGTGAGGACGAGCAGCGCCGTCCCGACCGCTCGAGCCCTGTGCGTGTCCCGTCGGATGGACGGCAGGTCGTAACATCGGCCTCGCTCCCCGGCAAGCCGCACGGCGATGTCCTGGTCTTCGCTTGCGACTCGCTGTCCCTCTACGTACAGTCCCCAGGGTGAGCCAGGGAAAGACCTACGTCGTGACCGGCGGAGCCGGCTTCATCGGTTCCAACATTGCGGAGGCGCTCCGGCGGCGAGGGGACCGCGTCCGCGTCCTCGACAACTTCTCCACGGGGCGCCGGGAGAACCTCGCGGCGATCGGCGACGTCGAGCTGATCGAGGGCGACCTGCGCGACCCGCAGGCGGTGCGCCGCGCGGTGAGCGGCGCGGACGGCGTGTTTCACCAGGCCGCCCTCCGCTCGGTGCCGCGCTCGGTCGACGATCCGCTCAGCTCGAACGACGTCAACGTCTCCGGCACGCTCGTCCTGCTGATGGCCTGCCGCGAGGCGAAGGTCCGGCGCGTCGTCTACGCGTCGTCCTCGTCGGTGTACGGCGACGACCCGGCGCTGCCCAAGGTCGAGACGCTCGCCACGCGACCGATCTCGCCCTACGCCGTTTCGAAGCTCGCCGCGGAGCACTACTGCCAGACCTTCGCGCGGCTCTACGGCCTCGAGACCGTGAGCCTCCGGTACTTCAACGTCTTCGGGCCGCGGCAGAACCCCGAGTCGAAGTACTCGGCGGTGATCCCGCGCTTCCTCGAGCTCGCCCTCCAGGGCCGCGCCCTCGAGGTGCACGGCGATGGCGAGCAGTCGCGCGACTTCACGTACATCGACAACGTCGTGGGCGGGAATCTCCTCGCCATGGAAACGCCCGGCGTGTCGGGCGAGGTGTTCAACATCGCCTGTGGCACGCGCCACTCGCTCATCGCCATCGCCGACGCGATCGGCGACTTCCTCGGCCGCCGTCTCGTGCGGGAGCACGTGGCCTCGCGCGCCGGCGACGTCCGGCACACGCTCGCCGACATCAGCAAGGCGGAGCGGCTCCTCGGCTACCGGCCGAGCGTCGACTTCGCCGACGGCATGCGCCGGACGTGCGAGTACTTCGTGGCGCGCTTCGGCGCCGCTAGCGAAGCGGGGCGGCGAGCGGCAGCTCGACCGTAACGGCCGTTCCCTCGCCGGGCTCGCTGCGGGCCACGACCCGGCCGCCGAGCGCCTCGGCGAAGCAGCGGACGATGTAGAGGCCGAAACCCGTGGTGCGGTCGTCGCCCGGGTTGAACGGCTCGAACAGGCGCGGCAGCACCTGCGCGGCGATGCCCGCGCCCCGGTCGCGGACCGTGATGCGAACCCGCCCGCCGTCGGCCGCGAGCACGGCGTCGACGTCCACCCCGCGGTCGGCGCCGTGCTTGAGCGCGTTGTCGACGAGGTTCTGGACGATCTCCTTCACCTTCACGCGGTCGCTGCAGAGCGGGGGCAGGTCGCGCGCCGGCCGCCACGTGACGAGCCCGTCGAGCGTCGCCCGCGCGAAAGTGCCGGCCTCGAGCGCCGCGAGGACGTCGGGCAGCGCGAACGTCTCGATCCGGAGCGGGAGCTGGCCGGTCTCGAGCCGGGCGACGTCGAGCGTGGCGCCGAGGAGGTCGACGAGCTCGATCGCCTGCCGTCGCAGCGTGGCCGCCACCTGGCTTTGCTCGTCGGTCAGCGTGCCGAACGCCCCTTCGCCGAGCAGGCTCGTGTAGCCGACGAGCGCGTTCAGCGGCGCACGCAGATCGTGCGCCATGGCGCTGAGCGCGTCGCCCTTCAAGCGGGCGACGCGTGCCAGTCGTCCGGCCTGACGCGCGTGCGCGAACGCCACCCCGGCCAACGCGGCGAGGGCGCGCGCCAGGTTCACGTCCGCGTCGGGGAGGCCGCCGTCGGGCAGGATCACATGCAGCGCGCCGACGAGGGCGCTCGTATCCGGGCGCGACGCGCGGCTGCCGAACGGCAGGACCAGCGTGGCGCCGGTTCCGGCGGGTGCCGGCAGCACGAGCGGGTGACCGCGGACGAGCGCCTCGTCGGACGCCGGTAGCCCGTCGAAGCGCGCGCGGTAGGTGTCGTCGAGCCCGTGCATCGCGAGGAGCCGGTAGCGGCCGTCCTCGACGATCCCGACGGCCGCCCCGCCGACGCGGAGAAACACCGCGACCGCCTGCACGAGACGCTCCGCGAGGCCGTCGGCGTCCCCCGAGAACAGGCTCTGCTGCAGGTCGAGGAACTGCTCCAGGCGGACGACGTCGAGCGGCGGCGAATCGGTGCCGAGCGCCGCCGCCTCGAGAGTTTTCTGTTGCTTCACGGCGAGCGCTGGATGTAGACCTCGCTGCCTCCGGGGGTCAATGGGGAAAGACCCGCACACCGGAAGGGGAAAGGACAACGGCATGACCACCGACATCCGCCGGGACGCCGATCAGCTCATGCGCTACTACGGCGAGCTCATGCGCCGCCTCACGCAGAACGGCGTCCGCGATGTCGCGGAGCTGCTGACGCTGTACGAGCAGCTGCAGCGCGCCGTGTCGGCGCTCACCGCCCAGGAAATCTCGTGGGCCTGCGATCAGGTGCAGGGGCTGATCCGGCAGCTCGTCGGCATGGACACCAACATCCAGGCGCTTCGGCGCCTGAAGACGGCATTCTCGGAGCTTCCGGGGATCGCCGACACGCGCCCGCCCGCCTGACGGCAGGCCCGGTCGTGCACCGCTGCAATGTCCGTGCGTCCGGGCCACGGCCCGGGGGTCGGGTGGCCACGTCGCACGGGGCATGCGGCTTGCTGCCGCGAGATGGACCCATGACGGCGCCCGGGCAGCGTCTCGCAACAGCTGCGCCTCGGGCCGAGGCGACGTGAGCGGCGCCCCCCGGGCGGTGCCGGCTTCCGCCGGGGTGAACGGGACGCTCGTGCTCGTGACCGGGCAGTTCCCGGAGCCCAACGAGACGTTCATCGTCCGCGAGGTCGGGGAGCTCGCGCGCCGCGGCTTCGACGTGACGGTCTTTGCGCTCGTTCCGCCGCCGGCGGTGATCCCCGACGCGGAAGCGCGGGCGCTCGTTCCGCTCGCGGTCTATCCGCCGGGTCGCGGGCGCGTCCTCGGCGATGCGTGGCGGACGGTTCGCCGCGCGCCCGGGCCGGCCCTGCGGGCGGTACGGCGCGGCCTCGCCGACGCGATCGCGGCTTTCCGGACGCCGCACATCGCACTCCGGCAGCTAGCCCTCCTGCCCCTCGGCCTCGCGTACGCCGGGCGGCTTCCGCCCACGGCGAGTCGCCTGCACGCGCACTTCGCGTCGCTGCCGACCGCCGTCGTCCGCGTGCTCGCCGCATTTCGTGGCACGTCGTACGGGTTCACGGCGCACGCCTACGACATCCACGCGCGCGCCCACCGCCGCCAGCTCCCGGCGCGCATCGCCGGCGCGGAGCGGGTGGTGACCTGCACGGCGTACAACCGGGACCTGCTCGCCTCGCTCGCGCGGAACCCGGCCGACGCCGAGAAGATCGTCCTCTGCCACCACGGTCTCGAGGTCGCGGCGTACACGCCGGGCCGGGCGCGCACGTACGACCTGATCGTCGGCGGGGCCAGCCTGCATCCGAAGAAGGGACTCGATCGGCTGGTGGCGGCGTGCGCCCGGCTGGCGGTGCGCGGCGTCGCGTTCCAGTGCGTCCTCGTCGGTGAGGGTCCCGAGCGCTCGCGGCTCGAGAAGCAGATCCGCACGCTCGGCCTCGAGGGGCGCGTCGACCTCGTCGGCCGGCTGCCGCATCGCGACGTCGTCGCCCTCCTCCGTCGCGCCGCCGTGCTGGCGCATCCGAGCGTGGTCGACCGGCGCGGGTCGATGGACGGCATCCCGAACACCATCCTCGAGGCCTTCGCAGTCGAGACCCCGGTGGTCGCGACGCGCCTCTCGGGGATTCCCGAGGTCGTGCTCGGCGACCAGACGGGCTTGCTCGTGGAGCCCGGCGACGTCGCCGGGCTCGCCGCCGCACTGACGCGCATCCTCCGCGACCCCGCGCTCGGCCGCCGGCTCGGCGCCGCCGGGCGCGCGCTGGTCCTCGAGCGCTTCGATCTCCGGCGGAACGTCGAGCAGCTGGCTGGCGTGCTGAGCGGCGGGTAGCCGATGGCCGCTCGCATCCTGTTCGCGCTTCCCGGGCTCCACGGCGGCGGCGCCGAGCGTGTCGTCGTGACCGTACTCCGCCACCTGGACCGCGCTCGCTTCGAGCCGCACCTCCTCGTGGCGGCGGCGGTCGGGCCGTACCTCGGCGAGGTGCCCGCGGACGTGCCCGTGCACGCCGTCGGCGCCACCCGTCTCCGCCGCGCCCTTCCGGGGCTCGTCCGTGCGGTGTGGCGGCTCCGTCCCGCTGCGATCGCGTCGACGCAGGGCTACATGAACTTCGCGCTGCTGCTCGCCCGGCCGCTGCTGCCGCGCACGAGGCTCGTCGTGCGCGAGGTCATCGGCGAGCGGTACCTCGAGAACAGCCGTCACCGGGACCTCCTCTACCGCTGGTATCTCCGCCGCGTGCGGCTAGCCGACCGGATCGTCACCCAGTCCGACGGGGCGGCGCGCGAGATCGCGGCTCGCGTCGATGCGCGTCCGGGCCAGGTGGCGCGCATCTACAACCCCGTCGACGTGACGCGGGTCCTGAACGAGGCGCGGGCGGGCGAGCGGCCGTACGCGGGCGCCGGGCCGCACGTCGTTGCCGCCGGCCGGGTCGGGCCGCAGAAGGGCTTCGATCTCCTCCTCGAGGCCTTCGCCCGCGCACGGGTCGAGGGCGCGACGCTCACGGTCCTCGGCGAGGGGCCGGACCGCGCGGCACTCGTCCGTCGCGCCGACGATCTCGGCATCGGGCCGGCGGTTCGCTTCGTCGGCTTTCAGTCGAACCCATATCGATACTTCGCCGCGGCCGACGTCTTCGCGCTCTCCTCGCGCTACGAGGGGCTGCCGAACGTCGTCCTCGAGGCGCTGGCGGCGGGCTGCCCCGTGGTCGCCTGCGCGTGCTCGGACGGCGTGCGCGAGCTGGTGCGCGACGGCGTGAACGGCCTCCTCGTCCCGCCCGAGGATCCCGGCGCGCTCGCCGCCGCGCTCGGCCGGCTCCTCCGCTCGCCGGAGGAGCGCGCCCGCCTCCGCGCCCAGATCGCCCCGACGTTGGCACCGTTCGCCGCCCCCACGGTGGTGCGCGCGTGGGAAAGGATGTTCGACGATGTACTCGCCGCGTGACGCTCGCTCGTTCGGGGACGACGCGCCCGACCTGCTCGCCGTCCTCCGCTGCCCCCGCTGCGGCGGCGCTCTCGACCTCGCGGCGCACGCCGTCGCGTGCGCCGCCTGCCCGGCGCTCTACCCGCGCGACGGCGTGATCCGCTTCGTCGATCGTGCCGCGTATGCCGAATCGTTCGGCCTCCAGTGGAAGGCGTTTCCGCAGGTGCAGCTCGACGGCGAGCAGCTCGCCGATTCGGAGCGGCGACTCCGCAGGGAGACCGGGCTCGAACCGGCGGATCTGCGCGGCCGGCTCGTGCTCGAGGCGGGCTGCGGCATGGGCCGCTTTCTGGACGTCGTCTCGCGCGACGGCGCGGCGCTCGCCGTGGGCGTGGACCTGTCCGCCGCCGTCGACGCCGCCGCCGAGAACCTCGGCGCACGGCCAAACGTGCTCATCCTCCAGGGCGACATCTTCCGGCTGCCGCTCGCGCCCGGGAGCTTCGACGTCGTGTACTCGATCGGCGTGCTGCACCATACGCCGTCGGCCGAGCAGGCCTTTCGGACGCTCGTGCCGCTCGTCAAGCCGGGCGGCACGATCGCGATCAGCGTCTACGCGGCGACCGTCAAGCCCGGCGTCGGCTGGGCGCTCAACATGTTCCGCCGACGCTTCCTCCGCGCGTTCACCCGCCGCCTGCCGAAGCGGGCGATCCTCTGGTGGGCCCGCTACGCCGTGCCCGTGTTCTGGGTGATCGACAAGGTCCCGGTGGTCCGCTACGTGCGCTACTTCTTCCCCGTGCTCCTCTACCGGGACTATCCGCTCTCGTGGTCGGTGCTCGACACGTTCGACACGTACGCGACCGAGCTCGAGTCGCGCCACCGGCCGAAGGAGGTCTTCCGCTGGTTCCGGGAGGCCGGGCTCGTCGACATCGACCTGCTCGACAGCGACGACGGCTGGGTGAGCGTGCGGGGGCGGGTCACCGGCGGCTGAGCCATGTGCGGGATCAGCGGGATATTCCACTTCGACCCCCGCGCGCGCGTCGACGAGTCGCTGCTGCACCGTCTGAACGCCGCGATCGCGCACCGGGGGCCGGACGACGACGGGTTCTACGTGAACGGGCCCGTGGGGCTCGGGAACCGGCGCCTCAGCATCATCGGACTCGGCGACGGACGCCAGCCGATTGCCAACGAGGACGGCACGGTCTGGACCGTCTACAACGGCGAGATCTACAACTACCCGGACCTGCGCGCGGAGCTCGAGCGCAAGGGCCACCGGTTCCGGACGTCGACGGACACGGAGGTCATCGTCCACGCGTACGAGGAGGACGGGGCCGACTTCGTCCACCGGCTGAACGGCATGTTCGCCATCGCGCTGTGGGACGACCGCCGGCGCCGTCTGCTCGTCTACCGCGACCGGCTCGGCGAGAAGCCGCTGTACTATACCGTCGCGCACGACCGGCTCGTCTTCTCATCGGAGCTGAAGGCGCTGATCCGGGACGCCACCACGAGCCGCGAACTCAGCCCCGAGGCGCTGTCCGCGTACCTGACGTTTCAATACAACCCGGCCCGGCAGACGATCTTTCGTGACGTCGTGCGGCTGCGACCCGGCACGATGCTCGAGGCGAGCGCGGCGGGCGTGGCGGAGCGGGTGTACTGGGAGGTCCCCGCGGAGCCCGGACCGGACTGGCCGGAAGAGCGCTGGGTGGACGCCCTGCGCGAGCTGCTCCGCGATTCCGTCCGCCGCCGTCTCCTGAGCGACGTCCCGCTCGGCGCCTTCCTGTCGGGCGGCATCGACTCGAGCAGCGTGGTGGCGCTGATGGCGCGCCTCACCGAGCGCCCGGTCCAGACCTTCGCCGTCGGCTTCCGCGTGCCCGGCGCGTACGACGAGAGCGCGCACGCCGAACGCGTCGCGCGCGAGCTCGGAGCCGAGCACCACACGCTCGTCGTCGACTCGATGGACGTCGAGCGGCTCCTGCCGCGGACCGTCTATCACCTCGACGAGCCGGTTGCCGACTACGCCGCGATCCCGACGTTCCTGCTGTCCGAGTTCGCGCGCCGGCACGTGAAGGTGGTGCTCACGGGGGAGGGGGCCGACGAGCTGTTCGCCGGCTACCCGCACTACCGCCTCGCGCACCTGCTTCGCCACTACGAGCGGCTGCCCGGCGCCGCGCGGCGCCTCCTCGGGAGCGTCGGCGGGCGGCTCGCTCCGGCGAAGATCGCACGGGCGCTCGAAGCGGGAGCGCTCGACGTCATGGGGAGCTATCACCGTATGAAGGCCATCTTCCGGCCGGAGGAGATCGACCGGCTGCTGGCGCCGGCGCTCCGCGCGACGCGCAACGGGCACGACGGCCTGGAGCTCTTCCGGACGCTCTTCTGCCGGGGAGAGCGGTTCGATCCGCTGAACCGGTATCTGCTCACCGACCTCTCGACCTGGCTCCCGGAAGACCTCCTGATGAAGGTCGACAAGATGAGCATGAGCGTCGGCCTCGAGGCGCGCGTCCCGTTCCTCGATCATCGCATCGTGGAGCTGGTGGCCGGCATGCCGTCGCATCTCAAGTGGGGCCGGGAGCCGAAGCATCTGCTGCGCCGCGCCGCCGCCGGCCTGGTGCCCGACGCGGTGCTGCACCGCCCGAAGCACGGCTTCACGCTGCCGCTCGACCGCTGGTTCCGTGCGGAGTGCCGGCCGCTCGCCGAGGAGCTACTGCTCGGCGCGCGGGCGCGCGGCCGCGGGCTCTTCGACCCCACGGCCGTCGCCGCCGTCTGGCAGGGCTATCTCGCCGGGCGCGACCGTGCCTTCATGCAGATGTGGGTGCTCCTCAACTTCGAGGTGTGGTCCCGGGTGTTTCTGGACGGCGAGGGTCCCGCCCCGGCGTGACCCGCCTGGGGCGTGCGCTCGACCGCGCGGTGCGCCTCCGCTGCCCGCGCTGCGGCCGGTCGCCCCTGTTCACCGGCTGGTTCACGATGCACGAGCGCTGCGCCGTCTGCGGGCTCGTCTACGAGCGCGAGCAAGGGTACTTCGTCGGGGCCATCTACGTGAACTACGCCGTCACGGTGGCCATCGCGGTCGGCGCTGTCCTGGTGCTCGACTGGACGATCGGGCTCACGTTGCGCGCGCAGCTCGCGCTCGGGATCGCGCTGGTCACGCTGGTTCCGCTCGTCTTCTTCCGCTATGCCCGGAGCCTGTGGCTCGCGGTCGACCATCTGGTGACGCAGCTCGAACGGCCGCCGAGACGGCGCCGCTGAGCGAGCTCGGGGGCGCAACGACCGAACCGCACGCCGGCCGCACGCCGGCCGTCGAGGTCGTCGACGTCCGCCGCCGCTTCGGCGCGCGCGAGGCGCTCGCCGGCGCGTCGTTCACGGTCGTCCAGGGCGAGCTGTTCGGCCTCCTCGGCCCGAACGGCGGCGGCAAGAGCACGCTCTTCCGCATCATCGCGACCCTGCTCCGCGCCGACGGCGGCACCGCCCGCATCCTCGGCCACGACGTCATGGCGGCGCCGGACGAGGTCCGCCGTCGGCTCGGCGTCGTGTTCCAGCACCCGAGCGTCGACGGCAAGCTCACCGTCGAGGAGAACCTGCGCCACCACGGACGGCTCTACGGCCTGCGCGGCGGACGGCTCGGTGAGCGGATCGACGGCTTGCTCTCGCGCCTCGGGCTCGCCGACCGTCGGCGGGAGCTGGTCGAGCGGCTCTCGGGCGGGCTCCGCCGGCGCGTCGAGCTCGCGAAAGGTCTGCTCCCGCGGCCCGCCGTCCTGCTCCTCGACGAGCCGAGCACGGGTCTCGACCCGGCGGCGCGACGCGACTTCCTGGCGGAGCTGCGCGCGCTGCGCGACGCCGACGGCGTCACGGTGCTGTTGACGACGCACCACATGGAGGAGGCCGAGCGCTGCGACCGTGTGGCGATCCTCGACCGCGGGCGCGTCGTTGCGCTCGGCGCCCCGGATGCGCTCAAGGCGGCGGTCGGGGGCGATGTCCTGGTGGTCGAGACGCCCACCGCCGAGGTGCTGCGCGACGGCGTGCGCGCCCGGTTCGGCGTCGCCGGCACGCTCGTCGACGGCACGCTCCGCCTCGAGCACCCCCGGGCCCACGAGCTGGTGCGCGAGCTGGTCGAGGCGTTTCCCGGCGCGGTGCGGACGATCACCTACGGCAAGCCGACGCTGGAGGACGTCTTCGTGCACGCCACCGGGCACCGCTTCGCCGCGGAGGCACCGGCATGATGGCAGCGGTGGCGACGCTCTGGGAGCGGGAAGTGATCCGCTTCGTTCGCCAGCGCAGCCGCCTGGTGGGGGCGCTCGTGCAGCCGGTCGTCTTCTGGTTGCTGCTCGGCGGAGGCCTGTCCGCGTCGTTCCGGCCGGCGGGCGCGGGCGGCGTCGGCTACCTGCAGTACTTCTACCCGGGCGTGCTCGCGCTCGTGCTGCTCTTCACGGCCATCTTCGCGACGATCTCCACCGTCGAGGACCGGCGAGCGGGCTTCCTGCAGGGGGTGCTCGCCGCTCCCGTCCCCCGCACGGCGATCGTACTCGGCCAGGCCCTCGGGGGCGCGACGCTCGCCGTGCTGCAGGGGCTGCTCTTCCTCGCGCTCGCACCCGTGGCGGGCGTGTCGCTCGACCCGGCCCGCATCGCCGCCGCGACCGGAGCGATGGCGCTTCTCGCGTTCGCGATGGTCAACCTGGGGCTCTTCATCGCCTGGCGCCTCGAGTCGACGCAGGGCTTCCACGCGATCATGAACCTGATCCTGATCCCGCTCTGGTTGCTCTCGGGCGCGTTCTTCCCGGCCGACGGCGCGCCGACCGTGCTCCGCTGGCTGATGCGCGCCGACCCGCTCACGTACGGGATGGCCGCGCTGCGCCGCTGTCTCTACCTGGGCGACACGGCGCCGGCGGTGGGGCTCCCCGGGCTCGGCGTGTCGCTCGCAGTCCTCGGCGGATTCGCGCTCGTCATGCTCGCGGGCACCGCCGCGCTCGCGCGTCGCACGACCGCATAGCCGGTGTGATAGAGTAGCAGGGCGGCGAGCGGGATCACGAGGCTCCCCCGTCCCGCAGCGCCGTCGTGTCCCGCACGAGCCGCGCGACATCCGCCTCGTCGCTGCCGTGATAGTAGCCACGGATGCGCAGCTCCCCGTCAACGAGCACGAACCGGTCGCTGTGTGTGATCGGCGCGGACGGGGGGCCGTCGTCGGCGAACGCTACGTGAAACCCGTCGCGCAGGAGGGCGGCAACCGCATCGCGGGGGCCGGTGACGAAGAGCCACCCGGGTCGCGCGCCCGCCCGCGTCGCGTACTCACGAAGGACCTCGGGCGTGTCCCGCGTCGGGTCGACGCTGAACGAGACCAGCCGCACGCCGTCGAGCTCGCGCTGGAGGCGCGCGAACCGGCCCGTCAGCGCGGGGCAGACGTCGGGGCAGTGCGTGAAGACGAAGTCCGCGATCCAGACGTGGCCGGCGAGATCCTGGGCGCGCAGCGCGTCGCCGCCGCGCTCCGTGAGGGCGAAGGATGGAACCGTGCCGAGGACGGGCAGGCTCTCGTGCCGGCAGCCTGCGGCAGATACCAGCAGGACAGCGGTGAGCAACGAGACGCGCCGACGCCGAACGCGCGCGTCCCGGGTTCGCGCCGCGCGCCGCCGCCGGGACGTCTCAGTGATGCGCTTCAGCCTCCGCGGCGGGCGGCGTGGCCTGGGTGAGCGCACGGGTGATGCCGCCGAGGTCCGGCAGCAGCGCGAAGATGAGGAGCACGCAGAGGATGGCCGGCGTCAGCGCGATGTAGGTCAGCGTCCGTCGCTCGACGGCGAGGTGCATGTAGAAGAGGGCCACGAGCGACGCCTTGGTGGCCGCGAGCAGAACGAGCATGCCGCCGATGGCCAGGTGCGGGATCGGCATGTAGATGACCGCCAGCTCGACGGCGGTGAGGACCGTGAGCCATGCAAACACCTGCAGGTAGCGGCGCTGCTCGTGCGCGAGCTGCTCGGCTGTGTGGGCCGTCATCGTTGCCCCCTACAGAAGATAGACGAACGTGAACACGAGGATCCAGATCAGGTCCACGAAGTGCCAGTAGAGCGCCGCGATCTCGACGCCGTTGTTCTCGCGTGCGGAATAGGCGCCGGCGGCGGCGCGCGCCAACACGGTGCTCAGGTACACGACGCCGGAGAACACGTGGCAGCCGTGAAAGCCGGTCAGGATGAAGAACGTCGCGCCGAAGTTGTTCCGCGCGATCGACTGGCCCTCGTGAAAGATGAGCTTGTTCCACTCGAAGGCCTGGAGGCCGAGGAACATCACGCCGCCCAGGACGGTGAGCATGAGGAACTTCCGGAGACCGCGTTGATCGCCTTGCCGGATCGCGGCCAGCGCCTCGACCATCGTGACGCTGCTGCAGATGAGCAGGAACGTCATCAGCGCCGTCAGCTGGATGCCGAGGATGCTCGACGGCCGCGGCCAGGTGGGGTCGCCGTAGCGGAGCGCCCCGTAGCCGGCGAGCAGGCCGCCGAACGACATGGCGTCGGCGCAGAGGAATACCCACATGCCGAGCTTTCCCCAGCTCTCGGGGGTGAGCGGGGATTCGGTCGGTTCCAGGACCTGCTCGTGTGCGACCGCTGCGTGACTCACGTGGGTTGACCTCCCGGCTCGGCGGCGGGCACCCTCGCGCGCCGCCAGGCGAGCTCGACGACGCTGGCGCGGCGGCCGGCTCGCCGATGGACGTAGAAGAGCCATCCGGCGACCGCCCCGAAGAGCGTGTAGGGCGCCGCCATGAGGAACAGGATGCTCCAGCTGAAGGCGCGCTGGACCGGGTCGTCGACGCCGAACGAGCTGCCGCACATCGCGCACGACTGCGCCAGGGCTCGCGTGGCAGCCCACACGACGACCAGCGCGAGCACGAGCCCTGTCCGCTTCGGGTCGATCATCAGTAGAGATAGACGAGCGGAAACAGCACCGCCCACAGTCCGCACACGAAATACCAGTAGATGGCGCACATCTCCAGCGCTGCGTGGCGCGCGCGCGTGAACACGCCCCGGCGTGCGAGGAGCGCGACGATCGAGAGCCACGTGACCGCGGCGAGGACGTGTAGCGCGTGGCAGCCGATCAGTACGTAGAACGAGGCACCGTAGGTCCCGCTGCCGAGCGTCAGCCCGTGGCGCACGAGGCGAGTCCACTCGGCGCCCTGGACCGCCAGGAACACGGCGCCGAGGACCGCCGTCAGCTCCACCTGCCGCGCGACGCTTCCCGACTCGCCCCGGCGGATGGCGCCGAGCGCGCGGCCGACGGGAACCGCGCTGGCCAGGAGCACCACCGTGTTGAGCGTCGTCAACCCGAGCGGCAGGCGCGGCAGGTCCGCCGGCGGCCAGGCGCGGGCCGACAGGCGGAAGACGAGGTACATGCCGATCAGTCCGGCGAAGAGCATCGATTCGCCGGTGATGAGGACGATCATCGCAAGCCGCGTGTTGCTGACGGGCGGGGCCTCCGCCGGGGGAGGCGGGACGACGCGGCGGCGCATGGCGACGGCTCCGGTCGTCATGCCTAGAAGGCGACCTTGTCGAGCGCCATCACGGCGAGGAGCACGGGAAGATACACCAGCGAGGCGAACATCAGGCGTCGCGCGTCGGCCGCCGAGCGGCCGCGAGCGAGCATGATGCCGCTCGCGAGGAACGCGAGCCCGAGCGCCAGCGCGACGACGAAGTAGGCCGCGCCTGCGAGCCGCAGCAGCGTCGGCAGGAGCGCAACCGGCAGCAGCGCGAGGCAATGCGCGACGACGTGCGTGCCCGTGCTCGGTCCGTCGCGATCGATCACCGGGAGCAGCCGGATGCCGGCGCGCGCGTAGTCGTCGCGGTACAGCCGGCCGATCGCGAGCGAGTGCGGGATCTGCCAGAAGAAGAGGATCGCGAAGAGGACCCAGGGCTCCGGCCCGAGCGTGCCGCGTGCCGCCGCCCAGCCGGCCACCGGCGGCAGCGCGCCGGGCACGGCGCCGACGAGCGAGCAGAGCGGGGTCACGCGCTTCAGCGGCGTGTAGAGGAGCAGGTACACGACGGCGATCGCCGCGGTGACCGCCGCGGGCAGCGGCCCGACGACGACCGTCAGGTGGACGACGCCGGCGACGAGCAACGCGCCGCCGAGCACGAGCGCCTCGGCCGGCTGGAGCCGCCCGTCGGGGAGCGGGCGGTGGCGCGTCCGGGCCATGCGGGCATCGAGGTCGCGCTCCATGAGCTGGTTGAGCGCGAGCGTGCCCGCGGCGGCGAGCGCCGTGCCGAGCAGCGTCTGGACGAGCAGCCCGAGGTGCGGGGTGCCGGTCGAGCCGAGGTAGTAACCGGCGGCGGTCGTCACCAGCACCATGAGGACGACGCGCGGTTTGCCGAGCTCCAGGTAGTCGGCGATGCGACGCGAGACGATGCCCACCGGCCGCGCGGCCGCAGCGGGCGTCATGCGGGCACCTCGCGCCGAAAGCCGATGGGAACGGGCTCGGCGCTCCGGCGGACGCCGAGCCGCACCGCGCGAAGCGTCAGCGCGAAACACGTGGCGAGGAGCGCGGCACCGAGAGCGACGTGGCTCGTCGTCGGGACCACGGCACGGCGTGTCCAGATGATCGAGGCACCGAGCGCGACCTGGACGACGACCAGCGCCGCCGCGACGAGCGCGGGACGGCGGAGCTCGGCCCGCGGCGACCGGGCCGCCCGCGCGACGGTGGTCGCGACCGAGAGTGCCACGATGACCGCGCCGATCCGGTGCGCGAAGTGCACGGTGACGAGCGGGGTGACGAGCGGCGGCAGCACACGCCCGAATGCGAGCGGAAAGTCCGGAATGGCGAGCCCGGCGCCCAGATGGCGCATGAGTGCACCGAGTACCAGCTGCGCGAACACGGCCGCCGTGGTGGCGCCGGCGAGGAGCGCGATCGGCCGCTCGTCGGGGCGGACCGCAGCGGGTGGCGACGTCCACCCCGGGCCGGTCACGATCGCCAGCGCGACGGTCAGGCAGAAGAACGTCTGCGCGAGGCAGGCGTGGGTGACGGAAACCGCGAGCGGCAACTTGTAGAGCACGGTGACGCCGCCGAGGACACCCTGCAGCACGACGGCGAACAGCGCCACGAGGCCGGAGGCGCGCACCGCGGGGCGCGGCTCGGCGATTGCGATCCAGAGCGCCAGGACGAGCGTCAGACACCCGACGAGCGTGGCCACGAGCCGATGGCCGTGCTCGAAGAGCACGCCGCCTACCATCGGCGGGAATACCTGGCCGAACGACAGCGGCCAGTCCGGCACCGCGAGCGCGGATCCGGTGCTGGTCACGAGCCCGCCCACGAAGAGCAGGACGAACGTGCTCGCCGCCGTGGCGACCGCCAGCCGATGGATGCCGCGCGAAGGAGGCATCCGCGGTCAGTGCGCCGCGGCCGCCACGTGGGACTCGAGGCGCCGCGCCTGGGGCAGGAAGTCCTCGGAAACGAGCGGCGAGCTGTACTCGTACGGGCCGCGGTAGACGGTGGGGAGCGGTCCCGGGAAGTTGCCGTGCGGGGGCGGGGTGGGCGCTTCCCATTCGAGCGTGTTCGCCTGCCAGGGGTTCCTCGACGCCCGCACGCCGGCGAACATGCTCCAGACGAAGTTGGCGAGGAAGATGAGCTGCGAAGCGCCGAGGAGGAGGGCGCTGACGGTCATGAACACGTTCCAGTGCTGGAGCGGCTTCAGGAAGTCGTACTGCGTCGGGTTGTAGATGCGCCGCATGTGGCCGCCGACCCCGATGATGTGCATCGGGAAGAACGTCCCGTTGAAGAACGTGAACGTCAGCGCGAAGTGGATCTTCCCGAGCGTCTCGTTCATCATGCGGCCGAACATCTTCGGGTACCAGTAATAGATGGCCGCGAACGCGCCGAGGAGACTGCCGCCGAACACCACGTAGTGGATGTGCCCGACGATGAAGTAGGTGTCGTGGATGAAGATGTCGACCGGCGTCGACGCCATGTAGATGCCCGAGAGGCCGCCGATCACGAACATCGACACGAAGCCGATGGCGAACAGCATGGGTGTGGTGAAGCGGATGTTGCCGCGCCAGAGCGTGCCGAGCCAGTTGAAGGTCTTGATGGCCGACGGCACGGCGATGACCATCGTCGACATCATGAAGCTCGTGCCGAGCGCCGGGCTCATGCCGCTCTGGAACATGTGGTGCCCCCACACGATCCAGGAGAGCCCGGCGATACTGATCATCGAGAACG
>VBKG01000328.1 GCA_005879585.1 Deltaproteobacteria bacterium | reverse complement strand
CACCCGGTCTCAAGAGCGCCACCGTGACGAACGTGCTGAAGCCGGCGAAGACCGAGACCGGGCTCGTCGTCCAGGTGCCCAACTTCATCGGCGAGGGCGAGGTGATCCGCGTCGACACGGAGTCGGGCGCGTACCTGTCGCGCGCCAAGGGCGACTGAGGCTCACCGCCCCTTCCAGACGGGCTTCCGCTTCTCGGCGAACGCGCGCGGCCCCTCGACGACGTCCTCGCTCGTGAAGAGCCGCTGCACGAGCGGGTACTGCGCCGCCATCGCCTCCGCGAGCGGCCGGCCGAGCCCCTGGAGCGCGGCCTGCTTGGAGGCCTGGACGGCGAACGGCGAGCACTCGAGGATCTCCCGGGCCCAGCGTTCGGCCGTCTCCATCAGCGTCGCCTGCGGGACGACCTCGTTGACGAGACCGATCCGGGCCGCCTCCGCCGCAGGGATCTGGCGTCCCGTCAGGATCAGACCCATCGCGAGCTTCAAGGGGACGTGACGCGGCAGCCGATGGACGCCGCCCGCGGCGGCCATGAGGCCGACGCGCGGCTCGGGAAGGCCCAAGCGCGCCGTCTCCCCGGCCACGATGATGTCGCAGGCAAGCGCGATCTCGAGGCCACCGCCGAGGGCGACGCCGTTGACGGCGGCGATCAGCGGCTTCCACAGGTCGTCGCGCGCGACGAGCCCGCCGAACCCGCCTTTCGGCATGCGCGGCACGCCGTGCTGCGCCGTCCACTTGAGGTCGTTGCCGGCGGAGAAGGCGCGATCGCCGGCGCCGGTGAGAATCGCGACCCGGACGTCGGGGTCGTCGGCGACGTCGTCCCACACACGCGACAGCTCCTCGTTGGCCGGCGGGTGCAGCGCGTTCATGACTTCCGGCCGGTTGATGGTGACGACCGCGACGTGGTCGCGCTTCTCGTAGCGGACGAACTCGAGCTGCATCGCGGATCCTCCTTGCCGGCTCCTCGTACGGAACGAGCCTTCGAGTCAAACGCCGCCTGGCGAGCTTTTCTTCTTGACGGTAGCCCGCGCCGGGGCATACGGTCCGGACACCACAGGGGATCCATGACGCGCGCTCGCGGCGGAGTGTTCGTGACGGCGGTCCTGCTCGTCGTCGGATGGCTTGCGCCGGCGCCGGCGGCCGCCGATGCCACGGGGAAATGGCGGTTCGAGGAAGGGGGCACGTCACCCGCCTTCGTCGACATCGCACAGTCGGGAAGCGCGATCTCGTTCGCCTACGAGGGTGAGAGCTTCGCGGGCTCCGTGTCGGGGAGCGGGGACTTCACGGTCGACGCCGGTCCAGCGCTCGGCTTTCCGTGTGGCGCCCACATGGACGGTCGCGTGCTGCCGAGTGGCGCAACACTCTACGCTCGACTCCTCGTCAAAGCCGGCGCGACAGAACAGGCACGCCCGACTCGGAGAGCACGGTGCGAATGCACCTGTGTGTCCAGACGCACTCGCTGTCCGAAGAGTTTTGCGGCGCCGGCTTTGCCGGCCGCCGCACGGCGTTCGCACGGATCACCGCGGCTCATTCTCGGTGTCCGGCCGACCCGAGACGAAGTCTCGGGTCGATGATTTGACACGCGCGCCGGCCCCTCGCTATGCGAGCGGGATGGCGGTGGAGCACCGTTTCGTCGAGACGAACGGCGTCCGGCTGCACTGTGCCGTCGACGGCGACGGGCCGCTCGTCATCCTCCTGCACGGCTTTCCGGAGTGCTGGTATTCGTGGCGTCACCAGATCGCGGCGCTCGCGCCACGTTTTCGCGTCGTCGCGCCGGACCTGCGCGGCTACAACGAGAGCGACAAGCCCGAGGGGATCGCGGCCTACGCGCTGCCCGAGCTGGTCGCCGACGTGCGCGGGCTGATCGAGGCCTTCGGCGAGCGGGAAGCGGCGATCGTCGGACACGACTGGGGGGGTGCCATCGCGTGGACCTTCGCGATGGACCACCCGGAGGCGACGCGGCGGCTCGTCGTGCTCAACTGTCCGCACCCGGCGATCTTCGCGCAGCACCTGCGGGCGAACGGCCGTCAGCTCGCGCGCAGCTGGTACATGTTCTTCTTCCAGCTGCCGTGGTTGCCGGAGGCCGTCCTTCGCGCCGGGCACGGCTGGGCCGTCGGCAGCGCGATCCGCCGCTCCGCGGTTCGGCAGGACGCCATCACGACGCAGGACCTCGGCCATCTCCGCGACGCGGTCAGCCGTCCCGGCGCCATGCGAAGCGCCGTCAACTACTACCGGGCGGCGTTTCGCAGCCCGGATGCGGCCGGCGTGTGGCCGGACTGGCTGAGCCGCTTCGTCTACGGCGACCGCCCGCCGGCGGCCGTGCGGCGGACGCTCGAGGACTGGCCGAAGATCACGGCACCGACGCTGCTCGTCTGGGGCGAGGCCGACGTCGCGCTCGGGAAGGAGCTGACGCTCGGCATGGAGCCGCTCTTTCGCGGGCCGTTCGACATCAAGTACGTGCCGCTCTCGGGTCACTGGGTACAGCAGGAGCAGCCCGAGCTCGTGAACGGCTACCTTTTGGATTTCCTCGGCGACCTCGCGCCGGCGCAGCCGGGCGAGCCGCTGGTGCCGGCGTAGCCGTCGCTACACGGCGTCCGGCTGCGAGGCGGCCGCGTAGCCCGCGACGCGGCCCACGTACGCCCGCGTGATCGAGGGCAGAAAGGGGCGGACGTCGGCGAAGCGCGTCGGATCGCCGCCCGCCGCGCGGGTGCGGGCCTGAGCCTCGGCGACGCGGCCCTCGCCGGCGTTGAACGCGGCCACCGCAAAGAGGCGTCGCTCGCCGGCGTCGGCGACCGGCACCGTCGTGCGACCGTGGGCAAGCCGCGCGGTACGCCCGAAGAGGTCGTGCAGGTAGCGCAGGTAGCCGACGCCGAGCGCGACGTCGTCCGTTCCGGCCGGCCGCGCCACGGCATGGGCAGCGATCTTCCGGCGCATCTCCGCCGCCGTCCCGTGGGTCATCTGGAACGTCCCGACGCTCAGCCCGTCGCTGCTGCGCGCGTGCGGATCGAAGTTCGACTCGGCACGTGCGACGCCGAGCGACAGCGCCGGGTCGACGCCGACGCTCGCCGACGCGCGGCGAATGGCATCGCGCAGCGGGCCGGTGGCGTGCGGGGCATGCGCCGGCCGGCGGGGAGACACCTTAGCCGGAGCGTCGAGCTGTGCGGGCTTCGGCACAGTCGGGCCGACCCGCCCCGGAGCGTGCGGCGGCACGTGGCCGAGCGCGTCGCGGAGCATCGTTCCGAAGTGCGGGCCGTGCGGCACCGCGCGCGGCGAAACACCGGAGACTCCCGGGGTGGGTGCGCCGATGACGTCGTGGGCGATCGAAACCACGCGACACTCTGCAACCCCGGTGCCGCGTCGCCGACACGCGGGCGCGCGGCCGCTCGCTTCCGCGACCCGGCACATCGTGCCGCCCCCGCGGCATACCCTGCCGGTCCGGCTGGCAGGGCCCACGATGACGCGGTAAGCACCGAGCCATGCGGAACGTCGAGCTCGCGCGCTGCTTTCGCGACCTCGCCGCGTACCTCGAGATGGAGGACGTGCCGTTCAAACCGCGCGCCTACGAGAAGGCCGCGCTCGCGATCGAGTCGTACGACCGGCCGCTTGCGGAGGTCTACCGCGACGGCGGCGCGAAGGCCCTGCGCGCCATCCCCGGCATCGGCGCGTCGATGGCGGACAAGCTCGAGGAGCTCATCAAGACCGGCAAGTGCGCCCTCCGCGAGCAGTATCACGCCCGCATGCCGGTGGAGCTCGCGACGCTGACCGCGATCGAGGGCATCGGTCCGAAGGCGGTCAAGGTGCTCTACGAGAAGCTCGCCGTCCGCACCGTGGAGGACCTCGAAGCCGCCGTCCGCGCCGGCAAAGTGCGTAGCCTGCCGCACTTCGGCGAGCGCAGCGAGCAGAAGATGCTGAAGGCGCTCGCCTTCCTCCGCACGACCGGTGGTCGCCAGCCGCTGGCCGTCACGCTGCCCATCGTCGAGCAGATCGCGGCTGCGCTCGCCCGCCTGCCCGGCGTCGAGCGCGTGGCGGTCGCCGGTTCAGTCCGACGGCGCAAGGAGACGATCGGCGACGCCGACCTGCTCGTCGTGGCGCGGAAGGGCGACGCCGTCGTGCAGGCCTTCGTGACCCTGCCGCAGGTCGAGCGCGTGCTCGGGCAGGGCCGCACCAAATCGAGCGTGAAGCTCGCCGGCGGCCTGCAGGTGGACCTGCGCGTCGTTCCCGCCGAGAGCTTCGGCGCGGCGCTCTGCTACTTCACGGGCAGCAAGAGCCACAACGTGGCGCTCCGCCAGCTCGCCATCAAGCAGAGATTGAAGCTCAACGAGTACGGGCTCTTCCGCGGAGCGCGTCGCCTCGCCGGCCGCACCGAAGAGGAGATCTACGCGCGCCTCGGCCTGGCCTATGTCCCGCCCGAGCTGCGCGAAGACCAGGGAGAGATCGAGGCGGCGCGCTCGGGCGCACTGCCGCAGCTGATCGAGCCCGGGGCACTCCGCGGCGACCTCCAGACGCAGACGGACTGGACCGACGGCGCGGATTCGATGGAGGCGATGGCGCGGGAGGCCAAGCGGCTCGGTCTGGAATACATCGCCATTACCGATCACACCCAGGGCCTCACCATGACCGGTGGGTCCGACGAGACGAAGCTCCGGAAACAGATGGCCGAGATCGACGGCCTGAACGCGCGCCTCGGCGGCATCCGGGTCCTCAGAGGCGCCGAGGTCAACATCGACAAGGACGGCATGCTCGACATCGACGACGAGACGCTCGCGGCGCTCGACGTCGTCGGCATTGCCGTGCACTCGCACTTCGACCTGCCCCGTGCCGAGATGACCCGGCGCATCGTCCGCGCGATGCGAAATCCCAACGCCGACATCCTGTTCCACCCGACCGGACGGAAAATTCAGAAGCGCGAGGCCTACGACGTCGACATGGACGCGATCATCGCGACCGCCAGGGAGACCGGCACCGTCCTCGAGCTCGATGCGTACCCGGATCGTCTGGATCTGAAGGACGAGCACGTCCGGAAGGCGGTGCAGGCGGGCGTGCCGATCGTCATCGACTCCGACGCGCACAGCGTGAAGCACCTGGCATTTCCGCGCCAGTACGGCGTCGACCAGGCGCGTCGCGGCTGGGCGACGGCGGCCGACGTACTCAACACGCGGCCCGGCGACGCCTTCCTGGCCGCTCTGAAGGGCGGGCGGCAGGCGGCCGCGGGTTCACGCAACCGTCGCGCCCGCAATCGCGCCCGGACGCCCCGGAGTTAGGCGCCCGCAGCCGCGAGGTCCCGCAGCGCGGCCGTCGCCTCGCGACCGAGCGGCAACGGGCTGGCTTCCCGCCCTTCGGGCTCGTCGATCGTCCGGCGTACGAGCAGGGTTCGCGTGTCGAGGTCGACGTCGCTCCACTTCTCGGCCACCATCGCCTCGATGGTGAGGAGGAGCCCCGCGACCGACGCCGCATTCTGGAGCGCCGTCCGCACCACCTTGGTCGGGTCGAAACTGAACCACGACCCTCGCAACACGTGCTTGACGGCACCCGGCCTGGGCGCCTAGCCTACGCGCTACTTTGTTCGCAACCGCCTTGGGAGGTGCTGGCTATGCGCCTCGTGCACTTTGCTCTCATGGAAATGTTGCTTGTCACGACGGCGTCGTTGGCTGCCCAGCAAAGCTGCGACGAACAGATGAGCATCAGACGCTGCGAGGTGATCCTGCCTCCCCTTCGGCCCAACCTTCAGCCGCCTTGCCGTTGCATCTGTCAGAACGTGACGAGCTGCGAGAGAGGGCCGGACAACAAACCACACTGTGCCTCCTTGTGTAACTGTTCGCTCAACTGTCACTTCGAGGACTAGTAAGCCGATCACTGGCCTACGTGTAGGGGTTCAGCCGACACTGGGGCAGCGCGCGTTCCCCTGCGTTGCCTCTCGCGGAATTCGGCCCAGAAGGGGAACACGCTCGGCGGCCCATCGGTGTGGCCGACGAGCCCTCACGTTGCGCGTCGGAGAGCCTCATCGATCTCCCATTCGATCTGTCCATCACGATGTCCGCGGAGTCATTACCTGCGCCGTTTATCGGTGACTTCATGATCGACCGAGTGGAACAAGACGAACGCGAGATGGAGGACGAAGGCGCACCGCCTCCGCCGGCGCCCATGCCCTCGCTACCGCCGGAACCGTCCGAGCCGCAGCAGCCCACGGATGACCAATCCGCTGCTTGATCGCAAGCTGATCCACTACCCGGGCGTGGTCTGCTTCCACGACAGCCCCGCGGAGATAGAGGGCGTTCTTGTCAGCGTCTGCCGGATCCTGCTGCGGGAGCGTCGCGCCCCACGCGAGAGCCGCTGAAGGGAGGCCGCGATGCTTGGTGCATGGGCCGCAATGGCCATCTTGGCGACGTTCGTGCTGAGCGGGCTCAAGGTCCTGCGCGAGTACGAGCGCGCGGTCGTCTTCCGGCTGGGGCGGCTCGTCGGGGCGCGCGGGCCGGGGATTATCTACGTGATCCCGGGGATCGAGAAGGCGCTCCGCATCGACCTGCGTACGATCACGATGGACATCCCGTCGCAAGACGTGATCACCAAGGACAACGTTTCGTTGAAGGTGAACGCGGTCCTCTACTTCCGGGTGGTCGATCCCAACCGGGCCGTCGTCGCGGTGGAGAACTACCTCTTCGCCACGTCCCAGAATGCGCAGACCACGCTGCGGAGCATGTGCGGCGAGGTGGAGCTCGACCAGCTCCTCGTCGAGCGGGAGAAGATCAACGCGCACTTGCAGTCGATCATCGACCAGCACACCGAACCGTGGGGGATCAAGGTGGTGCAGGTGGCGATCAAGTTCATCGACCTGCCCGAGGGGATGCGACGGGTGATGGCCCACCAGGCTGAGGCCGAGCGCGAGCGGCGCGCCAAGGTCATCGCCGCCGAGGGCGAATACCAGGCGGCGCAGCGGCTCTCCGATGCCGCCGCGATCATGGCGAAGGAGCCGATCGCCCTCCAGCTCCGCTTCCTGCAGACCCTCGTGGAGATCGCTTCAGAGAACAACTCGACGACCATCTTCCCGGTGCCGATCGACATTCTGAAGCCGTTCCTGTCGACGAAAGGGGACCGCACGGCGTAGACGAGATGCGGCTCGTCGACGTCGACGAGCCGCTCCCGGGGATCGCAGCCATGTTTACCTTGCAGATTCCGGGTTGGCAGATCGTTGTCAGCAGATCAGGCATGGAACCCCTGGAAGGGGACCAGGCCCTGTGCGACGGCGAACGGCCGTTTCAGGACGACGATCCCTACATCACCCTCGCGGCCGACAGTGCTGCCCGGCCGGAACTCCGTCTGGGCGATCCAGCGCTGCTGATTCCCCATCTGGCAGAGCAGCGCAACCTCTGTCTGCCCGATGACGGTGACGCCCCTGATCTCGATCGTGTCCTCGTAACGCATCGCGGTCCCCTTTCGGAGTCCGCGCCGAGCACACATGGGAAGGGGCGACGTGCCCTACCACCGTCGCGCTGCGAGGCTAAGAACGGGCTCGACGTTGCGACTACTCCCTGAGAGGTCGCCGCGTCAAACCGACGACGCTGACCGAAGGCCGCTGGCGTCCACGCGACAGCGGGTGTAGTTGGTTGGCGTCCCTCGGTACGCCCGCACACGGCTCTTACGAGCGCGCCCCGGAACGACGCACCCTGCGTCCGGCAGACAACCGCGAGCCCTACGACGAGGCTCGTGTCCCTCCGCAAGTGGATCGTCTCGCGTCCGAGCGCATGCCGTGCGCCCACGGAAAGCCCCGTCCCAGTCACCGCCACCTGCCTCGTGGCTCGCATGGCCGGTGCGTTCGTCCTGTTCGGTCTCCTGACATCGTCAGGCGCGACTGCCGCCGATTCGAGCGCCGGGCCCGACGAGCGCAGCGCTCGACCTGCGTCCGCGGTGCTCACAACCTCCGTCAGCGAGACGCCGGACGTCGTTCGCCTGTGCATCCGGGCGTTGGGAGATGTCGAGCCCGGCTCCGTCGAGATTCGATTCATGGGCCGCAAAGCAATAGTGCGGGCACGCAACGCCGACGGGCGGGCGATCCGTCTTTCGCAACCCTTCCGCCTTCCTGCCCGCGTGGTCGAGGAGCCATCGAGCGCCTACTACGACGCCGACGGCGCGCTCGTGATGACGTTCCCCAAGCAGGCGATCGCCCGGGACGCGCGGCGCACGGGCGACCCGGAAGTGGTCCGCCCTTCGCGGCTCGCTGCGCCTGCCGAACCGAGAGGAGCGATACCCCGATGATCCACGTCATGCTCCCGACGCAGTACCTTCGTCGTGCCGACTCGCACCTGGTCGAGCCACACAGGCGGCTGATGGCGGCCGTGCTGCAGACGGTCGTGGATGACTGTGGGGGCTCGGCCTACTGGCGAGCGAGGGGCTACAGAAAGCCGATCGCCCGACATGATCGCCGGAAGGCGACCGCCTACGTAGCGAGCAGGGATCGCACGTGGTCGTTCAGCTTCGAAAACCTTTGCGAAGCGCTCGGACTGGATGCCCGCCGTCTGCGCAGGGAGCTGCGAACGATTCCGGTGTTTGCGCTCCCCGACGTCGGGGCTTCCCATGGGATGACCCCGGAGAGGATCGCCTCCACCGATCAGGACCAGGGGCCGGTCCCCGCTTCTCGCACAGGCAAGCGCGACAAAATCACAATCGTCCGTAGGGCCAGGAGCCCCGGGCTCGCACGTTCAGAAGCTGCGATCAGGACGCCCAATGCGCCACCCATCGGCGCCAGCCCCCTCCGACAGCGGAAGACGGATGCTCGTCATGCGGACGAGGTACCCAGAGATTGCGCGCCGGCGGGGACGAATATCCAGAAGCGCTGATCGGATGCTCAAGTCGGAACCGCTACTCGTCGTGCTCACGCGAGCCGGTGAGTTTGGCCATCACGGCAGCGACTACGCGATCGCAGCGCGGCCCGGCAAATTCGAACGTCCCGCCGGAGCGCAGCCCCTACACGCGCATTGATGTGGTTGCGAAGCAGCGCGCGAGCCGTCGCCGTCACTGGTGCGCGGGCGGCGGCCTCCCGAAGAGGCATCCATCACCGGAAGTGATAGGCAAGATGCATGAAGATCGCCCAGGTCGCCCCGCTGTACGAGAGCGTCCCGCCGAAGTACTACGGGGGCACGGAGCGCGTCATCTCTTACCTGACCGAAGAGCTCGTCCGCCAGGGCCACGACGTGACGCTCTTCGCTTCGGGTGACTCGGACACGCACGCTCGTCTCATCCCCGTCGCGCACCGCAGCCTCCGGCTCGACAAGCACTGCATCGACGAAATGGCGCACCACGTGTTGCTCCTCGAGCGCGTGCATCAGCGTGCCTCGGAGTTCGACATGGTGCACTTCCACCTCGGTTACCTGCACTTCCCCATGGCTCGCCAGCTCACCGTGCCGCACGTGTCGACGCAGCACGGTCGCCTGGACATCGCCGACCTCCAGGGTCTGTACGTCCAGTTCCGGGACCTGCCGAACGTCTCGATCTCCAACGATCAACGCGCGCCGATGCCGTGGATGAACTGGGTGGCCACCGTCCACCATGGATTGTCCGAGGACCAGTACGCCTTCCATGCCGACCCTGGCTCGTACTTCGCCTTCCTCGGGCGGATCTCACCCGAGAAGCGCGTCGACCGGGCCATCGAGATCGCGACGCGGCTCGGTGTGCCGCTCAAGATCGCCGCGAAGGTGGACAAGATCGACGCCGATTACTTCGAGACGACGATCAGCCCCCTGCTGCGCCACCATCTCGTCGAGTACGTCGGCGAGATCGGTGAAGGCGAGAAGGCGGAGTTTCTCGGGCGCGCCATCGCCATGCTGTTCCCGATCGACTGGCCCGAGCCTTTCGGGATGGTGATGATCGAGTCGATGGCCTGCGGAACGCCGGTAATCGCCTACCGCGCCGGGTCGGTTCCCGAGGTCATCACGGATGGGGTCACGGGGTTCGTCGTCGACGACTTGGACGAAGCGCTATCGGCTGCCGAGCGCGTGGCTGCCCTCGACCGGCGACGGGTCCGTGAAGAGTTCGAGCGCTTGTTCTCCGCTCGGCGCATGGCCGAAGACTACCTGAGCGTGTACAACCACGTAATCGAGGGTCCGGGTGAGGCACCTGCCGTGAAGGCCAGCGCGGAAGCCGCGGCGGTGGCGACGTGGAAGGCACCGCCCGATGTGCCCGGCCGTCGCCCTCAGCGTTGACCGAGACCAGCACCCGTCCCTCTCAGCGCGCCGGGGGTGCGTCGCGACACGACACGGGAGGCGACGGCGCCCGAGGTGCAGGCGCAGCGCGACGAGAATGGCCGCCTCAATCAGGCGCTGCCGAAGATCGTGCTGGAGAATCGCCTGCTGAAAAAATGCATGGCCCACCCCAGCCATGCAATCGCGATCAGCGCGACGGGGTAACCGCCTGCGCAAATTTATTCGGCCTCAAGCCGTTCGATTCCACGGAACTCATCACGCGCGTGGCCAAGCCCGCTGAACTCACTCGGAGATCTTGAGAGGATCGGCAGGCCGTTGCCCGCCGCGGGAAGCGGCGGGCCTGCGAAACCACCACCTCCTCAGAAGTCCTCGGCGCCGTGCGGCATCGATGGGGTTGCGGCCAGCTTCTCGTCCTTCGGCTTCTCGGCCACCATCGCCTCGATGGTGAGGAGGAGCCCCGCGACCGACGCCGCATTCTGGAGCGCCGTCCGCACCACCTTGGTCGGGTCGATGATGCCCGCCTTGATCAGGTCCTCGTACTCCTCGGTCGCCGCGTTGAACCCGAAGGCGCCCTTGGCCTCGCGCACCTTCTCGAGCACCACCGCGCCGTCCTGCCCCGCGTTCCGGGCGATCCAGCGCAGCGGCTCCTCGAGTGCCCGCCGTACGATGTTGACGCCCGCCCGCTCTTCCCCGTCGAGCTTGAGCGTGTCGAGCGCGCTCCGCGCCCGTAGCAGCGCTATGCCGCCGCCTGCCACGATGCCCTCCTCCACCGCGGCGCGCGTGGCGTGCATGGCATCCTCGACGCGGGCCTTCTTCTCCTTCATCTCGACCTCGGTCGCCGCGCCGACGCGGATCACGGCCACGCCGCCTACCAGCTTGGCGAGCCGCTCCTGGAGCTTTTCGCGGTCGTAGTCCGAGGTGGTGTCCTCGATCTGTGCCCGGATCTGCTTGATGCGGGCCTCGATGTCCGCCCGCTTGCCGGCCCCGTCGATGAGCGTCGTGTTGTCCTTGTCGACCACCACGCGCTTGCAGCGCCCGAGGTCCTTGAGGGCGACGTTCTCGAGCTTCAGGCCGAGCTCCTCGGCGATCAGACGACCGCCGGAGAGGATCGCGATGTCCTCGACCATTGCCTTCCGGCGGTCGCCGAAGCCAGGCGCCTTGACCGCGCAGCAGGCGAACGTGCCGCGGATCTTGTTCACGACGAGCGTCGCCAGCGCCTCGCCCTCGACCTCCTCGGCGATCACGAGGAGCGGCTTGCCCGATCGTGCGACCTGCTCGAGCAGCGGCAGCAGGTCCTTCATCGCGGAGATCTTCTTCTCGTGGATCAGGATGTAGGCGTCCTCGAGGACGGCCTCCATGCGGTCGGGGTCGGTGACGAAGTAGGGAGACAGGTACCCGCGGTCGAACTGCATGCCCTCGACCACGTCGAGCGTCGTCTCGAGGCCCTTGGCCTCCTCGACCGTGATCACGCCCTCCTTGCCAACCTTCTCCATCGCCTCCGCGATCAAGTCGCCGATGGTGCGGTCGCCGTTGGCCGACACGATGCCAACCTGAGCGATCTCGGCCTTGCCCTTGGTCGACTTGGAGAGCTTCTTCAGCTCCTCGACCACCGCCGCGACGGCCCTGTCGACGCCACGCTTGAGACTCGTCGGGTCGTGGCCGGCCGCCACCAGCTTGGCGCCCTCGCTGAAAAGGGCACGCGCCAGCACGGTGGCCGTCGTGGTGCCGTCGCCTGCCACGTCGGAGGTCTTGGAGGCGACCTCCTTCACCATCTGCGCGCCCATGTTCTCGAACTTGTCGGCGAGCTCGATCTCCTTCGCGACCGTCACGCCGTCCTTGGTGACGGTGGGGGCGCCCCACGACTTCTCGAGCACCACGTTTCGCCCACGCGGCCCCAGCGTCACCGTGACCGCATCGGCGAGGATGTTAACGCCGCGCAGCACCTTGGCCCGCGCATCCGCGCTGAACAGTACCAACTTCGCCGCCATGACTCTGTCTCCCTCCGGCGCTCGCTATGCGCCTCGTGTGCCTTTGCGCTCGTGGGGCGGTTGGCTGTCGAGGATCAGTAAGCCGGTCACTGGGCTGCGTGTGGGGTTTCAGCCGACCGTCCCCAGATCAACGGCCGAGGCCCCCCGTCACTGGCGTTGGCGAGCCGCTCGCGGCTCACGTGGGCGACCGTGGAACGGCGGGTGTCCGTGTTGATCTGATCGACCGCTATCTGAAGACGGCGGCGTGCTTGTCGTTCGGTACGCCGCACGTACCAGATGGCGTACCACGCAAGGGGCACTGACCAGACCAATGCCATGACGATGAAGCCCAGATGGGGTTTCATGGGACTCCCTTTCGGGCCCGGTGAACCTGACTGGCTGGGCGCCGCGTGCGCCGCTCGGTGGTCCGCCCGTGCGAGCCGCTCGCGAGCGCATCAGGGAGTAGACGCACCCTACACCCGCTGTAAGGCGGGGGCCATCGGCTGACGGCGCACTTCGCACCCGCGTAACGCAGGCCGTCATTGCCGGGCCCCTTCGCAGGCGCTGAACAGCAGTGCGCGGGTGATCGCTCGACTCCGCCTCTCGGCACGCACCAGTGTTGCCGGAGACCGTAGCCGTACGCTCCCGGCCCCGCACGGCTACCCTATGGGTCGCGCACCCGGAGCTACGCGAACACCTCCTTCACGAAGGTGACGAGCTGCATCTCCACCTCCGCGGGGGTGAGCTTGCTGGGTTCATACGACCGGCGCACACCCTCGACCTGACGTACGGGCAGAGAGCTGGTCGTGCCGACGACGATCTTGCCCTCAGGCCGGACCACGGCGAAGCAGATCGTTCGGGAGGCCATCATCGTGTAGCCGCCGCCTGTCGGCGGGGCTGGTTTGATCGTCAGGCTGATTTGCGCCGCGTGCTGCTGCACGTCGGTCGTCCCCGTCTGCTTCTCCTCGATGATCTTGCAGTCGTGGTTCCGCTTCCCGAGCGTATTCTCGACCTCCTCCATCGCAGGCCGGATGACCTCGTTGAAGAGACGCTCCACGCTGCGGGAGAACTCCGTTTCCTTCGTCTTCGTCGCCTCCTGGCGCTTGGCCGCGTCCGACCTCTTCCGGTCGAATTCGTCCATGGCCGTCTCGAGCGCGGTCTTCATCTCGTCCTTCATCACGGAGTCCTCCGGGAACGCGACATGTGTACCATAGGTGGCGATCCATTCCAGGCACGGTCGACGCGGTCAACTTCGTTCGGCTCAGGCGCTCGAGCGCCTCGGGTCTCGCCGCTGCTCGTGCTCGCCCGGTGCTTCAGCGATGCGTCACCCGGACGTGGCGGAATATCTCCGCCAGGCCCGGGTCGTCGAAGTCAACCGCCGTGTCGAGCACCGTGGGGTGATGCGTGTCGAGGTGCTCTGCGACAGTACGTGCCTCGGCGTCCCCGATCCGCGCCGTCGCCAGCAGGGTCTCCTGGCAGTGGACGCACTCGACGGCGTAGGTCATCCTCAAGCCCTCCGGACAGGTGGCACGGCAGCGGCCACCGTGTCCAGCCTGGCGGTGACCTGACCTCCGCGAACGGGGCGCTTGATGAGGCAGGCGCCGCGCACTGAAACCCACTTGACGATCCGCCGTTCGTGCTTACGTTGGGCTGGTAGCAAGAAGACGTTGAAGCCCGTGGACCCCACAGGCTGGAAAGGTGATCGCGAATGGAGTTGTTGATTGACAATCGCTTAGGGAATAGTCGATGGTTGCTTGACAGCGTTAATGGTCTCTTGAATGGGCTCGCGAGCGAGCTCGAGCCGATTTCACCGCTAGTCGACGTGGTCGAAGATCGCGATGGGTACCGCTTCAGCGTCGACCTGCCCGGTTTGAAGAGCGACTCGCTTGAAGTGAAGGTCGAGGACGAGACGCTCGTGATCAATGCCGAGCGCAACGAGCCCGCGTGGGGCAAGGATAAGGACGCGCGGGTTCATCGCGCCGAACGTCATCACGGCCGGATCCATCGGGCCTTCAGGCTTCCGAGCGATGTAGGCCGCGCCACGATCAAGGCCGCGTACAAGGATGGTGTGCTTGACGTAACGTTCGCGAAGGCTCCTGAAGCCAAGGCGGTCAAGGTCGACGTCACGTACAGTAGCTAAGACAAAAGGGGGCGCAACCGGATCGTTGCGTCCCCTTCTCCGGTGACGATTGCACCCCTTTCCGCCCTCCGGCGGCGATTTCGCAGCATCACTATGTAGCGAGGCGCCGCGATGAGCCTCCGTGCGCTGCTGGAGTCGCAGCAATTTGTGAGGAGACCCTCGTTGAGTGCGCGTCGACGCGCCTGGCAGAACGGCTCGGCCGCGCGCGAGATGAGGCGGGCCAGGAGGTCACCGGCGTGCCGATCGCGGCTGGCACCACCACACCCTCTTGTGGCAAGAGATGGCGAATGACGGCCGACCGACAGGCCTTCTGGCCTGGCGTGATCGGGCTCGGGCGTCGCCGTTTCCCTGGCGATCATCGGAGGAGGACGCGACATGCAGCACCAGCAAGTGGCGATCGAGGTTGTCCGTCAGTACCTCGAGCACGAGTTCCCGGGCCGCGACGTCGCGGACTTCAACGACAAGCCGTACCACGGGCACACCTTCCGGGTAGATGACGAGACGGGCACGCGGGTCGCCGGCCTGACGCTTCCGACCACGATCGTTGACGATCTGCATGACGCCGACCCGGCCCGCTTCGCGGATGAGCTCCGCGACATGCTCGACAAGCAGCAGGTGGCGGCCGGGCTCCGGGCAGAGGGGCGAAGGAAGCGGGTCATCCTGACGAGGGACGGGTACAGCGTCTCCTCACTGTAGGTGCCGTTGCGTCTGTACCCTCCACCCGAGCGGCCCGGGGTAAGGCCCGCCCGGCGATTCCGGACGCGCCTTCGCGCCGCTCAGTACGCGATCACGCCGCGCGCGACCTCGCCCTTGTCCATCGCGTCCATGGCGGCGTTGATGTCCGCGAGCTTGAACTTCCGCGTGACGAGCTGGTCGAGCTTCAAGCGTCCGGCCATGTAGAGGTCGATCAGGCGCGGCATGTCGTGGTGGAACTGCGCCGACCCGTAGAACGAGCCGATCAGCCACTTCTCCTCCATGGAGAACGGGAACGCGGGGACGGTCAGCTCCGAGCCGAACGGTGGCGCGCCGACGACGACGCACTTGCCGGCGCGCCTGAGGCACGCGTACGCCTGCGCGATCACCTTCGGATTGCCGATGACCTCGAACGCGTAATCGACGCCGCGGCCGTCGGTGAGCTCGCGGATGCCGGCCTCGGGATCGCCCTTGGCGGCGCTGACGGTGTGCGTCGCGCCGAATTCCTTCGCGAGCTTCAGCTTGTTGTCGAGCAGATCGACGGCGATGATCTTCTCCGCGCCCGCGAGCACGGCGCCCTGGATGACGTTGAGCCCCACGCCGCCCGCGCCGAACACGGCCACCGACGCGCCGGGCTCCACCTTCGCCGTATTGATGACGGCCCCGACGCCGGTCATCACGCCGCAACCGACGAGACAGGCCTTGTCGAGCGGCGCGTCGCTCCGGATCTTCACGCATCCCGTCTCGGGAATGACGGTCTCCTCGGCGAAGGACCCCACCCAGTGCGGCATGTCCATGCCCGAGCCCTTCACCTTGAAGCGCGGTGCGCCGTCGTACGTGCCGCCCATCATCATCGTCTGCAGCGCCACCTCGCAGTGGACGGGACGGCCGCGGCCACATTCGCGGCAATGGCCGCAGGGATTCATCCAGCAGAGGACGACGTGATCACCGGCAGCGAGTGACGTGACGCCGGGGCCGACCTCGGTGACCACACCCGCGCCCTCGTGGCCGATGATCCGCGGCGGCGGCATCGGCAGGATGCCGCGCTGGATGCTGAGGTCGCTGTGACAGACGCCGCTCGCCGCGAGCTTGACGCGCACCTCGCCCTGACGCGGCGGCGCCAGCTCCACGTCTTCGACGGCGAAGGGTTCGTTGAAGCTGTACAGGATGGCGGCGCGCATGGCGGACCTCCCCGGGATTTGCGTTTCGTTCGCGGATATACAACCGTCGCTCGCGCGAGCGCAACGCGGTTTCCGAGCTTGGCCATGGTTCGCGATCTCTGGTTCGCCGTGTTCGGTAACCGCCACCCGGTCGAGGTCGAGATCGGGCCCGGGCGCGGCGAGGTGATACTCGCCTGGGCGGCGGCGGCGCCGGAACGCAACTTCTTCGCGATCGAACGTTCGAGCGGTCGCGCGACGGCGCTCGGCATGGCCGCCGCGCGACGCGAGCTCCCGAACGTGCGCGTGGTCGCCGGCGATGCGGCGTGCGTCCTCGCGCACGGCGTCCCCGACGAATCGGTCGCTGCCTATCATGTCTACTTCCCCGATCCGTGGCCGAAGACGGGCCATCGCCATCGGCGGCTCTTCGGCGGCGATCTCGCGCGACAGCTCGCGCGGACACTCGTGCCGGAGGGTACCGTGCACGTCGCTTCCGACCTGCCCGGGCTGGTCGCCGCGATCTCAACGCAATGCGTCGCCGCGGGCCTCGTGCTCGATTCGGGCGTGGGCCCACCCCCGCGTCCGACGACCGCGTTCGAGCAACGGTACGCGCGGGCCGGGACGTCCTACGCGCGTTTCCTTCGACCGCGAACGAACAGTCGGGGTTCCGGCGCCCGACTGTGACGTGGCCTACTCTGGCGTGACCTGAGGATCGACTGCGTTTCGAGGTGGGACGGAGGAGGGGCGGCGCCGGAACCCCGAATGATCACACCAATGAGCAAGGGCAATGCCAGCGCAGTCGCTCACGCACGCCGCATGGAGAAACGCAGGCCTGCCACACCCGGCAGGCCTGCACGCCGGCATCCGGATCAGGCCGCCGACGACGCCGCGGCCTCCGGCGTCTCGCTGGTCGCGTCGCCGCCGAGCCCGCAGAACATCTCGTAGTCGATCAGCTCGCGGATCGTCGGATGCTCGCCGCACACCGCGCACTTGGGGTCGCGGCGCAGCCGCAGCGTGCGAACGTCGCCGGTCAGCGTGTCGAAGTGCATCATCCGCCCGACGAGCGTCTTGCCCTTGCCGAGGATCAGTTTGATCGTCTCGAGCGCCTGCACGCACCCCACGAGACCGGGCAGGACGCCGAGCACCCCGGCCTCGGCGCATGACGGCGTCGACCCGGGCGGCGGCGGCTCCGGGAAGAGGCAGCGGTAGCAGGGACCCGCGGGCGGATTGAAGACCGTCGCCTGCCCCTCGAACTGCCAGATCGCACCGTCGACGAGCGGCTTGTGGAGCATCACGGCGGCGTCGTTCGCGAGGTAGCGGGTCGGGAAGTTGTCGCAGCCGTTCACGATGACGTCGAAGGGCTCGAAGATGCGGAAGGCGTTCTCGGACGACAGCCGTTCGCGGAACTCGAGCACCTTGACGTCGGGGTTGAGCGCCTGGAGCGTCATCCGCGCCGATTCCGTCTTCAGCATGCCGATGCGGTCGTTGGTATGGAGGATCTGGCGCTGCAGGTTCGAGAGGTCGACGACGTCCATGTCGACGATGCCGATCGTGCCGACGCCGGCGGCCGCGAGGTAGAACGCCGCCGGGCTGCCGAGACCGCCCGCGCCGATGCACAGCACCTTGGCGTCGAGCAGCTTCGCCTGCCCGGCCTCGCCGACCTCGGGGAGCAGGAAGTGACGGCTGTAGCGGATCTGCTGCTCGGCAGTGAACTGCCGATCGGCGGCCACCGGGAGACCTTGATTCTTCCACGCGGTGAACCCACCCCGCATCGACGTCACGTTCGTGTAGCCGAGCTCCTTCAGGATGCGCCCGGCGAGCAGCGAGCGCGTCCCGCCGGCGCAGTAGGCGACGATCGGCGTGTTCTTGTCGGGCACCGCGTCTTCGACCCGCATCTCGAGGAAGCCGCGCGGCAGCGAGACCGCGCCCGGCACGTATCCCTGGCGGAACTCTTCCTTCTCCCGGACGTCGAGCAGCATCGGGGGCGTGCTGCGGTCGAGCTTGCTCTTCACCTCGTCCGGCGACGCCTCGGGGACGACCTGCCGGGCTTCCTCCATGATCTGCTTGTAGGTCTTCGCCATCGCTCAGCCCTCGACTCCGTCGAAGAGGTTCATGCGGTACTCGAGCCAGCGCGCCACGGCTCGCGCATGCGCGGGCGAGACGAGCAGCCGGCCGATCCTCAGTATGCGCCACATGGGATACCGACGCGAGAGCGCGAGCGGATCGGGCCGCCAGCCGATGAAGTGCGCCAACTTCTCGCGATCGAGTCGCCGGAGGAGGCCCCGCCGCCAGAGTGCCAGCAGGATCATGCCTTCGCCTCCGCGTCGCGGTACGCGGCGAGCAGGTCCTCCATCAGCGCGTCGCGTCCGCGCTCCTGGACGACGCGCGACCGCTCCATGAGCACCTGTTTGGTCTCGATGAAGTCCTCGCGGCGGTAGCCCCAGATCCGCGGGTGGACGAACGTGTCCATGCGGATCGCGTCACACGGACACGCCTCGACGCACATCCCGCAGTAGATGCACTGCAGCGTGTCGATCTCGTAGCGCACGGGGTACTTCTCGGTGTCGGGATCGGGATGCTCGCCCGCCTCGATGTGAATGCACTTCGCGGGACACGCCGTCGCGCAGAGGAAGCAGGCCGTGCAGCGGACCGACCCGTCTGGCTTGATCGTCAGGCGGTGGGCGCCGCGGTAGCCCTCGGGATACACCTTCCGCTCCTCGGGATACTGCACGGTGACCGCCGCCCGCCGGTCGCGCGCGAAGCCGAACACGTGGAGCACGTGCAAGAGGAGGTTCCGGGCGAAGTGGCGCGTCGTGACCGCGATGCCGCCGATCACCTGCGGCAGATAGAGCCGCTCGGCGAAAGTCAGTTTCGGCGGCGTTCGCTGCATGGCGGTCGACCGTAGCACCCGCGTCCGGCGCTCGCCACCGCGAGGCCGACCCGAGATACATCTCGGGTCGGGACCGGACGCGAGAGTGGAACGCTCGGTAACCCGCGCGCGCCGCATGTCGCGGCCGGCGAAAGCCGGCGCGACAAACGAGGTACGGCCCGCCCCGCCGACGCCTCTGTGGCGATGCCTGTCCCGCACGCCGAAGGCTGGCGGCTTCACCGCTGCGGCGGCATCCGCCGATCGAGCGATGCGCGCCGGGCGCGTACCCCGCATGCCGCGCTGGCTTCGCCAGCCGCGGCACGGCAGTCGCGCGTGGTACTGTCCCTGCACGCTCGCGTCTGGCTCCGACCCGAGACATGAGTCTCGGGTCGCGCTCCTAGTGCGTCCGGCGGACGGTCACGCCGGGCGGCATCCGCAGCTCTTCCAGGCGGAATTCGAGCACGTCGCGCAGGCGCGCCGCACGCTCCGCCAGCGTCGGAGCCTCGAGCAGCGCCTGCTTCTCGAGCGGCGCGACGTCGAGGTGGTGGGCGAAGAAGTTCACGAACGTCTCGTCGTCGGCGGCCGCGCCGAGCGGACCTTCGTCGCCCGCCTCCTGCCCGAGCCGCTCGATGTAGAGGCGGACGAGCGCGGTGATCGACTTCCGGAGCCCGGGCGGCAGCACGCCCGTGATCGGCTCCCTCCAGACGACCACCGCCTCGCGATACGACCGCCGGGCGAAGTCCCGCTGGACGACGAACTCGCGCAGGCCGCGGAGCACGATGTTGAAGCGCCCGTCGGGCAGCTCTTCCATGCGCACCATTTCCCCCACCGTGCCCGTGGCGTAGATCGGCGGTGCGCCATGATAGTCCTGCTGCCAGCCCTCGCGCAGAAGCGCCATGCCGATCAGGCGGGGACCGCGGGCGGCGTCGCGGACCATCTCGCGATAGCGGGGCTCGAAGATGTGGAGCGGCAGCACGATCTGCGGGAAGAAGACGACGTTCGGCAGGGGGAAGACCGGAATGACGTCGGGCAGGGTCATGTCGCGCCCGCCGCGCAGGCGCGGCAACGGCCGTAGAGCACGAGGGCGTGTCCCGTCACGTGGTGGCCCGCGCGGCGAGCGGCATTGGCCTCGACGTCGAGCGGAGCGGTCGGCAGGTCCTCGATCCGGCCGCACCCCTCGCAGACGAAGTGGTCGTGTCCGCCAGGCGTCGGGTCGAAGCGCGCGAGGCGATCGGCGAGGTGGAGAACGCCGATCCGGCCTTCGTCCGCCAGCCGATGGAGATTTCGGTACACCGTGCCGAGGCTGATCGTCGGCAGGACCGCGCGCACGCGCGCGAAGATGCCGTCGGCGCTCGGATGCTCCGTCCCCGACGCCAGGACCGCGTCGAGCACGAGGGCGAGCTGGCGCGTCTTTCGCCGTCGCGCCTCAGCTTCCATCCCGGACCTCGCGGAGCGCGCGATCGGCAACCGCTGAGTCGGCGAGCTCCGCCGCGATGCTCGCCCGCACGACGTCGGGGAACGACGCCCGGGCGCGATAGTTCGGATGGTCCACCGCGAGCGCGAGCGGTGCCCCCGTCGCCACCCGGGCGCAGAGGTCGGCGTCGAGCGGAAAGCGGACGTACTGCACGCTCGAGACCTTCTCGTCGGTCTGCCGCCCGGCTTCGAACACACCGGCGACGCGCGCATCGCTGCCGACTTCGAGACGGACGTACCCGTCGATGCCGACGAGTCGCTGGAGCTCCTCGCGGACCCGGCGCTCGTCGTCGATCGCGATGAGCAGCGTGCTCGATAGCTCGGACGGCGCGGGCACCAGCGCGTTGTACACGCCGAGCTCCTCACGCATCCCGTCGAGGTCGGTGATGTGCTCGACCCAGAGCACTTCCTGGACCTGATACCAGACCGTCGCGCGGTCCTCGAAGAGGAACGTCATCTGCTCGCCGACGGCGACGCGACGCTGCTGCTTGTGCGCGATGATGCGCCGGCGGATCGCCTCCCGATGGCTCGCATAGCGCTCGCGGCCGAGGATGTCTTCGATGGCGACCGGCCGCATCACCCCGTCCTCGCCAGCGCCCTGCCCTCGTACGCCGCGAGCAGGGCCTCCACGGGATGGTAGACGCGGCGGCCGCGTGCCTGCTCGATCTGCAGCGCCGCCAGCGGACAGTCCGAGACGACCGCGTCGGGGTCGAGCGCGTCGACGTCCCGCAGCAGCGGTCGTGCCACGGCGAGCGAAGCGTCGTAGAACTCGCGCTTGAAGCCCCACGTGCCGTCCATCCCCGTGCAGCGCTCGAGGACCTCGACCGTCGTCCCGGGGACGAGCCGGAGCAAGTCGCGCGCCTTGAACCCGATTTCCTGGACGCGCAGGTGGCACGGCGCATGGTACGCGACCCGGCCGAGGGACGTGGCAAACGACTGCTCGAGCTTGCCCTCGACGTGGAGCTTCACGAGGTACTGGCCGAGGTCGTGGACACGCGCGACGACGCGCTCGGTTTCCGCCCCCGGAAGCAGGCGCGGGTATTCCTGCTTCAGCATCCGGCTGCAGGTGGGACCGGGCACGACGATGTCGCAGCCCGCGTCGACGGCACGCCCGAGAGTCTCGAGGTTGCGCCGCGCCCGGCGCGTCGCGCCGGCGACGTCGCCGCCGTCGAGCGCCGGCATGCCGCAGCAGACCTGCTCGGGACAGCGGACCTCGACACCGCTCCGCCAGAGCACGCGCACCGCGGCGATGCCGACGTCGGCACCGGTGAACTCGACCGGCGTCGTGTAGAAGAGGGCCACGCGCCCGGAGCGCCCGACACCTGCGGGCGGCGTCTGGCGGCGGAACCAGCGGCTGAAGCGCCGGGTGTAGCGTGGCAGGCGACGCCGGCGGTCGACCCCGAGCGTCTTCTCCATCGCCCAGCGCACGGCGCGATTCTGGTTCACCCAGTTCGAGACCGCCGGGACCGCCGAGCCGATGCGGCCGAGCAGCTCGGCATTCCCGAGCACCCGGTCGCGGAACGCGACGCCTTCACGGTCGGCGCGGGCAACGCGCGCCTGCTGCATGAGCAACGGAAAATCGACGGCCCAGCGGTGCGGCGGGGTGTAGGGGCAGAGCGGATAGCAGAGCTTGCAGCCGAAGCAGAGATCGACCGTTCGACGATCCTCCTCGACGGAGAGCGCGGCGATGTCTCCGTCGTGCTCGTCGATCGTGTCGAGCAGATGGGTGAACGACGGACAGAGGTTGTAGCAGCGGCGGCACCCGGCGCAGATGTCGTAGATGCGGGCGGTTTCGGCCGCCAGGTTCGCCGCATCGCCGAATGGCGGCGACCCGATGTCCGTCGCGCCCGTCACCTCACCCGAGACTCAGGGTTTGCAGACCCTTCGTGAACCGCCCCGCATGCGACTTCTCGGCCTTGGCGAGGGTCTCGAACCACTCCGCGATCTCCTCGAATCCCTCGCCACGGGCCGCCTTGGCGAAGCCCGGGTACATCTCGGTGAACTCGTACGTCTCGCCGTCGATCGCGGACTTGAGGTTCTGCTCGGTCGAGCCGATCGGCAGCCCGGTCACGGGATCCCCCGCTTCCTTCAGGAAGTCGAGGTGCCCGAAGGCGTGTCCGGTCTCGGCTTCCGAGGTGTCGCGAAAGAGGCCGCCGACGTCCGGGTAGCCTTCGATGTCCGCGCGCCGCGCGAAATAGAGGTACCGGCGGTTCGCCTGCGATTCGCCGGCAAACGCGTTCTTCAGGTTGTCGTGCGTACGGGTGCCCTTGAGAGCCTTGGCCATCGAGTCCCTCCCTCCTTAGTAGGAAGTGCTCCCACTAACGAGACGGGCGCGCCGTGTCAACGGCGGGAGGACGAGAGATCGAAACGGTGGGTGGCTTCGGCCCGCTAGAGACCCAGGCCACGCACGCTCGGACGCGTACGCAGCCGTTCGATCCACGCCTGCACCGGCGCGAGCGCGGGCTCGAGCTCGAACCCGAGTCGACCGAGCACCATGATGCGCGGCGCGAAGGCCGCGTCGGCGAGCGAGAACTCGCGGCCGACGAGGAAGTCCTCGCCGTTCAGCTTGTCACGCAGGTAGTAGAGCGAGCGGCGCAGCTCGTCGCGGGCCTGCTCCACACGCTGCCCATCGCGCTCCGCTTCGACCTTGCGGATCTGCGCGAGCAGTGTCGTGGTCGGAGGGATGAACGAATTGTCGCAGTAGTCTTCGAGGACGCGTGCACGCGCGCGCCCCTGCGAATCCTCGGGCAGCAGGTGCGGCAGCGGATATTCGTCTTCCAGATATTCGTTGATGATCGTGGAGTCGTAGATGACCTCGTCCTCGTCGATCAGGACCGGGACCTTCCCGTAGGGGTTCAAGCGCAGGAACTCCGGCGTCTTCTGCTCCTGACGTCGAAGGTCTACGAAGATCTTCTCGTACTCCAGATCCTTCTCCGCCAGCACCACCCGCACCTTCTGGCAGAACGGGCAGTCGGGATAGTCATACAGTTTCAGCATCGCGTTCCTCCGTTCCCTCCACGCGCCACCACCCCACCGAAAACGAAGGCACCGTAATCGAAATGGTGAGACCGTGCAATATTTTCACCACCCCAAAAGCCGCTAATTTTGCAGAATTTTCTGCGGTACATGCGACCAGGCATGGTAAGAGCTGCGGACCAGCGGTCCCGCCTCGACGTGATGGAATCCGAGTGCGAGAGCGCGCTCACGAAGCGCGGCGAACTCCTCGGGCGGGATATAGCGGGCCAGCGGTAGGTGATCCGCGGACGGACGAAGGTACTGACCGAGGGTCAGCACGTCGCAGTCGATACCGCGTAAGTCCCGAAAAACACTCAAAAGCTCTCCCTCGTCCTCACCGAGGCCCAGCATCAGCCCGGTCTTCGTGACGACGTCGCGGCGTGCCCGCGCCGCCGCGAGGACCGCGAGCGAGCGCTCGTACCGAGCACCTGGTCGTACGGATTTGTACAATCGCGGCACCGTCTCCGTGTTGTGATTGAACACGTCGATCGGGGCATCGAGGATCGTCGCGACCGAGGCGAGCCGACCCTGAAAGTCGGGCACGAGCACCTCGACGCGGCACTCCGGTAACCGGGCTTTGATCGCGCTCGCGGTCGCCGCGAAGTGGCTGGCGCCGCCGTCGGGCAAATCGTCGCGATCGACCGACGTCACGACGACGTGCCGGAGCCCCAGGCGAGCGACGGCCACCGCAACGCGCTCCGGTTCATGCGGATCCACGGTGACCGGACGTCCGTGCGTAACCGCGCAGAACCCGCAGTTCCGCGTGCACGTGTCGCCGAGGAGCATGAACGTCGCGGTCTTGTGATCCCAGCACTCGCCGATGTTCGGGCAGCGCGCTTCCTCGCACACCGTGTGCAGACCGAGCTCCTTCACCGCCGCACGCGTCTCCGCGAAACGCGGTCCTCCCGGCGCGCGGACCTTCAGCCACGGCGGGTGACGGCTCACGACGGCGCCGGCCATGGCTCCATCCGCACATCGGCATCGAGCGGTCGCGTCGTCTCGTAGCTGAACACCTCGACGAAGCAGGAGACGACGGCTGGAATGACGCGCGCCACGTCCTCCGGCCCTCCCTCGCGTCCGACCGACGTCATCGCGACGCCCGATATGCCGCACGGCGTGATCGGCAGAAAGCCATCGAGGTCACGGCCGACATTCAAGGCAAAGCCGTGCCACGCGACCCAGCGTCGGACGGCGACGCCGATCGAGGCGATCTTCCGCGACCCGACCCACACGCCCGTGAAGCCGGGACGACGCTCGCTCCGGATGTCGAAAGTGCGGAGCGCCGCGATCAGCACGTCCTCGAGCGAGCGCAGGTAGCGGTGCACGTCGCGGCCCTGGGCGGCGAGCGCGACGACCGGATACCCGATCAGCTGCCCGGGGCCGTGGTAGGTCACCTGCCCGCCCCGCCCGACCCGGCGGACGGGAACGTCGCCGAGCACCGCGGCGCCCAGGTGGCGCGCATCGGCGCTCCGCCCGAGCGTGTACACGGGATCGTGCTCGAGAAGCAGCAGGACGTCCGCGCCGCCCGCGAGTCGACGCGCCACCAGACGCTCCTGCCAGGCGAGCGCGACGTCGTATCCGACGCGACCCGCCAGGCCGACCTCGAGCACGCGCGTCATCGTCACACTACGAGGGCGAGCGGACGCGTCAGGAGCCCGCTCAGCTCGGCCAGAAAGCGTCCGGCGATCACCCCATCGATGATCCGGTGATCGCACGACAACGTCACGGTCATGAGACGGCCCGGCACGACGTGCGAACCTTCGACCACCGGCACGTCGCGGATCGCACCGACCGCGAGGATCGCCGCTTGCGGCGGGTTGATGACCGCCGCGAACGTCGAGACCGGGTACATCCCGAGGTTCGACAGGGTGAAGGTTCCGCCGATCAGATCGGCGGACTCGAAGCGCCCGGCCCGCGCGCGCTCGACGAGCGCCCGCGCCTGCCGGACGAGCGCGCCGAGGGGCTGGCGGTCGCAGTCGTGGACGACCGGCACGATGAGGCCCGTTTCCACGGCGGTCGCGATACCGACGTGGACCGTGTCGTGGAGCACGATCGCGTCGCCGTCGTAGGACGCGTTCACCTCCGGCACGCGCGTGAGCGCGATGCCGACGGCCTTCAGCACGAGATGGGTGAACGTGATGCCCTCGAACTCGCCGCCGAGGTCGGCGAGCGTCGCCTTCAACCGGACGGCCTCGTCCATGCGGATGTCGCTCGAGGCGTAGAAGTGCGGGACCTCGCGCTTCGATTCGCTCATCCGCTTGGCGGTCGTCCGGCGCACGCGGGAGAGCTCCATGCGGCGCTCCCCGCGCGGCGGCGCCTCGGGAGCGGAAACGGTCTCCGCTTCCTTCTTCGGAGCGGCGCCGCCGGCCGCGATCGCGCCCTCCACGTCCTTCTCGACGATCCGTCCACCCGGTCCGGTCCCGCGGAGGGAGCGAAGGTCGATCTCGTGCTCGCGGGCGATGCGCCGCGCACGGGGCGAGGCCTTGATCGCCTCGCCGCCCTCGGGCTCCGCCGCTGCCTCCGGCCGTCGGACAACCGTCGGTCTCCACGGCTCGCGACCGCTTTCCGGCCGCGGCTCCGCCCGCGCCGGTGCCGGCGCAGGCTCCGGCCGGGACGCCGGGCGGGCGGCCGGCTTTACGTCGTCCGCTCCCGCGAGCACCGCGATGACCGCGCCGACCGGGGCGCTCTCGCCCTCCTTCACGCGCACCTCGGACAGGACGCCCTCGTCGTACGCCTCGAGCTCCATGTTGGCCTTGTCGGTCTCGACCTCGGCCAGGATGTCGCCGATCGCGACTCGCTCGCCCGGCTTCTTCAGCCAGCGAAGGATCTTCCCTTCCTCCATCGTGTCGGAGAGCTTCGGCATGTTGACGTCGGGCATCGATGCCTCCGCGAGGAAGAGTCGGCGTCGCGCGAGCTAGCGGGCACCCCCGGCCGCGGCCGGACGTGCGGGCGACTGCTCGCGCCCGAGGAGTCGGCGCACCGCCGCGACCACCCGATCCGGCGACGGCAGCACCAGCGCTTCCAGGTTGGTCGCGTACGGCATCGGCACGTCGAGGCTCGTCACGCGCTCGGGCGGGGCGTCGAGGTCGTCGAACGCCTCGCGGACGACGAGCGTGATGATCTCCGAGGCGACGCCGGCAAATGGCCACCCCTCTTGCACGACGAGGCAGCGCCCGGTGCGCCGCACCGACGCGAAGATTGCCTCGGTGTCGAGTGGTCGAATGGTGCGGAGGTCGACGACCTCCGCTTCGATGCCGGCCTGCGCAAGCTCCTCGGCGGCCTTGAGCGACGTGTGCAGCATCTTGGCCCACGTGACGATCGTCACGTCGCGGCCGCGCCGCTTCACGTCCGCGACTCCGAGGGGGACGAGGTGCTCGCCGGCCGGCACCTCCCCCTTGAGGGCGTACATGACCTCGCTCTCGATGAAGACGACGGGGTCGTCGTCACGGATCGCCGCCTTCAGTAGTCCCTTGGCGTCGGCCGGCGTCGCCGGCATGACGACCTTCAGGCCGGGGACGTGGGCATAGAGCGATTCCAGCGCCTGGGAATGCTGGGCAGCGAGCGCATGCGCCGCTCCCCCAGGCCCGCGGAACACGATCGGCAGCGTGAACTGCCCATTGGCCATGTACCGCAGCTTGGCGGCGTTGTTCACGAGCTGGTCGTACGCGGTCAGCGAGAAGTTCCAGGTCATGAACTCGATGATCGGCCGGAGACCGACCATCGCCGCACCGATGCCGACGCCGGCAAATCCGGTCTCGGCGATCGGCGTGTCGATCACGCGTTTCTCCCCGAAGCGCGCGAGCAACCCCTCGGAGACCTTGTACGCGCCCTGGTAGTGCCCCACCTCCTCGCCCATGAGGAAGATCGACGGGTCGCGTTCCATCTCCTCGGCCATGGCCTCGCGGAGCGCCTCGCGGAAGGTGATCACCCGCGGCTCAGGCATAGACGTACTCGCAGACGGACTGCGGCTCCGGGAGCGGCGACTGCTCGGCGAACTCGACCGCGTCGGCCACCTGCGCCTTCGCCTCGTCGTCGAGCCCCCGGAGCTGCTCCGCGCTCGCGATGCCGAGCGTCTGGATGCGCTGGCCGAGGACGTTGATCGGGTCCCGCTCCATCCACTTCTGCACCTCCTCCTTGGTGCGGTACTTGCCGGGATCGGCCACCGAGTGGCCGCGGAAGCGGTACGTCTTGGCCTCGATGAAGAACGGCTGGCTCGTCTTGCGCGCCCGCTCCACGGCGCGGCGCGTGGCGTCGCGCATCTCGAGCACGTCGTCGCCGTTGACGATCTCGAACTCCATCGGGTAGCCGCGCGCCCGGACCGCGACGTCGGGGACGGACATGGTGCGGTAGAGCGGCGTGCCCATGGCGTACTGGTTGTTCTCGCAGATGAAGACGACGGGCAGCTTCCAGAGCCCCGCGAGCGCGAGCCCCTCGTGGAACGACCCCATGTTCGCGGTGCCGTCGCCGAAGAAGCAGAGCGTGACGTCGCGCTCCTCGCGGTACTTGCTCGCGAAGGCCACCCCGGCGGCGATCGGCACGTGGCCGCCGACGATGGCCCACCCGCCGAGGAACCGCTTGGACGCGTCGAAGAGGTGCATCGACCCGCCCCGTCCCCCGTTCGCTCCGGTCGAGCGGCCGTAGAGCTCGGCCATCGCCGCCCGGGCGTCGCCCGTGCGAGCCAGGTAGTGGGCATGCTCGCGGTACGTCGCGACGATGTAGTCGGTCGGCTCCGCGCCCGAGATGGCCCCGACGGCGACCGCCTCCTGGCCGATGTAGAGGTGGAGAAAGCCGCTAATCTTCCCCTGCGAGTAGGCTTTCGCCGCGGCCTCCTCGAAACGGCGGCAGAGCGCCATGCTCCGATAGAGGTCAAGCAGGAGGCCGGCATCCATAAGAAGCGACACCTCGATTATAGGGGATTCACGCGCACGGGAAAGCGCGGCGTTCAGTCGAGCGCGACGAGGGCCGGCAGCGCTAGCTGGCTGTCCTGCTCGCCGCGCGCCGCCGCTCGCACCGGCGCGAAGGAGCGGCGGTGCACGGGCGAGGGGCCGTGCTCCCGGATGGCGGCGAAGTGGCGTCGGGTCGCGTACCCCATGTGACGCCCGAAGCCATAGCCAGGATACCGTTCATCGAGCTCGCACATGATGGCGTCGCGCGTCACCTTGGCGACGATCGAGGCCGCGGCGATCGAGCACACGAACACGTCGCCCTTGGGATACGCGCTCTGCGGCATCGCGAGATCGGGAATCTCTCGCCCGTCGACGAGCACGTAGCCCGGCACCACCGGGCGCAAGGCCTCGATCGCACGCCGGCAGGCCGCCAGCCCCGCCCGGTAGATGTTCAACCGGTCGATCTCCTCGGGCTCGACGAAGCCGAGCCCGACGGCGAGCGCGCGCCGGCGGATCTCGGCCGCGAGCCGCTCGCGCACCGCGGCTTGAAGCGTCTTCGAGTCCGCCACGCCGTCGAGCGTCGTGCCCGGCGCCAGGACGACCGCCGCGGCGACCACCGGCCCGGCGAGTGGCCCCATCCCCACTTCGTCGACGCCCGCCACGAGCCGAATCCCGACGCGCCAGAGCAGCGTCTCGAGATGCGGCCCAGCCGTCGCGACCTTCCGGCGCCGGCGGCGGCGTGGAGTCGCCATGGCGCCCGGGTAGCAAACGGCCGGTGGGGCTGTCAAAGCGACGGGACGCGATCGTCCACGCCGTTGTACCAGGCAAGGCCGATCCGCTGCGCGCGACGACTTGCCGCGGCGAGGCGAAACCACCATCGACCGCGCGGACCGTAGAACAGCCGCGACCCGAGGTCCAAACGGCGAAGCTTCCGCCCGAGCGGACCCCGCTCGACGGCCGCCACGTACGAGTGGAAGCTCCAGTCGCGCGTCTCGTGTGCCCGCCAGATCGCCTCGGCGGCCAGCAGACCGTACTCGAGCGCGAACGAGATGCCCTCGCCCATGAGCGGGTCGACGCCCGCCGCGTCGCCCACGAGGAGCGCGTGCGACGCCGCGAGACGCGCGCGACCCGCGTGCGCATGAATCGGGAAGGCCTTCCACGCCGCGGCCGCGGCGCCCACGCGCTCGAGCATCGCGGCGAGCTCGGTGCGGAGACGCGTTCCATCCGCCGGCGGCAACGCGTAGACACCCACGTTGGCGTGTGCCGCCCCGTCGATGACGCACGGGAACGCCCACCGGTAACCGCGCAAGCCGGTCGCGCATGGGGCGAAATCGAAGTCGTAGCGCCGCCCCGCATGACCCGTCCACGACGTGCGGGCGACCGGTACATCGCACATGACCGCTCGCGCCGTGACGCCGCTCGGCCCGACCAGCGCGCGCCGGACGATACTGCCGCTGCCGTCGGCACCGACGACGACCGGCGTCCAGTACGTCCGTCGCGAGGTGTCGACGCGTACCCCGTCGCCGTCCCGCGCGACGTGGGTCACGTGCTCCTCCTCGCGGAGCTCGACGCCCCGGTCGCGCGCCGTCCACGCGAGGAGCGCGTCGAGCTCGCGCCGTCGGATCACGCGGCAGAGATCGTCGCCGTCGACCGCGAGCTCTCGCCCGCCGGGAAGCGTCACGCCGGCGTGGTCCACGCGCGCCTCGGGCACCGCGAGCGACACGTCGAGGCTCTCGAGGAGACGGACCGCCTTCGGGATGACGCCGCCGGCACACGTCTTGTCGCGCGGATGCCGCGCTTTCTCGAGCATCACGGACCGTGCGGCCAGCGCGGGCGCGCGCGCGACGAGGCCGAGCGCCGTCGCGGCGCCGGCAGGCCCCGAGCCGACGATGACGACGTCACGGCGCTCCATCGCGCGTTCTCTACCTCGCCCTCAGGCAGCACGCCATCGTACGATTCGCGACCTGCGCGCCCTGGCATCAGCCCAGCGGGATGCGCATGAGACCCACATGGCCGCCGGCGTGCGGCAGCCACAAGCGGCTGCCATGCAGGGCGCTGAACTGTCTTTCATTGCACCTGACGAAGGCGCTCGGTACTTTGATGGAGCTCCGCACCCCGATACTGCCTCCACCCGGACGATCTGCGCGGACGACAGGGAGACCCATGGGACGTGATCCAAATCGTCGCCTTCTACTCGCCGGCCTCGGCATCACCGGAGCGGCGGCTCTCGTCCGTGTCGCCAAGGCGCGTCCCCTACCTTCGCCGTCGTCCGGGACGTCGTTGCGGGACGTGTACGACAAGGTCGCTCGCACGGATCAGGGGCTCGGCGAGGCGCGTATCCCCGTCGACAGCCTGCCCGGCTCGGCGACGGCGCTGTACGTGATCGATACGCCGGGCGTCTACTACCTCACGGCGAACGTCGTCGGGGTGCCCGGCAAGGCCGCCATCGACATCCAGGCCGATCAGGTGGAGCTCGAGTGCGACGGCTTCACGTTCATCGGGGTGCCCGGCACGCTCGCGTGCATCCGGTCGACGGGCGACCGTCGGTGCATCGGCATCTACGACGCCGGGTTCAAGGGGTGGCAGAGCACCTGCATCGACTTGACGAGCGCCGCGGACAGCCTCGTCGAGGAGTGCTGGTTCGACTCGTGTGACTCGACCGGGGACCCGGCGGCGCGCGGGACGTGTGCGCTCGGCGCCGGCGGCGTGGTCTTCGATTGCGACGTGCGTAGCTGCCACGGCTCGCTGGTGAGCGTCGGGCAGCATGGCGTCATCGAGGAGTGCACCAACTTCAACGGGGACGGCGGCTGCTTCTTCTCCGCGGGCGATGCGGTCATGGAGGACAACTTCGCCATGGACAACAACGGCCCGGGTTTCACGATCCAGAACCGGGGCGTGCTGATCGGCAACCGGTTGCTGAAGGTGGCCGGCATCAACGTGGGCCCCGGCAGTGTGGTGTCGGAGAACGACATCGGCGACGCGCCGGCGGCCGCGATCACGGTCCGCGGCCCGCGCTGCTGCGTCGAGGAGAACTACATCGCGGATTCGCGGATGGGCATCGTCGTCGTCGCCGGGGCGGGAGAGGCGCTGATCGACGGCAACCAGATCACCGGCACCGCGAGCGGCGTCGTGATCGACGAAAAGGCGCCGGGCTGCTTCGTCGTTCGCAACTGCGTCCGGGGGATGTCGGGAACCGTCGCGTACACGATCCCGGCGGGCAGCTCCTACGGCCCGATCGTCGCGGTCGCAGGCGTCGGGGACATCAGCCAGGTCGCCGCCAGCACCCATCCCTGGGCGAACTTCTCGTACTGACACCGATTCATCGGCGGGCGCCGTCGTCGTCGAGCACGACGCGCCTGGCCGGGTCGATCGCCAACCACGCTGCGGCGGCGACGAGATAGAGCACCGCGACGCTCGCGAGGGGCGCGTCCCACGAGCGCCAGGCGCCCAGCGAGAGACCAACGACCGCGGGGCTCAGCGTCCCGCCGAGGTTTCCGAACGTGTTCATGGCGCCGCTCACCACCCCGGCGTGCGGCCCTCCGATCTCCAGGCAGACGGCCCAGGCGGGCGCTACGCCGAGCGCGGCGAGACCGGCGCCCGCGGCCAGCAGCCAGGCCGAGAGGAGCGCGTTCGACGTCGACACCGCCGTCGCCACGGCGAGCGCGGCGAGCGGGAAGCCGACGACGCCCGGCGCTCGCCGGCCGGCACGAGCGCCCCAGCGACGTGCGAGCACGTCGCTCAGCCAGCCACCGGTGAAGACCCCGCCCGCAATCGCAACCAGCGGCAGCGCGGCGAGCCAGCCCACGTGCGAGAGGTCGAACCCCCGCGCGCGCAGGAGGTATGTCGGCAACCACGTGAGGTAGAAGTACCAGCCGTAGATCCCGGCGCCGTACATCAGGCAGAGCGCGAGCAACGTCCGGTTGCGGGCGACGAGGGCCCACGGCACGGGCTCGTGATGCGGCAGCGTGCCGCGTTCGGCGACGATCACCGCGAGCTCGGCCGGGTTCACTCCAGGATGCTCGGCCGGGTCGTCGCGGAACCAGCGCCACCAGGCGACCGCCCAGAGGACCCCGAGGCTGCCGAAGAGCGGGAACACCAGCCGCCAGCTCATGTGCTGGAGGAGACCGACCACGAGTGGCTGGCTCGCGGCGCCGCCGAGCGCGGCGGTCATGATCAGCAGGCCGAACGCACGGCCGCGCTCGCCGGCAGGCAGCCAGCGCGCAAACGCGCGCGCGGTCGCCGGGAACATTCCGGCCTCACCCACACCGAAGAGGAGCCGCACCGCGAGCAGCGACACGAAGCCGGTGGCGAGTCCCGTGGCAGCGGTCATGACCGACCACCAGATCACGATGCGCGCCAGCGTCACCCGGGCTCCGAAGCGGTCGGCGAACCAGCCGCTCGGGACCTCGAACAGCGCGTAGGCCAGCGTGAACGCGCTGAAGACGAATCCCATCTCGGCGTCGCCGAGGCCGAGCTCCGCACGAATGGCCGGCGCGGCCGTGGAGATGCAGATCCGGTCGAGGTAGGCGATCGCCGCGAGGGCGAGCGTGAAGCCGACGGCAGTGTGCCGCGCGCGGCTCGGCGCCAGACCCGACATCGGCCGAATCACGCAACGTACGGGATCGTCATCGGTCCTTCCGGCAGCACCGCCGCGCCCATACTGCAGGTGCACTCGCACGCGTCGCTCGCCGGGGCTCGTCTTAGCACGGTCTCGTCGAACGCCGCAGGAGGCGGTTGTCACACCTCCAGCGACGGCAGCTCGCGCCGCCGCCAGATCGCGTAGATCGCCGGGTACACGAGCAGCTCCATCAGGAACGACGTGAAGATGCCACCGATCATCGGCGCCGCGATCCGCTTCATCACGTCGGCTCCCGTGCCGTGCGACCACATGATCGGCAGCAGTCCGGCGAACATGACAGCGACCGTCATCACTTTCGGTCGCAGACGCTTGACGGCGCCGTCGATGATCGCGTCCTCGAGGTCGCCCCACGACTGCATACGGCCACGGCGCTGCCGGTCGGCGTACGCGAGATCCAGGTAGAGCAGCATGAAGACCCCCGTCTCGGCGTCGACGCCGAGCAGCGCGATCAGCCCCACCCACACCGCGATGCTCGTGTTGTAGCCGAGGAACCAGAGGAGCCAGACCGCGCCCACGGCCGAGAACGGGATCGCGAGGAGGATGATGCAGGTCTTCGTGACCGAGGTCGTGTTCACGTACAGCAGGACGAACACGAGAAGGAGGGTGAACGGCACGACGAGCCGCAGCCGGGCGCCGGCGCGCTCGAGGTACTCGAACTGCCCGGCCCAACCGAGGCGATATCCAGGGGACACCACCACGCGGTCGGCGACGACTCGCTTCGCCTCGTCGACGTAGCCGCCGAGGTCGCGACCTGCGACGTCGACGAAGACGTAGCCGACGAGCTGGCCGTCCTCGTCGCGCACGGACGGCGGCGCGGTCGAGAAGCCGATGTCGGCGAGCTGGGCGAGCGGAATCTGCGCCCCGTCCGGAGTCGCCACCAGCACCCGCGCGAGGCTCGCCGGATCGCTGCGCTCGTCGCGGACGTAGCGGACGTTGATGCTGTAGCGCTCGCGCCCCTCCACCGTCTGGGAGATGCTCGTGCCGCCGATCGCCGACTCGACGACGTCCTGCACGTCGCCCACCGTGAGGCCGTAGCGCGCGACCGCATCGCGCTTCACCGTGACGTCGAGGTAGTAGCCGCTCGTCGTGCGCTCGGCAAAGGCGCTCCGCGTCCCGGGCACGGTCGCGAGTGCGCCCTCGATCTCGCGTGCGATGCGCCCGATCTCCGCGAGCTCCGGACCGTACACCTTGACGCCGAGGACACTGCGGATGCCGGTCGCGAGCATCTCGGTGCGCGTCTGGATCGGCATCCACCAGATGTTCGGCATGCCGGGAAAGCGGATCGTGCGATCCATTTCCCCGAGCAGCCGGTCCCACGTCATGCCCGGGCGCCACTCCTGCTCGGGTTTCAGCGTCACCACGGTCTCGAACATGCTGAGCGGCGCGGGATCCGTCGGCGTCTCGGCGCGCCCGGCCTTGCCGAAGACGTGGTCGACCTCGGGGAACTGTTTGAGCATCCGGTCCTGCGTCTGGATCGCGGCGCGCGCCTGGGTGATCGACATGCCAGGCAACGCCGTCGGCATGTAGAGGATCGTGCCCTCGTTCAGCGGCGGCATGAACTCGGACCCGAGCCGGAACCAGATCGGGACCGTGAGGGCGACGATCAGCATGGCCGCGGCGACCGTCAGCCAGCGGAAGCGGAGGACGACCTTCACGACGGGGTGGTAGAGGCGCATGAGCGGGCGGCTGATCGGGTGGCGTTCCTCGCTGTGGATCGTGCCGACCAGAACCGCGTTGGCCACGCGGCGGAGCCAGCCCGGCCGGAACGCGAACGGCTCGAGCCGGGTGAACAGAAGCCGCATCGCCGGATCGAGGGTGATCGCCAGGACGGCCGCGATCGCCATCGAGAAGTTCTTGGTGAAGGCGAGCGGCCGGAAGAGCCGTCCCTCCTGCGCCTCGAGCGCGAAGATGGGGAGGAACGAGACCGCGATCACCAGCAGCGAGAAGAAGCTCGGCCCGCCCACCTCCTTGACGGCCCCGATGACCACCGCGCGGAAGTCGCCGGGACGTCCGGCGGCCTGCCAGTGCTCGAGCTTCTTGTGGGTCTGCTCGACGACGACGATCGCCGCGTCCACCATCGCGCCGATCGCGACCGCGATCCCGCCGAGCGACATGATGTTGGCCGTGACCCCCATCGCGCGCATGGGGATGAACGCCAGGAGGACCGCGATCGGGATCGTGAAGATCGGGATGAGCGCGCTCGGGATGTGCCAGAGGAAGATCAGGATGACGAGGCTTACGATCGCGAGCTCCTCGAGGAGCGTGTGGCGGAGCGTGTCGATCGCCCGGTGGATGAGATCGGAGCGATCGTACGTGGTGACGAGCTCCACGCCCCGCGGTAGCGACCCCTTCACCTCGTCGAGCTTCCGCTTGACGCCCTCGATGACGGCGAGCGCGTTCTGGCCGTGCCGCATCACGACGACGCCGCCGACGGACTCGCCCTCGCCGTCGAGCTCGACGAGGCCGCGCCGGAGGTCGGGGCCGAGGTGGACGCGGCCGACGTCGCGGACGAGGACCGGGGTGCCGCTGCCGTTCGTGCCGACCGCGATCTGCTCGATGTCCTCGACCGAGCGCACGTAGCCGCGGCCGCGGACGAGGTATTCGGTGCCGTTGAACTCGACCAGACGGCCGCCCACTTCGTCGTTCGAGCGCCGGATTGCGTCGATCACCTGGCGGAGCGGCAGCCGGTACCCGACGAGCGTCGCCGGGTCGACCTCCACCTGGTACTGCTTCACGAAGCCGCCGACCGAAGCGACCTCGGCCACGCCGTCGACGCTCGCGAGCCAGTACCGGAGGTACCAGTCCTGAAACGAGCGCAGGTCGGCGAGCGTGTGCGTCCCGCTCCGGTCGACGAGGGCGTACTCGTAGACCCAGCCGACGCCCGTCGCGTCGGGCCCGAGTCGAGGGCTCACGCCCGCGGGCAGGCGGCCACTGATGCCCTGCATGTATTCGAGGACGCGGCTCCGGGCCCAGTAGAGGTCGGTGCCGTCCTCGAAAACGACGTTCACGAAGGAGTAGCCGAACATCGACTCGCCGCGCACGTACTTCACGCGCGGCGCCGCGATCATCGTCGTGATGATCGGATACGTGACCTGGTCCTCGACGATGTCCGGGCTCCGGCCTGGCCAGTCCGTGAAGACGATCACCTGCACGTCCGAGAGATCGGGGATCGCGTCGAGGGGACTCGCCCGCAGCGACCAGATGCCCGCGGCGGTCGCACCGGCCACGAGCAGAAGGACGAGGAAGCGGTTCCGCGCGCTGTACTCGATGATGCGGTCGATCATCTAGCCACTCACCCGCACCGTGAACTTCTCGCGTAGCGCTGGCTTCCCCGGGCGATCGATCTCGACGACGAGTCCCCACGGGCCCGCCATCGAGAAGCGGGCGCTCGCCTCGTAGATCCCGCCGCCGCGCTCCTCCGCGCGCGCCTGCTCGATCGTCATGCCGGGCATGTCCATCGTGTACGAGAAGCTCACGGCCGCACCGCTCACGGCCGCGCCGCTCGCGTCACGGACGCGCACGCGGATGGCGTTCGTTCCCACCGTCGCCGGCTCGGCGGCCACTGCGACGCCGACGATGAGGTCGCCGACCCGCTTCTCCTCGCCGGCACCGCCCTGCCCGCCCATCTCCATGGGTCGCGCGCTCTCCATCTTCCAGTCGCCCATGCCGATGGCGCCCATCATTCCCATCATGCTCTCCGCCGCCTGGAGCTTGCTCTCGGAGTCGACGAGGAAGTTGGCGCTGGTGACGACGCGCTCCCCCGCCGCGAGGCCGTCCAGCACCTCGACGTCGTCGGCGAAGCGGCTGCCGAGCTTCACGTCGCGCGGCACGAGCTGCCCGTCCCCCTGCGCGACGAACACCACCTGCCGTCGCCCGGAGTCGAGCACGGCGCTCGCAGGAACCGTCAGGCGCTCGCCGGCGGGGACGTGGAGCTCGACGCTGCCGTACATCTCGGGCAGGAGCTGCTGCTTGCCGGCGTTCGCGAGCTCGAAGCGCACCTTCGCGGTGCGCGTCTTCGGATCGATGGCGGGGTGGATGTAGATCACCCGCGCCGTCCACGCTTCCGCGGGGTAGTACGGCAGCGTGATGCGCGCCTCCTGCCCGACCCCGACGAAGGGGAGCTCGTACTCGTACACGTCCGCGTAGACCCAGATCGTGGAGAGATCGGCGATCTTGTAGAGCGGCATTCCCGGCTCGACCCGGTGCCCCTTGAAGGCCATCTTCTCGATCACGACGCCCGAGATCGGCGACTGGATCGTCTGATAGAGCGCCCGCTTCCGGCCCTCCTCGAGCGCACGGACCTGCTGGTCGGTGAGGTCCCAGAGCCGGAGGCGCTCGCGGCTGGCGCGGAGAAGAGACCGCGCGCCGTCGAGCGCCTCAGGGACGTTGCTCGTGCGAAGCCGGCCGACGGTCTCGCGCGCGAGGAGATACTCCTCCTGCGCCGTGACCAGCTCGGGGCTGTAGATCGTGAACAGCGGGTCGCCTTTGCGGACCGCCTTGCCCGTGTAGTCGGCGAACACGTCGCCGATGTAGCCGTCCACCTTGAGCGTCACTTCGGCGAGCTTCCGCTCGTCGTAGTCGAGGCGAGCGCCCGTCCGGATGACCTGCTCGACGGGACGGCGCGCGACGTCGCCGTACGTGACGCCGATCGCCTGCTGCTGACCGCGGTCCAGGCGGATCGGTGCGCGGGCGAAGCCCTCCTCGCTGAGCGCGCGGGACTCGGGCCCGAGCAGCGCGAGCCCGATCACGAGGAAGCGCAACCGGGAACGCCTCATCGCCCGGCGCTCCGTGGCAGGTCGCCCCCGACGGCGTGCTCGAGATCGGCGTACGCCTTCTCGAAGTCGGCCTCCGCCTGGTAGTGCTCGACGTGAATGGCCTCGACGGCACGCACACTGTCGACGAGCGACAGGAAGTCGACCTTGCCGGTCTCGTAGCTCACCTGCGAGGCACGGAGCGCCTGCTCGGCCTGCGGGATGTGCGTCGACACGAACAGGTCGCGCTGCGCGAGCGCGATCCTCGCGCGCAGGAACGCCTGCTGGACGTCTCGCCGGATCCGGTCCTGCAGCCGCCGGAGCTCGGCCTGCGCCGTCGTCATCCGGGCGTTCGCCTCGCCCGCGGCGGCGTCGTACTTGTACTTGTAGACGAGGGGGATCGACATCGACACCATCGCGCCGAGGCCGTCGCGGCGATCGGCGTTGTAGAAACGTTCCGCCGTGAATTCGAAGTCGGGCAGGTATCCCAGGCGGGCGGATCGGCGGTTCGCCTCGAACCGCGCGATCGACGCCTGTTGCGCCGCGAGCTCCGGGCGCTGGCGCAGCGCCGCTTCGGTGAGCGACGCGACGTCCTGCTCGAGCCGCCTCCGCACCGGCTCTTCCGGCAGCCCGATCGATTGCGGATCGTCCCGGCTGAGGAGCGCGGCGAGCTCCGCCCGCGCCGCGTCGACGCCGAGCGTCTCCGTCGTGACGCGGTTGACGAGACGCGTGAGCTCGACCTGCGCCCGCAGCACGTCGGGCTGCGACACCTGCCCGACGGCGTAACGTCGCTCGGCGATGCGGGCGAGGTTCTCGACGAGCACCTTGTCGCGCGAGTAGACGAGCAGATTCTCGTGGACGAGCCAGAGGTCCCAGTAGGCGCGCTTCACGGCGGCGACGACCTCGAGCTGCACCATGTCCGCCTCGCGCCGCGCGACGTCGGCGTCGCGCTCGGCGGCCGTGCCCGCGAGCGAGCGCTTCCCCGGAAACGGCACCTTCTGGGAGAGCTTCAGGATGTTGTTGTCGGCGCGCGTGACGTCGAAGGACTCGGGCGCGTTCCAGGCCTCGTAGCTGAAGACCGGGTCGTCGTAGGCCGATGCCTGCCGCGGCACGTAGGCCGCTGCCGCGGCACGTGCCCGCGCGGCCTTGATCTCGGGGTTCGTCGCCTGCGCCTCCTCGATGGCGTCGTCGAGGCGCAGGATCGGCGGCGGATCGCCGCACACGGGCGTCCCCGCGAGCAGCAGGGCGGCCACCACTAGGAGCGCGACCCGAGACTCATGTCTCGGGTCGGAGCCAGACGCGAGCGTGAAGGGACAGTACCACGCGCGACTGCCGTGCCGCGGCTGGCGAAGCCAGCGCGGCATGCGGGGTACGCGCCCGGCGCGCATCGCTCGATCGGCGGATGCCGCCGCAGCGGTGAAGCCGCCAGCCTTCGGCGTGCTGGACACGCATCGCCACAGGGGCGTCGGCGGGACGGGCCGTACCTCGTCTGTCGCGCCGGCTTTCGCCGGCCGCGACATGCGGCGCGCGCGGGTCACCGAGCGTTCCACTCTCGCGTCCGGTCCCGACCCGAGATGTATCTCGGGTCGGCCTCCTAGTGCTCTCGTCGTCTCTGACAACGGGTCAGGAGGAAGACGGGGCCGGCGCGCGGGACGGCTTCCGGTGGACCTGCCGTCTGGATGGACGGTCCATCCGTCGTGCAGTCCGACGGCGGCGCCGAGAGACCGATCCAGAGCGGCGGATGCGGCGTGGCGGCGCGAGCGAGCCTCGCCGGCTCGGCGGAGCCTCGCTCGACGCCACAGCAGCGCGCCGCGGGGGCGACGCCGCCGTTCTGATGCCGGCACCGCGTCGCGCAGCAGCGCGCGGCGCGGAGCTCCCGCAGGGTCCGCGACGGCAGCGCGTAGGCCGCCTGGACCGCGACCGTGGTCGACAGGACGGACGCGATCGCGATGAGGGACCGGATGCGCACTCCGACCCGAAGCTACCCCCGCTCCGGCAGAGGTGCAACCCGCGGCCCATGGTTCAGCGCCACGCGATCTCGACGAGGTGCACGGTGACCGGCAGTCCCTCCTCGCGCAGCGGATGCGCGACGGACTTCCAGCGGAGTATCGCAGAGCGAGCGCCGCGCCGCACGGCCTCCGCGAGCACCGCCGCGCCCGACCAGCGATGCGCCCAGTACGGCGGCTCGGGGGGATCGTCGCCGGCCAGCAACGCGTGGCGGTCGACGTGTCGCTCCAGATCCCGCGACCTGCCAGAGCGCGATCGTCTCACCGCCGACGTCGAGTGCGGAGAGCACCGCGGGAAATCCCGCGATCACGCGCTCTTCGGTTGTCACCCGCGGGAGGCGATGCTATGCAGCGCGCGCATGGAAGACATGGTGCGACAGACGGACCAGATCATCAATTTCACCAACGAGATCAACCGTCGCATCGCCGAGGCGGGCATCACCGGCGTCGACGGCCTCGTCGGTCTCTACGATCAGCTGCGCAGCGCCCTCGGCAAGGTGAGCCACCAGGAGCTCGAGTGGGCGCAGGGCGAGGTGAACCGCGTGCTCGAGCGCCTGCGACGCCTCTCGGAGGAGCTGGCGCATCTCGCCGCGCTGAAGGCGGCGCTCGAGACCGGCCACTGAGCGGCGCGCCGGGCGCGCTGCTACTTCACCGCTTCGACGACGATCGCCTGCAGGCCGCCCAGCGCCACCTTGTTGCCCTCGAGGGTGACGTGTTCCGCCGCTTTGTCCTTCACCGTCGCGTACGGCTTGGAGTTCTCGTGGTCCTCGAGGATCAGGTAGACCTGCTTGTCGTCGGTGAGGAGGCCGAGCGGCAGCCCCTTCTTGGCGCACGTCTCGGCGCACTTCTTGTGGCCGGGACCGCGGTACTGCTCCGGGTTGCCGTGCGGCATGTAACACGCGAGGTCGACGATCTCGCCCGTGAACGAGTCGGCGCGGGCGGCGGACGTCCATACGAGACCCATGACGCCGGCGGCGAGCACCAGGAACTTTCGCATTCGAATCTCCTTCCCCTCCAGCAGACTCCGACCGTCCCTACCTGCCGGCCCGCCGTCAGTCAAACTCGGCGGCCGGCACGTTGTCCGGTGCGTCGAGCGGCGGCGTGAAGACGGCGAGTGCGACGGCGCGCCCGCGGCCCTCGTTCACGAACCAGTGCGGGGTCCCGCGCGCGACGAGCACGGCGTCCCCCGCGCGCAGCGGAATCCGCTGGCGACCGAGGACGAGCGTGCCGTGACCGCGGAGCACGAGCACCGTGAGGTCGTGCGTCGCATGGCGATGGGGCCGCTCCCGGTCCCGCACCTGCACGACGTGGTAGCTCGCCGTCTCGGTGCGCGCGACGGGATCGGCGCGGATGTTCTCGTCGCCCGGGACGTGCGCTGCGAGGAACGCGTCGAGGCCGTCGCCAAGTGGTCCGATCGCCACCATCGGGGGGCGCGCGGCGCAGCCGGCGAGCAGCGCGACGATGAGCAAGGGGGCGCCGCGTCGCATGCGCCGGTCGTTCTGTCGCGAACGTGCCGCGACCGCAACTCCTTGACGCTCCGGGGTCGGCGGTGGATAACGCGACACGGCGGTGGAGGCGGGGACGGCGATCGCGAGCACGTACGATCCGGGTGCGCGCGTCGTTTTCTTTCCGGGTGACTGTCGCGACTTCCTCGCGACGCTCCCCGCCGGCGCCGCGCAGCTGATCGTCACGTCGCCTCCGTACAATCTCGGCAAGGCGTACGAGCGCCGGCGCGCGCTCGACGTGTACCTGGCCGAGCAGGCAGAAGTCATCGACGCGACGGTTCGCGTCCTCACCGACGGCGGCAGCATCTGCTGGCAGGTGGGAAACCACGTCGACGCGGGCGAGGTGTTCCCGCTCGACGCGCTGGTCTATCCGCTCTTCAAGCGTCACGATCTGCGGCTGCGGAATCGCATCGTCTGGCACTTCGAACACGGGTTGCACTGCGCGCGTCGCTTCTCCGGCCGGCACGAGACGATTCTCTGGTTCACGCGCGATACCTACGCCTTTCACCTGGACCGTGTGCGGGTCCCGCAGAAGTATCCCGGCAAGCGGCACTTCAAGGGACCCAACGCGGGACGGCCGTCGTGCCACCCGCTCGGGAAGAATCCGGGCGACGTCTGGTCCATCCCGAACGTCAAGCACAACCACGTCGAGAAGACCGCGCATCCCTGCCAGTTCCCCGTCGAGCTCGTCGAGCGCCTGGTGCTGGCCCTGACCCAGCCGGGCGATCTCGTGCTCGACCCGTACATGGGTGTCGGCTCGAGCGCCGTCGCCGCCGTGCTCCACGGCCGGCGGGCGGCGGGGTCCGAGACGGAGCCGCGCTACCTCGCGATCGCGCGCGAGCGTGTGGCGCTCGCCGCCGAGGGACGCCTGCGGACCCGGCCGATGAGCCGCCCCGTCTACGTGCCGCCCGCGCCCTCGCCACCCGACCCCTTGCGTGCCAGGCATTCGTCGAGACAGCTCTCGATGACCTGGTGCAGCGCGCCGGTGCCACGGGCACGATCGTAGGCCCGGATATCCGCCACGAGCGTCGCGAGAGCGTCGACGGCGCGGGCCACCTTCCGCACGAGATCCAGCGATCGCTCCACCTCCCCTTTTGCGATGCTGCGCTCGAGCAGGTTCGTGTAGAGCTTGAGGCCGCCGAGCGGGTTGTTGAGCTCGTGGACGATGTGAGTCGCGAGCCGCCCGAGGACGCTGCCGACCCTGTCGCGCATGCCGCTCCGATCCCGGTCACGTGCGATGGCGAGCGCGACTCCCGCGCCGAGCACCTCGAGCACTTCGAGGTCCGCCTCCGTCCCGCGCAGCTCGACGGCCAGCGCCCCGGCCACCGTCCCGTCGATCGAGAGCGGGACCGCGGCCACCGTTCGTCCCTCGCGCGGGCGGCAGGCCGGGACGCCCGTTGCGACGGTCTCCATCGCCAGCGTCTCCAGGTCGGCTGCGTCGTTGCCGGCCACCCGCGCGAGCCGGCCCTCGGAGGCGAGGAACACGGCCGAGGCCGTCGCGCCGGTTGCCTCGCGAGCGGCGTCGCCGAGACATTCGTGGACCGTGGCGGGCGGGGCGGTGAGCATCGCCCGCAACGCGGCCAGCAGACGCCGATCGCGCGCGGGGGATGCCGGGGCTTCCGACACGGCAGCCCCCTTCTACCTCTTCTGGCGTCGCATGGCAGCCCGAAGTCTGACGGCGCCGCCGGACCTCGCCGCGGCCGTGCCGTGGCGTGCAGACCTGCACGATGCCTGGTACAGAGCCATGCGGTCCGAGCAGGCACGCGCCTAGCATGGCCGGATCCCCCCGACCCGATCGTCGATGAGGCGAACTGCCGCACTGCTGATCATCCTGGCCGTCGCCGCGCCCGCGGGCGCGCACCACACGGCCACCCCGGCCGTCGTCCTCCTCACGTCGTCGGGCGACAACACCCTGCCCCGCCTGCCGGCGTTCGGCAGCACCGTGGGGCTGGCCCTCGGCTCGGGCCCCGCCGTCTACAGCGTGAAGCTCTTCCAGCAGCCCCCGGTTCTGAAGCTGATCAGCAGCGGCGGTAGCACCTCCAATCCGGCGGCGGCGGCGACCGCCGCCATCGCGTTCGACTCCGACGGTGATCCCCTCGGGAGCGGTGATCCGGGACACCAGATCTTCATCGGCGTGGGCGGGGCGCTTCAGCAGGTGACCCACGACCCGAGCGGCACCAGCCGCAATCCCGCGTTGAGCGACACCGCCACGCGCCTCACCTTCGAGTCCGCCGGCAATCTCACGGGGGGCGGCATGGTAGGGATCAAGCAAATCTACTTCCGGGATGCCAACGGCGGGCTCGTCCAGGTGAGCCGCGGGCAGGGCACGAGCAGCAATTCGTCGCTCAGCCGCACCGGATCGTTGATCGTGTTCCAGTCGACGAGCGATCCGGCCAACGGCAACGACACGGGCATCTCGCAGATCTGGCTCTCCTCGACGGATCCGTCCAGCGCCCACGCGGTCACCGCGGGACATGGTCCCAGCCGGAACCCGCTGATCGCCACCGGCGGACGCATGGTGGTCTTCGAGAGCGACGCCGACCTGGCCAATGGCGGCGCGGACACCGGTGTGCCACAGGTCTTCGCGTACGACACCGTGACCGGCAACTTCGCCCAGGTCACGCAGGAAACGAACGGCTGCACGGGCCCGACGGCCCGCAAGCACTCCGGTGACTGGCGCATCGCGTTCACGTGCAACGGCGAGGCCTTCTATCACGAGCTACGCGCGGATCGCCGCCTCCGGCTGCCGATCCAGGGCGGGAACACGAGTCGCGCGGTGACCGGGATCGGGTACTACTTCTTGACGGTCAGCACGACGGCCAACCTGCTCTCGTCGGGGACCACGTCGGGGCACGAGATCTACCTGCTCAACCTGTTCAAGCGGCCCGCCGACTTGGTGAGCGGCAAAAACGTGGTGTGGTTCCCGGCGCGCGGGCTTTCGCCGGTGCACTGACCCGGCTGCGCCACCGTTTCCTCGACAGTTGGTGGTGGGTGGTCGTGGCCGTGGCGCTCGCCGCGGCGCTCCGGACCGCTCACGTCCTCGCCCTGCGTCCCACGCCGTGGTTCGATCACCTCGTCGTCGACCCGGACTACTACGACGAGTGGGCACGTCGCATCGCCGCCGGCGACTGGCTCGGCGACCGGCCGTTCTACATGGACCCGCTGTATCCGTACTTCCTGGCGGTCGTCTACCGCGTGTGGGGACGCGACCTGCTGCTCGTCCGGCTCCTCCAGGTGGCGCTCGCCGCGGGCTCGTGCGCGCTCGTCGCCGTCGTCGGACGACGCGTCGCCGGGCCGGTGGTCGGGTTGCTCGCCGCATTCGCCTTCGCGCTCTACAAGCCGGATATCTTCTACGTCGCCGAGGTGGACAAGACGTGTCTGTCGGTCTTCCTCACGACAGCGGTGCTCGCGCTGGCGTTCGGGCGGTCGCTCGCCGCACGGCTCGCGACCGGGTTGGCGCTCGGCCTCGCGGCACTCACGCGGGCGAACTTCCTGCTGTTCGCGCCGCTCGGCTTCGCGGCGTTGTTGCTGCTCGATCGACGCGCGCTCGCCGCGCTCGTCTTCGCGGCGGGTCTGGCCGTCGTTCTCGTCCCTGTCGCCGCGCGGAACCGCCATCTCTCGGGTGAATGGGTGCTCACCACGTCGCAGGCGGGTCAGAACTTCTACACCGGCAACAATCCCACGAATCCGTGGGGCGCCTATGGCGGGCTGCCGTTCGTGCGCAGCAATCCGCATTTCGAGGAGGCCGACTTCCGCGCGGCGGCCGAGGTGCGTGTCGGTCACCCGCTCGGACCGCGCGACGTGTCGCGGTTCTGGTTCGCGGAGGCGCTCGCCCACATGCGCGCGCATCCGGCGTTCGCCGCGCGCGCGATGCTGCTGAAGCTCGTGCTCTTCTGGAACGACTTCGAGATCTCCGACAGCCAGGACCAGTACCTGCTGGAGCGCGACTCCCCGGTCCTGCGCCTGCCGCTGCTCGGCTTCGGCGCGATCGCACCGCTCGCACTGCTCGGTGTCGTCGCCGCGTTCCGGCGGAGCCGCGCCGTCCGCCTGCTCGCAGGCTTCGTAGCTCTGTATTGCATCTCGGTGGTCGGGTTCTTCGTGTTCTCGCGCTATCGGATCCAGGTCGTGCCGGCGTTGCTGCCGCTGGCGGCGCTGGGAGCGACCGAGGTCGTGACGCGCCTCTGGGACCGCGACTGGACGCGCGTCGCCACTGCTGCCGCGCTCGTCGGCGCTGCGAGTCTCTTCTGCTTCCACCCCTTCGGCATCTTCTCGCGCGACAACGAGCAGGCGGTCGCGATGCGCCTCCACCACCTCGCCGACGTCTACGAGGTGGCCGGCGTACCCGACCGCGCCATCGGCGCCCTCCAGGAGGCGGTCGACCGATGCCCGGTGCACTGCCCTCAGGCACTCGACGGCCTGTTCGGGCTCTACGTGAGGACAAGCCGCGTCGCGGACGGCAAGGCCTACTTCACGAGCTTCACGCGCGCCCACCGCGACCATCCCGACGCCGACCGCTACCTCGAGCGGCTCCTGGAGATCGACGCCGCCGGCCGCGTCCCGTAGCCTTCCGCGCCACCAGGACGCCGACCCGAGATACATCTCGGGTCGGGACCGGACGCGAGAGTGGAACGCTCGGTGACCCGCGCGCGCCGCATGTCGCGGCCGGCGAAAGCCGGCGCGACAGACGAGGTACGCCCGCCCCGCCGACGCCTCTGTGCGAGGCCTGTCCAGCACGCCGAAGGCTGGCTACTTTCCCTTCACGCTCGCGTCTGGCTCCGACCCGAGACATGAGTCTCGGGTCGCGCTCCTAGCGGACGAGACCGGCGAGCTCTCGCACGATGCGCTCGACGCCCTCGGCCAGCCGACGGACGACGTCGCCCGCCGGCTCGACCCGATCGACCAGGCCGGCGGCCTGGCCTGCCAGGAGGGCCATGGACGCGACATCGCCCGTCGCATCCGCCGACGGCGGCACCGCCCAGAATCGCCGTACCGGGATGCGCTCGCCGGCGAACGACGATTCGCCGATCACCGGCTGATCGTCCTGCTGCCCGCGGCCGAGCCACTGTGCGACGAACGGCGTCCGGAGCGCACGGTGGGGCGCGTCCGGCCAGCCGCCGCCGAACATCGTGGTCAGCGCCGTGTCCTCCTCCGTCGCTGCGACGACCCGTTCCTTGTGCACCGCGTGGGCCGCCGCCTCGGCGGTGGCGAGAAAACGCGTGCCGAGGGCGACGCCCGCCGCCCCGAGCGACAGCGCCGCGACCACGCCGCGGGCATCGCCGATGCCGCCGGCGGCGATGACCGGCACGGGCGCGATCGCATCCACGACGCGCGGCACGAGCACCATCGTCGCCACGCCGCCCGCCACGTGGCCGCCGGCTTCGGCTCCCTGCGCGATGACGGCGTCGACTCCGGCGTCGACGGCCCGACGTGCGTCGGCGACCGAGCCGACCTGATGCAGCACCTTGAGGCCCGCGTCGTGCGCCGCCCCGACGTACGGCGCCGGGTCGCCCCAGAACGTCGACAGCACGGGGACCCGCAGCTCGACGCAGACGTCGAGCTGCTCCGGCATCGTGAACGGCAGAAGATAGTTCACGCCGAACGGCCTGTCGGTCAGCTCGCGCACCCGTTCGACGAGGCGGCGGAGGAGCGGCGGCGGGTTCGCCCCGAACGACACGATGCCGAGACCGCCGGCGTTGCTCACCGCCGCGGCGAGCTCGGGCCCCGAGATCGACGGTCCCATCGGCGCCGCGACGATCGGCAGCTCGATGCCGAGAAGGTCGCAGAGGGGCGTCCGCAGCACACGTCCTCGCGTCAGCGCGTGCCACCCAGGCGCGCGCGCAGCGCCGAGCGCTGGATCTTGCCCGTCGCCGTCCGCGGCAGTGATTCGAGGAGCACGATGCGCTTCGGCCGCTTGAAGCGCGGCAGCGCGCCGCATGCGTGCTCGACGCGCGCCCGGAGGTCGTCATGGTCGTCGGCGGTACACACGATGCAGGCGACGACCTCGGTCACGCCGTCGTTGTCGGCCGCGCCGATGACCGCGCACTCACGGACGCCGTCGACCGTCGCCACGACGCCCTCGACCTCCGGCGGCGACACCCACTGGCCCGACACCTTGAGCATGTCGTCCGTGCGCCCGAGAAGCTGGAAGGACCCGTCGGCGTTCTCGACCACCTGATCGCCGGTCGCGAGCCACTCGCCACGGAACGTCCGCCGCGTGGCCTCGGCGCGCTGCCAGTATCCGGCGGCGATGCTGTCGCCGCGCACGAGTAGCCCTCCCGGAGTTCCCGCCGCCACGGGCACACCGCCCTCGTCGACGACCCGCACGTCGTAGCCGGGCACCGGGCGCCCCGGCGATCCCGGCGTGCAGGCGCCGGGCCGGTTCGAGAGGAAGATGTGCAGCGCTTCGGTGGAGCCGAGGCCGTCGAGGATCTCCTGGCCGAAGCGCGCCTGCCAGGCATGGAAGAGCGCCGGCGGCAGCGCCTCTCCCGCCGAGACGACCCGGCGAAGTCCCGCGACCGCCTGCGGCGCGTGCCGCGGCGCCTGCTCGAGGAGCGCGCGATAGACGGACGGCACGGCGAAGAAGAGCGTCGGACGTTCCTCGGCGAGGACCGTCCATGTCCGCGCCGCCGAGAACGGCTCCGGGGAGAGCACGGCCGAGGCACCGGCGGCGAGCGGAAAGTAGAGGCTCGCGCCGAGGCCGTAGGCGAAGAAGAGCTTCGACGTGGCGTAGGCGCGGTCGTCGGGGCGAAGGTCGAGGACGTGACGGCCATACGCCGCGACGGCGTGCACGATGTCGCGGTGGCGGTGGATGACGGCCTTCGGCGCGCCCGTCGTCCCGGAGCTGTAGAGCCAGAAGGCCGGGTCGTCGGGGTGTGTCGAAAACGGCTCGGGCGCCGGGGGGCACTCCTCGATCGCGCGCCACAGCGAGCCCGATCTCCCGGGACCCACGGCCAGGAGCGCGGCGCGGAGATCGGCGCCGAGTGCGGCGCCCACGGCCTCGGTGGTGACGACCGCCCGCGCACGTGTCTCGCGCAGGAACGGCAGGTAGTCGGGCGGCGCGAGAAAGGTGCTCACGAGGACCGGCACCGCGCCGGCCCAGATGGCGCCGAGGAACGCGTACACGCACTCGGGGCCGTCAGGGAGAATGACGAGGACGCGCTGCTCCTCCTGCACGCGCGTCGCCGCGACGCAGGATCTCGGCGGCGACGTTCGAGCTCTTGGGATCCGGCGTCATGCTTCGTTGGAGCGGACGTACCGGAAATCGATCGGCTGGTGATTGATCCCGCGCACGGGCGGCGCGATCCAGCTCGCGAACTGGCCCGGCTCGAGCACCGGATGCGCGCCGAGGCTCCGGACGTACGCCCGGTCGGCCTCGGACGGAAGCCAGGCCGCGCGCTCGCGCTCGAACGTCCCGGCGTCGATCTCCCGACCGTCGGGGTCGAAGCACCGTCCCGCGAACGTCCCCTGATGACGGTGAAAGCGTCGCGACGGCAGCACGAGCGCAGCGCCGGTCCCGGCGAGCCGCCGGTTCCAGCGGTCGAGCGCCTTCTGGCAGTCCTCGACGTACGCATCGCGCAGCACCTCGTTCATCGCGGAGCGCAGCGGCACGGACCGGCGCACGAGCCGCCCCTCGTCGTAGACGTCCATCTCGTAGACGCCCTCGAGCGCCAGGTGGTCCTGGTGGCGCTCCTCCTCGCGCGGCCGGCCCTTGAGGCCGGTGCCGAAGAACTGCGCGGCGTTGGTGGACACCTCGCCGCCGAAGAGGTCGAGCGACAGCGAGTACCAGAAGTTGAGGTATCGCTGGACGATGCCGACGTCGAGCGCGCCCGCGGCACGCGGCTCGCGGCCGGCGCGGAGGCATTCCGCCGTCCGCTCGACGATCCGCGCGACGCCGCTCTCGCCGACGAACATGTGGTGCGCCTCCTCGGTCAGCATGAAGCGGCACGTGCGCGACAGCGGGTCGAACCCCGACTCGGCGAGCGCGAGCAGCTGGTACTTGCCGTCGCGGTCGGTGAACGTGGTGAACATGAAGAACGAGACCCAGTCCTCGATGGGCTCGTTGAAGGCCGCGAGGACGCGTGGCTTGTCGGGGTGGCCCGAGCGCCGCTCGAGGAGGTCGCGCGCCTCCTCACGCCCGTCGCGGCCGAAGTACGTGTGAAGAAGGTAGGCCATCGCCCACAGGTGGCGGCCCTCCTCGACGTTCACCTGGAAGAGGTTCCGGAGGTCGTAGAGCGACGGCGCGCTCGCGGCGAGACGACGCTGCTGCTCGACGGAGGCGGGCTCCGTGTCCCCCTGGGTGACGATCAGGCGGCGGAGCGTCGTGCGATGCGCGCCGGGCACCTCGTGCCACACCGGCTTGCCGTAGTCGTCGCCGAAGCCGATCCGGCGATCGGCCACCGGCTCGGCGAGGAAGATGCCCCACCGGTAGTCGGGCATGCGGACGTAGTCGAAGTGCGCCCAGCCACTGGCGTCGACCGACACCGCCGTGCGGAGATACACGGGGTCGTCCTGAAAACCCTCGGGACCCATCTCGCGCCACCACGCGAGGAAGTGCGGCTGCCACTCCTCGAGCGCCCGCTGCAGGCGTCGATCCGAGGAGAGGCTCACGTTGTTCGGGATCTTCTCGTGCAGGTCCACGGCTCACGTCCGCCGCCGGTCGAGCTCCGGCCGTTGCCCCGTCTTCCCGTACGTCGTGAGCGCGCCCTTCTCGCCCGTCGCGTTGGGTCGCGTGAAGATCCAGTTCTGCCACGCCGAGAGCCGGCCGAAGATCTTCGTCTCGAGCGTCTCCGGGCCGGGAAAGCGCAGGTTCGCCTCCATGCCGGTCAGCGCATCGGGACTCATCGCCGCTCGCTCCTCGACGGCCAACCGTACCTCGTCCTGCCAGTCGATGTCATCGGGGGCGAACGTCACGAGCCCGGCCCGGACGGCCGCCTCGGCGCCGAACGGCCCGTCGTGGTCGAGCGCCGCCTTCAGGCGCTCCGGTTCGCCGAGAAAGCGCACGGCGAGCCGCGAGAGGCCCGAGCTCCCCGGCAACGCGCCGCGGTTCAACGTCGACAACGCGACCATGGTCTCCTCGCCCGCGAGCATGTACGACCGGTCGGCCGCGAGCGCCAGCTCGAAAAGCGAGCCCGCGAACGCCGAGCCGGGCTCGATGAGCGCGAAGAACGTGCGTGCAGTCAGGTCGAGCCGCTTGAGGACGCGCTTCTGGAGCAGCAGGATCTCGCGCACCAGCCAGTGCGCCCGGTGGCGGTCGAGCGTACGGTCGACGGTCAGCGCGGCGGCGCCCTCGCCCGCGGTCCGGAGGAGCACGACGCCGACCTCGGGCTCGTTGAAGCGCAGGTGGAGGAGCGCGTCGTCGAGCTCGCGCCAGGCCGCGATCGCCCATGCGCTCGACCCCGCGGCGAGGAAGGCGGACGGGGTCGCGGGCTGGTCGCCGTCGGGCGCGGACACGGTCAGCGTGGCAAACCGCCGGTCACGCTCGATCTCGAGCCGGACCCAGCGGTAGGCGATGCCGTTGGCGGACCGCGCGGCCGAGATCGGGTCGAGCTCGATCCCGGGTCCGGTCGCCGGCCGGTCGCTCGTCGCTGCGAGGGCCGCCGCCCGCGCGCGCACCCGCGCCGCGAATTCCGAGCGCGGCACCGCGTCGTCGACCAGCCGCCATTCGGCGGCCCGCTTGCCCTTCGCACCCTCGCTCGCCGTCGCGAACCAGTCGGCGCGGTCGCGCCGGACGCCGCGCTTGTCGACGAGACGCGTGAGGCCGCCGGTACCGGGCAGCACTCCCAGCTGGGGCACCTCGGGCAGCGAGACCGCGGCCGAGCCGTCGTCGACGAGCAGGATCTCGTCGCAGGCGAGCGCCAGCTCGTAGCCGCCACCGGACGCCGTACCGTTGAGCGCGGCGAGCGTGCGGATGCCGGACTCGGCACTCATCTCCTCGAGGGCGAGGCGCGTCTCGTTCGTGAACTTGCAGAAGTTCACCTTGAACGGGTGCGGGCTCGCGGCGAGCATGAAGATGTTGGCGCCGGCGCAGAACATGCGCTCGCGGAGCGAGGTCACGACGAGCGCATGCACCCCGGGATGGGAGAAGCGCAGGCGCTGGATCACGTCGGCGAGCTCGATGTCGACGCCGAGGTCGTAGGAGTTGAGCTTCAGCGCGTAGCCGGGCTCGAGACCGGCGCTCTCGTCGACCGCCATGCCGAGCACGGCGACGTCGCCCTGCAGCTCGAGCTTCCAGTGCCGGTAACGCGAAGGATCGGCCGCGAAGGAAATCACAGGATCCGCGGCAGGACCTCGTCGGTGAAGAGGACGAAGGACTCGTGGCTGAGGGGCGCGCAGAGGAGGTAGCCGAGGAACATCTCCTCGCGCAGACGTGCGAGCTCGTCGACCACGGCGTCGGGCGTGCCCCACACGACGACGCCGTCGAGATACCGCTCGACGGGGTCGAGCCGCAGCGCCGCGGCGTCGGCCGCCACGCCGAAGCCGATGACGCCGGTCAACGACTGATGCTGCGGGCCGGCGTACGAGTCGACCAGCCAGCGGGCCCCCCGGCGGGCCGTCTCCTCGGCCTCTCTCCGCGTTCGCGCGATCGCGATCAGCCGCGCCATCGGGATGTCGCGCCCGTCGATCGACAGGCCATGCGCCTCGAGCTGCTCCCGGTAGAGCTCGCGCTTCCGGGCGATCTCGGCGTGCGTCGAGTGCGGGTCCATCATGATCGTGAAGCCGCCCGCGGCCGCGCGCTCGATGGCGCTCGGCGACGACGCCGCGAGCCAGACCGGCGGGTGCGGTTTCTGGCGCGGCTTCGGCAGCACCTCGATCCCGTCGAACCGGAAGTATCGGCCGTTCCACGTGAGGCGCTCCTCGGTCCAGGCACGGAGCACGATGTCGACGGCCTCCTGGAACCGTGGGCCGCTCTCATCCTGGGGCACACCGAAGGCGAGGAACTCGGTGCGGTCGAAGCCGCGGCCGGCGCCCCAGTTCACGCGGCCGCCGGACAGCACGTCGAGGAGTGCGACCTCCTCGGCAAGCCGAAGGGGATGATAGAGCGCCGCGAGCGAAACGGCGGTGCCGATGCGCAGCCGCTGCGTGCGGGCGGCGACGTGCGTCCCCATGACGTGCACCGAGGGGCAGACGCTGAAGGAATGGAAGTGGTGCTCGGCGAGCCACACGGCGTCGTAGCCCGTCCGATCCATGATCTCGATGCGCTGGAGTGCGCGCTCGTAGACGGTCTCGATGGCGACGCGCCGCTCCGGCCAGCTGAAGAACTGAAGAACGCCGACCTTCATCGCACCGAGCAGCCGTGCCTCAGCGCACGAGCGCGGCGATCACGGCATCCGACAGCCTCGAGACCCGCTCGACGTGGAAGCTGTCTTCCATGACGCCCGTCGAGAGGAACGAGAACCCGAGATCGTGCGCCGGGTCGATCCAGAAGGCGGTCGAGCCGGCGCCGATGCCGCCGAACGTGCGCGCGCTCGAGAGGTTCCCGAAGGGCCCGGGGATGATCGCGTCACCGCGCACGAAGAAGCCGAGGCCGATCGACGCCGGGAACGGTGCCCAGCCACGCATCTCGATCGTGTAGTCGAAGAGCGCGTTCGGCTTGTCGCCCGTCCAGTTCCGCGTCGCGAGGTCGAGCATCGCGGGCGACAGGATGCGCGCGCCGTCGAGCTCGCCGCCGCGCCGTAGCATCTCGACGAAGCGCGCGAGGTCGTGGAGTGTCGTCAGGAAGCCGCCTGCAGGGATCTCGGCGCCCGGGATCGAGAAGAGCGCGCCGATGCCCTGGATCTCGGCGGGGGCGAAGAGCCCCGGCTCGCTGAACCGCGCCACCACCGGACAGAGCCGCCGCACGAGGTCGGCGCGCGGCCCGAGGCTCGTCTCGGTCATGCCGAGCGGCCGGAAGAGCTCCTCGTCGAGGATCTGGCCGAAGGACCGCTTCGCGCCCTCGGCGCGCCGCACCATCTCGGCCATGACGGCATGCGCGACGGCGATCGAGTAGTTCACCCGCTCGCCGGGCACCGATTCCGGCGTCGTGGTGCACGCCCATGCGACCAGCCGCTCGATGCTCGCGAGGTCCTCCGGCGGAAGGAGCGGCACACGAGACGCGATGCCGCTCGTGTGGGTAAGGAGGTGAAAGAGGGTCATCCGCTCCTTGCCACGGGTGCCGAACTCGGGAATCAGCTCCGCGACCGGCATCGTGAGGCGGAGGTCGCCGCGCTCGATGCGGTTCAGCACGATGGTGTTCGTGAACTGCTTGCCGACGGACATCGTCGCGAAGACCGCGTCGGACTCGAGGCGCCTGCCCCCCTCGCGATCCGCGAAGCCGCGGGTGGCCGAGAGCGCGACCTGACCGGCCCGCATGACGCAGAGCGCCGCGCCGTCGTACCGGTTGGCATCGATGTCGGCATCGAGCAGGCGGACGACGTGCTCGAGTCGCTCCGGATGAAAGCCGAGCTCGCCTGGATTTTCGCGCGTCATGGCCGCTGACTAGCAGAGGCGCGCCCGCGCGCGAAGGCCCACCCGAGCGCCGACCTGCACCCGGGA
>VBKG01000063.1 GCA_005879585.1 Deltaproteobacteria bacterium | reverse complement strand
GTCGTTCACCACGAGATAGCCCGCGATCACCTCGTGCGCCCGGTCGCGCGGCACGTGGCGACAGCGCCGCCCGATCACGAAGGCCAGCTCGCCCTCGTAGTCGAGAAGGGGCGAGACGCGCGGCAGGTGAATCGGGTCGAACGGGCCAGCGACGCACGTCGTCTGCTTGTTGAAGAACACCGGGACGGCGGGCGGCTCGAGCCCCGACTCCTTCACGTGGTCGGCGTAGTTGAGACCGATGGCGAGGAACTTCGGCGGACGGAGGACCGGCGCGCGCAGCCGGACGTCAGCGAGCGCGAGGCGTCCGCTCGCGGCGCTCTCCGCGTGCCGCGCCGCTGCCATCGCGGCGCCACCCGCGGCGAGGAACGCCACCATGTCGCGCGGGAGGCCCGGGGCCACGGTCGCGAGGTCGACGACCTGCTCGCCCATGACCACGCCGATCCGGGTGGCGCCGTCGTGGGTGAACGTGGCGAGCTTCATGCGACGTCCTCCATCAGAAGCGCAGCATGTCGAAGGGCGTCGCCCCCGCCGGGAGCGGCGGCCGCGCGGTGAGGGTCTCGATCGGCTCCCCCGCCTCGTACCGGGCGACCAGCTCCTCGGGATCGAAGACCACACCGATCGGGTTCGCGGCGAACTGCCCGGTCCGCATCCAGCCCTCGATCGCCTCGGCCGTCGGCAGGTTGTCCACCTGCAGCTCGACGCGGCTGCCGTCGGGATCCTTGTAGTAGAGCGATGTGGTCGGTCCGTGGTTGATGCACCAGAACGGCTCGATGCCGGCGGCCTTCAGGCGCCGGAACGTGTGGAGCAGATCGCCGAGGTCGCCGTAGGTGAACGCGATGTGGTCCGTCCCGGCGGCCATCGGCGGCTGGTCGGGGAGCCCCGGGATGTCCGCGATGGCGATCCGGTGATGCTCCTCGTCGTAGGTGAGGAAGGCGAGCGTCCCGTCGGAGTGCACCACCTCGGCGCCGAGCACGGTGCAGTACCAGCGCACGAGCTCCTCGAAGCGCGACGTGCGACGCACGACGTGCGCGAGCTGACGCGGCTTCACCACGCCGCGATCCCGGGCGAGCCGGCGCTTCCGGTCCTCTCGATCGCTCATGTTTTCTCCTTCGTGTGCGTGAAGACTCCCCGTTCGAGCGTGAGCGGCGGGAGGCCGTACAGCGCGGCAGCGTTCTCGCCGAGGATGCGCGCCCGGGCGGGCGCGTCGAGGCTCGCGGTCGCTTCGCGGAGCTCATCGACCACGCCCGGCACCTTTGCGTCGGGGTGCGGGTAGTCGCTCGCCCAGATGATGCGGTCGGCGCCGACGAGCGGGCTCCGAGCCGTGAAGGCGAGGGCGCTCTCGTCGGGGTCGAACGAGATCCAGCACTGGCGACGGAAGTATTCCGACGGCTTCATCCGCAGCCACGGCACGTCCCAGCCGAACACCTCGTAGTGATGGTCGAGCCGTTCGAGCCAGGGGACGATCCAGCCCCCGTTGGCCTCGAGGAAGATGAGGCGCAGGCGCGGAAAGCGCTCGAGCACCCCGCCGCAGATCATGACGGTGAGCGTCTCCATCATGTCGAAGGGGTTCGAGATCGCCTGGCTGAAGAAGATGTTCGCCAGGTGGCGGATCGGACTGGCCTCGTCGGTGCGCGCCATCTCGACGCCCTCGGCCTTGAGCTCGTAGAAGCCGAGCGCGCGGCACGCGCCCGGCATGTCGGGCGCGAGGAACGGGTGCAGGCCGACGGGAAGGTCGACTTCCTCGCACGTGCGCCAGATCGGGTCGTAGACCGGATCATTGAACTTCTTGCCGTCGACCGAGGGGTTCGGGCGGAGAAAGACGCCGACGAGGCCGAGCTCCCGCGCGCGACGAATGACCCGTACCGCGCGCGCCAGATCCTGGTGCGGGACGGCCGCGACGCCGAACAGGCGGTTCGGCGCCGCCGCGCAGTATTCAGCGAGCCACTCGTTGTAGGCGTTGGCCTGCGCTTCGGCGAACTCGGAATCGTGCAGCGCGGGGAGGCCGAGGAGCAGGGTGGGGTAGAGCACCGCCTGCTCGATGCCGTCGCCGTCCATGTCGGCGAGGCGAGGGAGCGGCCGGAAGGCACCCGCGCGGACCTCGCTGTACTTCATCTCGCCGCGACGTGCCCGCTCGCGCTCCGCCGCCGACATCCCGCCCGCGCCCGCCAGCGCGAGCCCGTTCGCGGGCCGTTCGCCGCCGTTGTAGCGGAGCCACTCGCTGCCGTCGGGACGGGTCACGATCTGCCAGATGCGATCGCGGAACTTCGCGGGCGCGCGCTCCGCCATGCCCGTGGGCGGCTCGAGGACGTGCCCGTCGGCGTCGACGATGGGAGTGTGCGCCATGCGGCGCGGCTACCAGAGGCGCCTGTCGCGCCGCAAGGGGGAGTCGTCAGCCGGCGAGCGCGCCGTGTCTGCGCAGGGCCTTCAGCTCCGTCCGCGCGCGGACGAGACGACCGCGGACGACCCTGGCGAGGGCGCGCGTGATCCCGTGCCGGGTTCGCGCGCGCGTCGTGACCGCCAGCAGTCTCACGAAGGACCGTCGCGCAGCGCGCAGCATCCGCGATTCACGCCCCCCGTCGCCGGCACGGGCGGCCTCGGCGGTGAGCTCGATGCGCATGGTGAGCTCGTCGATACCGGTATCGATCCTCTGCCGGAGCGAGGTCCGGATGTCGGCCGCCGAGGCGCTGCCGAGCACGTCGTTCACGCCGTCGAGCCAGCACGTGACCGCGCGGACCCCGGTCACCGCCGAATGCACGCAGCCGCGCGACGCGTCGCACGCGTCGGTGGTGCACGGCTCGCCGTCGTCACACACGACGGTGGCGTGGCGGCACAGGCCGCTGTCGCAGCGGTCGGTCGTGCACGCGTTTCCGTCCGTGCAGTCGCGGTCGTCGGCGCATCCGCCCGCCGCGGAGAACGCATCGAGGCGGCCGGCGCCGGCGCTGTCGTCGGGTCCCGGCGCGCCGATGTCCACGGCCGTCGCGCGCAGGAGGTTCTGGATCTGCGCGGGCGTGAGCGCGGGATTCCGTGCGAGCATGAGTGCCGCGGCAGCGGCGGAATGGGGTGCCGCGGCCGAGGTACCGAAGAACCGGCACGCGGGTGGACAGCGCGGAAACCCGCCGGCATTCGAGATGCTGACCCCGTCGAAGGCGACGATGTCCGGCTTCGGGCGCGTCTCCGGCGCCGGGAAAAAGATGCGCGCCGGACCCTGCGAGCTGTACGGCTCGACGGTGGCGAGTGCGGCGTCGGAGACGTCGATCGCGCCGACGGCGACCGCGTCGCGCAGCGCCGGCTGCCCGACGACGCTGCCCGACGGCGTGACGTACTGCTGCCTCACCGCGCCGAAGCAGAAGAGCTTCAAGACGCGGGTCGCGCCGGCCGCCTTGATGATGGCGAGCTTGAACGTCTGCGTCGCGGGCGCGGGGTTCACGATCGAGACCTCCTCGATGGGATCCTGCGTGCCGGTCTGCGGGTTCCCGCTGTCCGCGATGAGCCGCAGATTCGAATCGAAGACGAGAAGGTCGTAGTCGTTCGCGGAAGCCCCGAACGGGTCGTTCCACTGCAGGATGCACGTGACCGTGGCGAAGGGCGCCACGCTCACGTCGTTGCTGTTGTCGACCGGCCCGCCGAGGAAGTCGTGAAAGGCCGTCGTGGGCGAGGGGCGGTACGTCTGCTCGAGATGCACGCCGGCCTCGTTGCCGGCGGCGGAGTGGTACGAGACCCCGGCCCGGATGGCGGCCTCGACGGCGGCGGCCAGCGGCCCGTCCTCGAAGAACGGCTGATCGAAGAAGCCGAGATCGTCGACGATGACGTTCGCGCCGGCCGCGGCGAGGCAGCGCACCGCATCTTCGAAGGTCAGCTCGCTGTCGCTGCCGCTCGAGAAGAGGAGGCGCGCGCCCGGCGCCAGGTCGTGGACGATCTCGAGGAGCGCCGTGCCCTCGTCGCCACCGCCCCGCGTACACCGCGTGTCGGCGGGGACGGTGATGGCCGCCAGGTCGCCCGTCGCCTGCGACTGCGCGACGTGGTCGATGCCGTCGGAGATGACGCCGACGACGACGCCCGATCCGTCGTCTCCCTGCGCGCGGACGAGGGGCGCACGCGCGGCGGCGTCACCTTCCGTCGTCGCGGCGCCGACACGGAGCCGGCCGCGGTGGACGGGCTTCACCGCGGCGACGCACGGGAGGTCCGCCATCCGGTAGGCCGCCGCCGGCGTCGCCCGCCCCTCGGCGCGCATGGAGGCGCCGTCGAGCCGCTCGAGCTCGAACCCGCAGCCCGCGAGGTCCCGCAGGTCCTGCGGCGCGACCGATCGCAGGCGGACGCTCACGCGCGGCTCGGGGTCGGGTTCGGCCTCGCGAAGCCCGAGCCCCCGGGGGACCGCCGCCGGCCGACGGCGGATCGCATGGTCGATCTTCCGCTCGGCGGGAGTGAGGGCGCGCTTCTCGGCCTCGACCTCCCGCAGATGGCGCGCGATCGCCGCGCCATCGAGAACGTCGAGCTCGCCCGCCGCCGCCGACACCGCCCCCGCGCAAACGGCGAGGACGAGGGCGGCGGCGGGCGAGCAGGGTCGCACGTGAGGAGTCCGGCGGGCCGGCAGCGAACAGCTAGCGGGTCGGGCGGCCGCCGGTCAATTCCGGTGCGCGCGCTCCGAAGCCGGGCGGCAGAATGCCCGCTCCACGAGCTGCCCGAGCCGGCGCACGAGCTCCGGTCGTCTCGCCTTCATTCCCGAGGAGACCCAATCCGAGAGCAGCACCTGGTCCATGACGGTGAACATGCGCGCGAGGTAACCGGGGTCCTCCTTCACGAAGACACCATCCGCGATGCCGCGCCGGAAGACGTCGGCCTGGAGCTCGTGGATCTCCTGCCACTTCTCGATCTGCTCGTCCGTGCCGGGCAGGGGGCTCATCGCCCACGAGGTGCCGGCGCGCAGGTGCATGCGGAGGAAGGCAGGATGGGCGAGGAAGTAGTCGACGTACACCTCGATCAGCGCACGCAGGGCCTCGCGCGGTGGCAGGCGGCGGGCGGCGACGGTCCGCGCCAGGTCGAGCAGCTCCTCTCCTCGCAGCTCGAGGATCGCCCGGTGCAGGTCGTGCTTGCTCGGAAAGATGGCGTAGATCGTGCCCATCGACAGCGCGGCGAGCTGCGAGATCTCCTGGACCTTGGCCGCGTCGAAGCCACGGTCCGCGAAGACCCGCTCGGCCGCCTCGAGGATGTGCTGGCGATAGACGCTGGTGCGCGCCTGGCGTGCCTCGTCGCGTGGAGTCCGTCGCACGAGTGCCCCTCATACCACTCGAAAAACCGCTTGACAAGTCGATTTTCCGAATGGTAATTCGGACCCGCGAATCGTCGCTACTGCTTACGTTCCCACGAAGGGAGGAAGCCGATGGAGTTCGGGATCTTCTCGCACATGCACGTCCCACCGTGGGACGACGAGCACTCGCGCTATCTCCGCGAGCAGGAAGTCGCGCTCGCCGTCGACGCGGTCGGCTTCAAGTACGACTGGTCGCCGGAGCATCACTTCCTCACCCACTACTCGCATCAGCCCGCGCCCGAGATCTTCCTGTCGTGGGTGGCGGCGCGCACGCGGCGGATCCACGTCGGCTACGCCATCGTCAACATCACCCCGCCCGTGAACCACCCGGCGCGCGTCGCGGAGCGGATCGCCACCATGGACCATCTCTCGGAAGGGCGGGTCGAGTTCGGCACCGGCCGGGGCTCGTCGTCGACGGAGTGGGCGGGCTTCGCGATCCCGTCGGCCGCCGAGACGAAGCCCATGTGGCGCGAGGCGCTCGAGCAGATCCCGCGTATGTGGCGCGACGAGCCGTATGCGTACGAGGGCAAATACTTCCGGATGCCCGAGCGGAACGTGCTCCCGAAGCCCTACTCGAAGCCGCATCCTCCGATGTGGCTCGCCTGCTCGAGCCCGCCGACGTTCGTCGAGGCGGGCGAGCTCGGCCTCGGCTCGCTCTGCTTCACCTTCGGAACGCCGTCCGAGATTGCCGAGAACGTCCGCAGCTACAAGGAGGCGATCAAGCGCTGCAAGAATCCGATCGCCGGCTACGTGAACGACAACATCGCCGTCACCACCAACATGCTCTGCCTCCCCGACGGCGACCAGGCACGCTGGCTCTACTCGCGGGCGCGCGTGGAGACGTTCACGGAGTACTTCTTCAACGCGCTCGACTCGATCCCGCGGCCGAAGGGCATGCCGAAGGAGGGCCGGATCAGCGGCCTCACCGCCCCGACACCCGAGGCGCTGAAGGACGGCCTCAAGGTGGGCGGCCGGCAGATCGGCGCGCCCGAAGAGATCGTCGAGGTGATCCGCATGTACGAGGAGCTCGGCGTCGACCAGCTGATCTACGCCCCCTTGACGCTGACGCTCGACCAGAAGTACGTGCTCGAGTCGATCGAGACGTTCGGCAAGCACGTCCTCCCGAAGTTCGACAAGGACCCCGTGCACTCGACGACGCGCCAGCGCGAGGCGGCGCTGAAGGCGCAGGCCGCCTGACACCGCATGGCGGGGCCGGTCTTCGACCAGGTGCTGATCGGCGGCCGCTGGGTGCCGGCCGCCGGTGGCACGTACCCGGTCGTGAACCCGGCGACGGAGGAGATCGCCGGCCACGCGCCCGCCTGCTCGGTGGCGCAGGCCGAAGCGGCCGCGAGCGCGGCGCGGGACGCCTTCGAGCGTGGTCCGTGGCGGACCATGAGCGGCGGCGAGCGCGCGGCGTTGCTTCGGACCGCGGCGGAACGGTTCCAGGGCGAGATGGACGGCCTCGTCGAGCTGACCATCGCGGAGACGGGAGCGGTCCGCGCCGTCGCCGAGGCGCAGCAGGTCCGCGCCGTCGCGGGCCGGCTGCTGCGCGCCGCCGAGCTGGCCACCGCGCCACTCGAGCAAGGCGTGCCGCCGCGCGAGACCGGCCGCTCCCTCGCGGCCGGTGTTATAGTCCGCGAGCCGGTCGGCGTCGTCGCCTGCATCACGCCCTTCAACTTCCCGATGACGAACTGCGCCGGGAAGATCGGACCGGCGCTCGCGTGCGGTAACACGGTCGTCGTGAAGCCGTCGCCCGTAGACCCGCTCGGTGTTGCCGAGCTCTGCCGGATCGTCGATGCCGTGCTGCCGCCCGGCGTCGTGAACTTCGTGAACGGCGAAGGGGCGGAGATCGGCGAAGCGCTCGTGCGCTCGCCCGACGTCGACATGATCTCGTTCACGGGCAGCACCGCCGTCGGCCGGCGCATCAAGGAGGCGGCGGCCGGACGCATGAAGCGAACGGTGCTCGAGCTCGGCGGTAAGTCCGCGAACATCATCTTCGCCGACTGCGACGTCGACCGGGCATTCGCGAGCGCGATGAGCGTCTGGACGTTCCACTCCGGTCAGATCTGCATCGCCGGGACGCGCGTGCTGATCGAGGAGCCGCTGTACGAGCCGTTCACGCGGCGCCTCGCCGCGTCGGGCCCCACGCTGCGCATCGGCGATCCGCGCGAGCCGGGCGTCGTCGTCGGGCCACTGGTCTCCGCCGCGCAGCGGACGCGCGTCGAGCGCTTCATCACGCGCGGCCGCGAGGAGGGGGCGACGCTCGCCTGCGGCGGCCGCCGGCCTCCTCACCTCTCCCGCGGGTATTACGTCGAGCCGACGCTCTTCACCGACGCGCGCAACGACATGACGATCGCGCGCGAGGAGATCTTCGGCCCTGTGATCACCGCGATCCCCTTCCGCGACGAGGCGGAGGCCATCGCGCTCGCCAACGAGTCCGACTACGGGCTCTACGGCTACGTGTGGACCGGCGACGCGGCGCGCGGGCTGCGCGTCGCGCACGCCGTGCGCACGGGGACGATGCAGATCAACGGCAGCCCGCTGAATCCCGACGCGCCGTTCGGCGGCTACAAGCTCTCGGGCGTCGGCCGCGTCGGGGGCCAGTGGGCCCTCGGCGCCTACAGCGAGCTCAAGTACATCGGGTGGACGACACCATGAGCTTCGACACCATCGTCAAGGGCGGGACCGTCGTCGACGGCTCGGGCCTCCCCATGCGCCGCGCCGACGTCGGCATCCGCGACGGCCTCGTCACCGACATCGGCCGCCTCTCGGGCGCCCGGCGAACCATCGACGCCGACGGCCTCGTCGTCATGCCGGGCATTGTCGACGTCCACACGCACTACGACCCGCAGCTCTCCTTCGAGCCTTTCGCGACATCGTCCTGCTACCACGGCGTCACGTCGGTCGTGGCCGGGAACTGCGGCTACTCGATCGCGCCCTGCCGCGCCGAGGACCGCGAGTGGGTGACGGCGCTCTTCGCCAAGGTGGAGGGCATGACGCCGTCCGTCCTCCGGAGCGGGCTGCCGTGGGACTGGGACAGCTTCCCGTCGTTCCTCGACGTTCTCGACCGCCGGCTCGGGATCAACGCCGCGGTGTACGTCGGCCATTCTGCGCTCCGCCGCTTCGTCATGGGCGACGCGGCCTCGGAGCGCGCCGCGACGGCCGACGAGCTCGAGCAGATGCGCCGGCTCGTCCGCGCGGCGATGGCGGCGGGCGCCGCGGGCTTCTCGTCGTCGCAGGCGCCGACGCACACCGATCAGCTCGGCCGTCCGGTGCCGTCGCGGCACGCCGCCTTCGACGAGGTGCTGGCGCTCGCCGAGGCGGCGGGGGAGGGCGGCGCCGGCAGCATCGCGTTCCTCGCAGAGACCGCCGTGCAGGGCTACGACGCGCGCGACCGCGAGCGGCTCGTCGAGCTCGCTCACCGCTCGGGGCTGCCCGTCGTCGTGCAGGGCATGGGCTTCCGTCCCGGCGCGCGCGAGCGCTGGGAGGACCAGACCAGCTTCCTCGCTGCCGCGCGGGAGCGTGGCGCCGCGATCTACTCGATGCTCCGCACGCAGCCCTTCATGCGGCCGTTCAACTGGCGGCGCGGCACGTCGCTCTACGACGGCGTGTTCCACTGGCGGGGCCTCTCCGCATTGCCGGCGGCCGAGCGGATGGCCCGCATGCGCGACCCGAGCTTCCGCGAGGACCTCCGCGACGGCCTCGATCACCCGAACACCGATCCCAAGCAGGGCTCGACGCTCCCGATGCCGGCGCTCGACCGCGTCTTCGTCGACCGCTCGCGCGCCCATCCCGAGGCCGTGGGCAAGAGCCTCGCCGCCCTCGCGAAGGAGCGCCGGGTCCACGCGGCCGACGTCATGTGCGAGCTGTCGCTGGCCGACGGCCTCGAGACGCAGTTCCTGTGGAACAGCGAGAGCCCGGCCTGGGTCGACGCCAACGCCGAGTCGCAGCGGAACCTCCACATGATCGTCGGCACGGGCGACGGCGGCGCGCATGCCGACCGCGACGACGGTTCGGAGTGGTCGACGTACTACCTCCGCTCGTGGGTGCTCGACCGGAAGCTCGTATCGCTCGAGGACGGCGTCAGGCGCATCACGCATCTCCCCGCGATGGTGACGGGCCTCAAGGCGCGCGGCCTCCTCGCCCGCGGCTACCACGCCGACATCCTCGTCTTCGACCCCGCACGGCTCGCGCTCGGCCGGAAGGAGCTCGTGCGCGACATGCCGGGCGGCGAGGAGCGCTGGCAGGTGCGCCCCGAGGGCGTGGTGTCCGTGATCGTCAACGGCGACCCGATCCTCGAGGACGGCAAGCTGACGGGCGCGCGGCCCGGGCGCGTCCTCCGCGTCGGCAACCCTGCGTGATGCGCGCCGCGGTCTACCACGGGGGCGGTCGTCGCGTGGCCATCGAGGACGTGCGCGTCAAGGATCCGGGTGTCGGTGAGGTGCGCGTCGCGATCAGGGCGGCGGGGCTCTGCCACTCGGATCTCAGCGTGATCGACGGCTCGATCCCGTACCCGACGCCCGTCGTCCTCGGGCACGAGGGCGCCGGGATCGTCGAGGCCGTCGGGCCGGGTGTCACGGCCGTGAAGGAGGGCGACGCGGTCGTCCTCTCGACGCTCGCGCACTGCGGGCGCTGCGCCGCGTGCGAGACCGGGCGCGCGACGGAGTGTCGGAATGCGCCGAGCCCGAAGGACGCGCAGCCGTTCACCGTCGACGGAAAGCCCGCGTACCAGTTCGCCAACACCTCGGCGTTCGCAGAGCGCACCGTCGTCCGCGAGCAGAGCGCGATCCCGATCGACCCGCGCGTGCCGTTCGACCGCGCCGCGCTCATCGGCTGCGGCATCATGACCGGCGTCGGCGCGGTCGTGAACCGGGCGAAGGTCGAGACCGGCGCGACGATGGCCGTCTTCGGTCTCGGCGGCATCGGGCTCAGCTGCGTGCAGGGCGGGGTACTGGCGGGCGCCGCGAAGATCGTCGCGGTGGACGTGGTGGCGGAGAAGCTCGCCCTCGCGCGCCGGCTCGGCGCCACGCACACGGTCGACGCCTCGCGCGACGATCCGGTGGCGGCGATCAAGGAGCTGACGGGCGGCGGCGCGGACTACACCTTCGAGGCCGTCGGCAACCTCGCGGTCATCAAGCAGGCGCTCGACGCGCTCGGGCCCGGCGGGGCGCTCACCATCGTCGGCGTCCCGAAGCTCGGCTCGAGCCTCGAGTTCGTCGTGCACGCGCTCTACCAGAACAAGGCGATCCTCGGCTGCCGGTACGGGACGGCGCGGCCCCGTCGCGACTTCGCGCTGCTCGCCGACCTCTACCTCGGTGGGCGGCTCAAGATCGACGAGCTCATCACCCAGCACTATGCTCTCGAGGAGCTCCCCCGAGCGCTCGAGGACCTCGAGGCGGGACGCCTGGCGCGCGGTGTCTTTCTCCTCGACCGCGTTGCCTGACGGGAGGACACACGATGGGCAAATTCGGCCACCACGTGATCGACGCCGACGGCCACGGCGGCGACCTGCGCAACTGGCACGAGCGCATTCCGGCGCGGCTCCAGCCGCTCTGGGACGCGCGTCGCGAGCGCATCAAGAAGCAGTTCGCCAACCTGCCCGGGGTCGGCGTGAAGGAGACCAAGGGGACTGCCAAGCTCGACAGCCTCGAGCGCCCCGGCATGACCGACCCGAAGGCCCGGCTCGAGGACATGGACCTCGAGGGCATCGACCAGACCGTCATGTTCCCCGGCGGCGCGGGCGAGGAGTGGGCCGGCCTCGACCACGAGTTCGCGGTGGCACTCTGCCGCGCGCTGAACGACGCCCGCGCCGAGTACACGCGCTACCGGCCGGCGCGGCTCAAGTCCGTCGCGAAGCTCCCGATGATCGACCCGGAGGCGGCGGCCGCGGAGCTCCGCCGCGCGGTCACCGAGCTCGGCATGGTCGGCATGGTCACGCCGCAGCACATCCGCGAAAAGAACCTCGACCACCCGAGCTTCGACGTCGTCTGGGCCGAGGCCGAACGGCTCGGCGTCCCGGTCTGCGTCCACGGCGGTGGGCAGGCGATCGACCAGGTGCCGATCGGCGTCGACCGCTGGAAGACGCGCCTCGAGGTCCACGCCTTCACCCATCCCGTCGGCCAGATGATCGCGATCATGGCGTTCACCGTGGGCGGCATCCTCCACCGCTTCCCGCGACTTCGCGTCGCATTCCTCGAGGCCGGCGTCGGGTGGCTGCCCACGTGGCTCGAGCGGCTCGACGAGCACTGGGAGCTGACGCCCGAGCAGGCGCCGGGGATCGACCGGAAGCCGAGCGAGTACTTCCTCTCGGGTCGCTGCTTCATCGGCTGCGACCCCGACGAGAAGGGTATCCCGCACGTGGTCGACTCGCTTGGCGAGGGCGTCGTCGTGTACGCGTCCGACTACTGCCACTGGGACTGCAAGTTCCCCGACACGGTGAAGATCCTGACCGAGCGGGCCGATCTCTCCGAGCGCGCCAAGCGCTCGATCTTCGACCAGAACCCGCGCCGCCTCTACGCGATCAATTGATGCCGGTCGACCTCGACGCGTTGCTCGACCCGTCGCGCGCTGCGCTCCTGATGATGGAGTGCCAGGAGGGCATCATCGGTGGCGGCGGCCGGCTCGGCGCGCTCGCGGAGTCGGTGGCGCGCCACGAGACCGTCGCGCACATCGCCTGCGTGCTCGCCGCGGCGCGCCGGGCTGGCGTCCCCGTCTTCCACTGCACGATGTCGCGCCGCCCCGACGGCGGCGGCGCGGTCGCGAACTGTCTCCTGCTGGCCGCGAGCCGCAAGGGAACGCCGCTGCTCCCGGGATCGCCGCAGCAGGCGGTCGTTGCGCCCCTCGCGCCCGCCGAGGGCGACTACGTGGTGACGCGCTTCCACGGCCTCACGCCGTTCGACGGCACGGAGCTCGACGCGCTGCTGCGGAACCTCGGCGTCCGGACGGTCGTCGCGACGGGCGTCTCGGTGAACGTCGGCATCCTCGGGCTGACGCTCGAGGCCGTCAACGCAGGCTACCAGGTGGTCATCCCGCGCGATGCGGTCACCGGTACGCCCGACGAGTACGTCGAAGCGGTCTTCGAGCACACGCTCCGGTTGCTCGCGACGATCACGACGGCCGGACGCGTCGAGGAGGCGTGGGCACGATGAGGTTCTTGGGGCGGGTCCTCTTCATCACCGGCGCCGGCTCGGGCCTCGGTCGGGCGACCGCGCGGCTCTTCGCCGCCGAGGGCGCCAAGGTCTTCGGCGTCGACGTGAACGGCGCCGGCCTCGCCGAGACGGTGGCGGCGATCCGCACGGCCGGCGGCGTCGCGGACAGCGCCGTCTGCGACGTCGGCTCGATGGCGGCCGTGCGCGCCGCGGTGGACGCGGCGGTCGGCGCCTTCGGCGGCGTCGACATCCTGGTGAACGCGGCCGGCATCGGCCGCTCCGCCCGGCTCGAGGAGATCGACGAGGAGGAGTGGCAGCGGGTGCTGACCGTGAACCTCACCGGCGCGTTCAACACGGTGAAGGCGGCGCTCCCGCACCTGCTGGCGCGCCCGGGCGGCGCCGTCGTGAACGTCGCCTCGAGCGCGGGCATGCGAGGCCAGGCCTACGCGGCGCACTACGCAGCGTCGAAGGCGGGGCTCGTCAACTTCACCCGCTCGATCGCGCTCGAGTTCGCGAGCCGCGGCCTGCGGATCAACTGCCTCGCACCCGCCGGCATCCGCTCGCCGCTGATCCAGCACTTCATCCCGCGCGAGGACTTCGAGAAGCAGCTCGTCGCATACTACTCGCCGCCCCTGCCGCACCAGCTGGCCGACCCCGCGGACATGGCGAAGGCGATTGCCTATCTGGCCTCCGACGACGCCAAGATGGTGGTCGGCGCGGTGCTGGTCGCCGACTGGGGCACCCTCGCGTAGTGAGCGACACGATCCTCGACGCCCTCGCCCGCGACGTCGCCGCGCGCGGCGCGCATCCGTTCATCCTGCACGAGGGCCGCGCGGTGAGCTACGCAGAGCTCGACCGGCTGGCGAACGCGGCGGCGCGCGCGCTCGCGGCGCTCGGCGTGGTGCGCGGCGACCGCGTCACGCTCGCGCTCGGCAACTGCGTCGAGTATCTCGTCGCGGCGTTCGGGATCCTGAAGGTGGGCGGCGTGCTGAACCCGGTGAACCCGGTGCTCGGGGCGGCCGAGCTCGGCTACATCGTGCGCCACGCCGAACCGCGGGTGGTGGTGACGAGCGCGGCGCATGTCGAGTCGTTCCGCCGCCACGCGAACACCGTCACGCCGGAGGCGCTCGCGGGCGCCGACGCAGCGCTCGCGGTCGGCATCGGCGCGGAGGATCCGGCGCTCCTCCTCTACACGTCGGGCACGACCGGCAATCCGAAGGGCGTGCTCTTCACGCATGGCACGTCCGGACGGGCCGGCCGCCACTTCCTCCAGACGCTCGGCATCACCGCGGAGGACGTCGTCCTCGCCGTGACGCCGCTCTTCCACGGCAATGCGTGGGGCGCCGTGCAGACCGCGTTGCACGCCGGCGCCACGGTCGCGTTTCCCGCCGCCTTCCACGCCTCGGCGTTCTGGCCGCTCGTCCAGGAGACGGGCGCGACCGTCCTCTACACGCTCGGTACGATCCTGGCGATGCTGCTCGCGCGTCCGGCGTCGGATGCCGAGCGCACGAGCCGGCTCCGCGTCATCCTCGGCCTCGGCAGCGCGTCGGTGCGCGAGCGAGTCATCGAGCGGTTCGGGGTGACGGACGTTGCGGAGTGCTACGGCTCGACCGACGCCGGCGTGGTCACGATCACGCCGATCGGTGTGCCACCCCGTGCCGGTTCCTGCGGACCGCCCGTCCCGGGCGTCGAGATCCGGATCGTCGACGACGCCGGCCGCGATCTTCCGCCGCGCACCCCCGGCGAGATTGCCGTCCGCTCGCCGTCACGAATGGCCGCCTACTTCCGCGACCCCGACGAGACGGCGCGCGCCGTCCGCGACGGCTGGTTCCTCACCGGCGACGTCGGCTGGCTCGACGAGGACGGCTGGCTCTACTTCGTCGATCGGAAGCGCGACGTGATCCGCCGCGGCGGCGAGAACGTATCGTCGGCGCTCGTCGAGAAGGTGCTGCGTGAGCACCCGCGCGTGGCCGAGGTGGCGGTGGTCGGCGTGCCGGACCCGGTGCTCGGTCAGGAGATCAAGGCGTTCGTCGTCGCGAGTGGACCGGTCGGCGAGGACGAGCTCCGCGAGTTCGCCGGCGCGCGGCTGGCGGGGTTCCAGGTACCGCGGGTCTGGGAGTTTCCGGCGTCGCTTCCGAAGACGGCGACGGGCCGGGTCGAGAAGTACAAGCTCCGGAGCGCGGGTAAGCCGCTGCTCGGCTGAGACCCTCGCCGCGGAATTTTTTCCTTGACATCTGCGGCGTTACTCACGTATCGCCGACCCTCGCCGGCCTGCCGTCCCGGCGGAGTCGAGGCGCAGCAGCCATCATAGGAGGCGCAAAAATGACGATTCTAGCAAGTCACATCCCGTTGCCAGTGTTCGGCTTTTTGGCGCTCGCCGGACTGTTCAACGAGACGCTGGCCGTCGCAGCCGATCAACCGAGCGCGCAGATCATCGTGACTGGAGCCAACCACTGATCCTCCGGAGCGACCCGGCGAGGTACGACTTCATCAGCCGCGCTCTTCGCGATCAGGAACGCCGGAATCCGCGCCATCGCCGCAGGCGTGCTGGAGGAGCGGGACTACGAGGTCAATGCGAGGGGCTGTCCCGCTGCTCGGCTGAGGCCGGGTCCCCGAAATGATTGAGGGCCCCCGGGCACTTGCCGGGGGCCCTCGCGTTCACGAACGGTGCCGCCTCAGCTCGCCGGCGGACACGCGCGCACGCAATCGCGGAAGTGCTCGCGGCACGTCTGCAGACCGGGTCGCGCGTCCTCGCGTGCCTGGTCGCGGCACTCGAAGCCCGCGACCTGCGCGTTGTCGATGCACTGGTCGCGCTCGGGTGTCCCGTCGGCGTACAGGTCCTTGCAGTTCTGGATGTCGCTGTCCCGCCGGGCATTGCAGGCGGCGATGTCCGAGCTCAGCCGATCGAGGGTCGGCTGGCGGCAGGTCTGCCGATCCGCGCGGCACTGCTCGACGCAGGCGTGGTCGCGGTTCAGGCACGCGTCGACGGCGACCTGGAAGTCCTCGCGGCAGTTCGCCTTGCAGGTCCGGAAGTTGTCCTTCGCCGTTTGCTTGCACTGGGCGGCGTCGACCGGCACGTCGGGCGGGCCGCAGGCGCGTGCGCAGACCCTGAAGTCCCTCCGGCACTGCTTGAGTGCCGGGCCGAACTGCTCGCGGGCGCTGTCACGGCACTGGAAGGCCACCACCTGGGCCTGGTCGATGCAGTTGTCGCGATCCTCCGACCCCGCCGGGAACTTGTCCCGACAGTCCTGCTTCGCGGCATCCAGCGTCGCGTCGCAGGCGGCGAAGGCCTGGTCGATGCCCGTGCCTTCGCGACAGAGGCCGCGCTCGGCGCGGCACCTCTCCACGCACGGGTGGTCGCGGTTCAGACAGGCGTCCTTCGCGACCTGGAAGTCCTCGACGCAGCTCGCCTTGCAGTTCCTGTACTCGCCCTTCGCGTCCTGGATGCACGGGCTGCCCCACGCCGCCGTGGTGCCGAGCGCCACGGACAGGGTGAGCAGTCCACCGAGCGGCCATCGTAGCCATCGAGTAGCCATCTGTGGTCCCCCTCTCTAGTCGCCGCTTTATTCTCGTCCCCAATTTTTGCGCAAGAGCGTCCGATCGTTCGTAGGACCGTCGTCCACCCGTTCGCATTTGTCGCGCGCGGCTTCGCACGCCGACGGGATCAAGAAGACCCAGTTTCTTGCTGACGCGATGCGCGACGGACGTCCCGCGAAGGGATGATTTTCCTTGACAGCAGGACAAGGAGCGCTTCCGCGAAGGGCAGATCCTGCCGGGCCTCCCGAAAGACTGCATCGCGAGCGAGCCGGTGACCGTGTTGCGGACGAGGTGACGGCTCAGGAACCGAGACGGTAGAACGCGCGGGCGTTCTCGCCGAGCACGCGCGTCTTCACCTCCTCACTGAGATCCGTCCGCCGCGTCAGGCTCCGCGTCGACTCGGGGAAGTCGCTGTCCCAGTGCGGGTAGTCGCTGGCGTAGAGGATGAAGTCCGGCCCGAGCATGTCCGCCGCGAACGCGACGCCGGCTTCCTCCGGCTCGCAGCTCACGTA
>VBKG01000366.1:1254-5308 GCA_005879585.1 Deltaproteobacteria bacterium | reverse complement strand
GCCCGGAGTGAGCCGTTCGTCGTGTTTGTCAACGACAACTCGAAGCCGCGCTATCGGCTCAGCACCGAAGAAGCCTACGCTCTCCTCAAATCGCTTCAGTCGGCCTTGCGCATCCCGAAGGGAACCTAGGCATTCGTTGGCTTTGGAAGGGAGTTCACGCGGGTGAACTAGGATGTGGGAACGTCTGCGGCAGGCGCTAGCGCGCCGTTGGCGATCGTTGTGGCGACGGGCGGGCCGGCTACGCGATGTGCTCGGTCCCATCGCGGCAAAGATAGAAGGGGATGAGGAGGCTCGGCGTTGGGCCGAGAAGCGCGCTCGCTTCTGGGCCGAGCTGCGCGAGGGGCAGCGTGAGGCTGAAGCGCACCGTGCAAGGGTGCTTCCATGAGCAACCCATCGGCGATGGCGGCGATCCAGCGGCGATCCGCGTGATGCGACCGACGCAGTTCCTTCGCCGTGCCGAGGCGCGCCGTGGCGAGCCGGAGAGGCGGCTCATGGTCGCGGTGCTGCGAACGGTCATGGATGACTGTTGGGGCTCCGTGTACCGGCGATCCGCGGGCTACGGGGTACCCACCGACCTCCGGGGCATCCGGCGGGCCATCGCGTACGTGGCGAGCACGGATCGCACGTGGCCGTTCAGCTTCGAGAACGTTCGCGAGGCAATCGGGATCGATGCCGACGGCCTGCGCGAGAGGCTCGATGTGACGCGTGCCCTCGGAAGAGGAGGCATTGATGGCCAGGAAGAGGACGAAGAGCAAGGTGACGAAGAACGTCGCTCGGAAGAAGGTCACTAAGACGGCTAGTGCCAAGCGCAGGAGAGGGAAGGCCGCGAAGAAGCCGCGCAAGCCGGCTTCAAAGACATCCCCTCCGAACCCCGCGGTCCCCAGGACTGTCGAGTCGCCAGGAGCCGTGGACCTCTTCCGCGCTTGGTCGCCGTCTCGCTACTCGACACGCTGATCCCGAATCGCATCACACGAGCGCGGCCGCCGCGCGTGACGCCGAACATCATCGGCGGACGCTCATTTTCTTCCTCGACGGCGAGGGATCGTCAGGCCATCCCACGCCGTCCTGGTAACGGCGCGCGGTCACAAGGACCACCTCGGCCACGTGCGGGCGCGGCGACGCTCTTCTGAGCGGGAGAGCCCGGCTTGCTCGAAGAGATTTTCTCCAGTCCCCGGTCCATCATGATGGAGGCGACGGTCTACCGGAGCGCGTGTCTCGGAGCGATGTTGATGGTCTGGCTCTCGCTGTCGTACAGGATCGCGGCCTCGCCGCGCTCGAGCTGACGCATCAGGGCCGCCACCTTCTCTTCGAGCGTCTTCTCCACCTGTCCGTAATCCGTCCCGTCACGTGTTACGAACTCCTCGGCCAGGCTGTGAAGGGCCTCGGGGGTCAGGTGCTTGTGGGGGACCTCCCACGCCGTTCTCATGTAGCATCGCCCTCTGTTAAGCGCTTGTCGCGCGACCTACTCCTGTGCGGGCCCATGACCGACCATGACCTTCCACGGTCATGGCGAGGAGGCCAGCTATCGCCGGTCGCACTCCCCCTCGCCCTGTTCACACTGTTCGCGAGCGCCGCGTCCGCGTTCCCGCTATACCGACGGGCACTGTTTCGACTGGTCGAGCCTCAGAGAGAACCCGGCACTAGGGCTGGCGGTTCGTTGCACTGGGGCGGCTCGCCGTGAATCTCGACGTGCTTGTCGTAGAGTTGCCGCTCGCGAGCCTGGTAGTCCTTGGTGTATTCGATACGGTATCTGACGGTGTTCTTGCGGAGGCAGGTGCCTGACTCGCTCAGATGCTCCTTCAACCGCCGCCTCAAGGCGTCCGAGCTGCCGATGTAGACGACGCTGTCGCTGGCGTTGCCCATCTCGTACACACCCGGATCGTCCCTGTCCGACTCCACCGTGCCGCGGCTGAAATGCCACCAAGGTGCCGCCGTGAGTGGCATGTATCTCCTCCTTTGGGGATGCCCAGTTTGCTAGTCGAGTCTAGCACAACCGAACGGTCAGCGAACTCTGCCCTTACCCAAGGCCCTGAGACGCGAAGGGAGGATCGTAATGACCTGTGACATCTGCGGACCTGGCGATAAGAGAGAGACAAGGCAGTCAAGGAGTATCGGTCCGAGGTCGCCGGAAGCGATCTCATGTCATCGGCTCGAATGCGGGCACCAATGGCACCGCACGACAACGATCGCGAGCGCCGTGCCGGGCGTCATGCCGCAGGTTCCCGCGCCCCGCGAGTGCGACTGCGCCGACTACCTGCCGCCCAAGCCTTCAAATTAGGACATTACCCACGGGGCAGGCTTCTTGCGGCTCATGACGAAAGGCACCCCTCTCGCGCCGAGCGCGTCTGATGCTGCGGTTGCGGCTGAGCGGCTCGCCGCCTGGGTCATCGGCGCGCTGACCGCCATCGTCATCGGGGGCGTCGCCCTCGTCATCTACGGGCCACACGGAGGGCACGCGGCTGGGTCGTCCTGGCTGCCCGCGATCAACGCCGCGCTGAACGCCACGGCGACGGTCCTCCTCAGCAGCGGGTACGTCTTCATCCGCCGCCGTCGCATCGCCGCCCACCGGGCGTGCATGATCGCGGCCTTCGCCGCCTCCTCCCTCTTCCTCATCACCTACCTGATCCACCACGCCCAGGTGGGCTCGGTCCCCTTCCACGGTGCGGCGTGGCTGCGCCCCGTCTACTTCGGACTTCTCGTCCCCCATATCGTGCTGGCGGCGCTCGTGGTGCCGCTGGCGCTGACGACCATCCACCGCGCCTGGCGCGGCCGCTTCGACCGCCACCGGCGGCTCGCGCGTGTGACGCTGCCCATCTGGCTCTACGTCTCGGTCAGCGGCGTTCTGGTATACGTCCTCCTCTATCACTCCGGTCGGTGAGCCGCCGACTTTGCTGGTGATGGGCTTTCGTGTATCCGGCGCCGGAAGGGAGGAGTCGATGCCGAGAAAGAAGAGCCTCGTGACCGTGATCCGGGACCTGGTTCAGCAGGAAGTGCGCTCCGCGATCCAGTCGTTGCTCGGCAGCATCTCCGCGGGGAAGTCGAAGCCGAAGAACGGTCGCCGTCGTCGCGGGCGTCGGCGTGGTCCTGGGCGTCCAGCCGGATCGAAGAAGAAGGCAGCATGATGGCGAAGGCCGAAGAAGCATGGACGCAACTGGCGACCCGCATCCCGAAGGAGCTTCACCGTCGCCTCAAGCTGTACTGCGTCACCCACGAGATCGTACTCATGCACTTCGTGGCGGAGGCGATTGAAGAGAAGCTCGGACGGAAGACGCGCCCGAAGAAGGGGTCGGCTTAACCGCCGTCCGCTTGTTCCTGGTGCGGGCGGTATCCCGGCTGGGCTACGAGAGAGAAGACGCGATCGTGGATCAGCACGTCAGCGCGCGGCCGGGATTCCGGATCCTGGAGCTCTGCTGCGGCACGGCGCGGGCCGGCCGGCGCTGGGGAGACGCTCGGGACGACGGCGGTCGTGTGGCGGGATGGACAGTTCGCGAACCCTCTGTGCCGGGTGCTCCAGGCGATCCTGTCCGCATGAGGAGATCCGGCGCCATCCGCCTGGCGGCGATCTCGGTCGCGGCCGCGATCGTCTCCGGATGTGCGGCCGAACGGCGCGCACCGGCTTCCCCGCCGCCTGCGGCTGCGGCAGGAGCGCCCGGAACGGACGGGCTGCGCGTCGTCCTCCTCTGGGGCGATCCGGTCGACCTCGATCTCTACGTGACCGATCCCGTGCTCGAGACCGTCTACTTCGCCAACAACTCCTCCACCAGTGGCGGCAAGCTCGACAGGGATGCCTCGTGCCGGGACGCGAAGGAGGAACGGCTGGAAGCGACGCGCTGGCGGGAGCCGCCGCGAGGGCACTACCGCGTCGGCATCGATTTCAGCGACCGCTGCGGGCAGGATACGCGCGAAGTCCGGTATCGGTTGGTGGTCGACGTCCGGGGCGAGCGGCTGGAGAAGGAAGGGACGGCGCGTCTCGCGCGCTTCATCTACGAAGCGATCGAGTTCGACGTGCGCGAAGACACTCGAGCGAGGTGACGTCATGACGCGAAGCGCTTCC
>VBKG01000366.1:0-1201 GCA_005879585.1 Deltaproteobacteria bacterium | reverse complement strand
ATGCCGATGCCGAGGGCCGCTTCGCCTTTCCCGACCTCGCCGCCGGCACCTACGACCTGCGCGCCCGTCACTTCGGCTTCCGCGACGCCAACGTGATGGGGCACGAGCTCGCTGGCGGGGAACTGCAGCTCCGGATGGAGGCCGAAACGGACGAATACGACCGGCTTGCCGCGCTCCCCTCCAACCGATGGCTCGCGCTTCCGCTCGCCGCGATGCCGAGCGCGCAGATGCGCGAGGAGTTCGTGCGCGAGTGTACCTTCTGCCACCAGCAGGGCAGCTGGGCGACGCGGGTGCAACGCGATCCCGCGGCGTGGGAGAAGATCTTCAGCCTGATGGCGCGCATGGGCGGCATCCTGTCGCGCGAGACGCGCTCCGCCCTGCCGGGCATCCTGAATGCCGCCTACGACCCGGCGACCGCCGTCCCGAAGCTGAAAGAGCAGATCGAGCGCCATCCGCTGCCGGACGGGGCCGGTCTCACCGCGGTGATCGACGAGTGGGAGGTCGGCGATCGCGCTTCGGTGCAGCACGACATCGTCGTCGACCATGCGACGGGCGCCGTCTACTCGGCCGACACGACGAAGGACATGCTCTACCACCTCGATCCGGCGACCGGCGAGCGAAAGAAATTCAAGATCCCCGACGCGGGGTTGCCCCTCGGCGGTGTCTTCAGCGGCGTCGGGAACGTCCTCCCCCCGAACGCCGATGCGCACGTCGCGCCGCACAGCCTCCAGGTCGCCCCGGACGGCAAGCTCTGGGTGACGCTCTGCCTCGGCAACAAGATCGGCGTCTTCGATCCGAGGACCGAGAGCTGGAAGCTCATCGACCAGCCCGAGGGCCTCTACCCGCACACGCTCCGCTTCGATCGGAAGGGGCGCGCCTGGTACACGCTCGCCGTCAGCAATCACGTGTCGATGATCGACCCGGCGACGGGCGCGCACCGCACGATCCGTCTCCCGGCGAAGACCTGGGCCCAGGCGATCGCCGTCCGGCTCGCGCCGTTCGTGATCCGCCTCCCCGGCTGGTTCGGACAGCCCGAGACGGCATCGGAGGGGGCGCCGGTGCCGCTGCCCTATGGCATCGACATCGCGCCCGACGGCGGCGTCTGGTTCAGCCAGCTGAACGTCCACCGGATCGGGCGGATCGATCCGGAATCCGGCGCGTACGAGCTCATCGACACGCCGTTTCCGGCTCCGCGTCGCCT
>VBKG01000365.1:4803-6244 GCA_005879585.1 Deltaproteobacteria bacterium | reverse complement strand
GCGGTAGAGGCGTCGAAGCGCGCGTACCACGCGCGACGGTACCGGGAGCGCGGTGCGGCGGCGGGCTTCGAGGCGGGCCAGGCGCTCTGGGAGCACGCCCGCCGCGTCCGGCCCGACTGGCCGACGCCGCACGATCGCGACGACGATCTCGCGCACCACGTCGCGCTCAAGCGGCAGCTCGACCGCGCGACCGATGCGTTCACCCGTCGCTGAGCTACTCGGTGCGCTGGGCGCGGCGCTCGGCCGGCTCGACGTCGGGTGGTACCTGTTCGGCGCGCAGGCGGCGCTGCTCTATGGTGCAGCGCGGCTGACAGCCGACGTCGACGTCACCGTCGACCTCGGCGCGCGGCCAATTTCGGAGCTGATCGCGGCGCTGACGGAAGGCGGATTCGCCGTCCGGAGGCGCGACGATCTCGACGACTTCGTAGCGCGAACCCGGGTCGTCCCGCTGGTGCACGTAGCGTCGGGCGTGCCGGTCGACATCGTCCTCGGCGGCCCGGGGCCGGAGCAGCTGTTCCTCGCGCGCGCCCGCCGGCACGTCATCGACGGCGTGCCCGTGCCCGTCGCCGGTCCCGAGGACGTGGTCGCGATGAAGCTGCTCGCGGGGCGCGGGAAGGATATCGACGACGCGCTCGCCATCCTCGCGGCGAACCCCGCGCTCGATGCGGGCCTCGTCCGTAGCACGCTCGCAACGTTCGAGGCAGCGCTCGACCGGAGCGACCTGGTACGGCCGTTCGAAGATCTTCTCCGCCGGTCCCGGTAGCGGCCCCGAGTCGCCCGCGCTTGCGCCGGCTGGGTTTTTCTTGTTTGAGAACCGACTCATGGCGAGGAAGAAGATCGCGCTCATCGGCGCCGGCATGATCGGCGGCACGCTCGCGCACCTCTGCGCACTCAAGGGTCTCGGCGACGCCGTCCTCTTCGACGTGATCGAGGGGGTGCCGCAGGGCAAGGCGCTCGACATCCTCGAGGGCGGGCCGATCGAGGGGTTCGACATCGCACTCACCGGGACCAACAGCTATGCCGACATCCGGGGCGCCGACGTCTGCATCGTCACGGCGGGCGTGCCGCGAAAGCCGGGGATGAGCCGCGACGACCTCCTCGGGATCAATGCCAAGATCGTCGGTACGGTCGCCGACAACATCCGCACGCACGCCGCGAATTCGTTCGTCATCGTGCTCACCAATCCGCTCGACGCCATGGTGACGCTCATGAAGCAGCGCACCGGCTTTCCGAAGCAGCGGGTCGTCGGCATGGCGGGCGTGCTCGATTCGTCGCGCTACCGCTCCTTCCTCGCGGCCGAGCTCGGTGTCTCGGTCACCAACGTGCAGGCGATGGTGCTCGGCGGCCACGGCGACGACATGGTGCCGGTCCGGAGCCACACGACCGTCGGCGGGATCCCGGTCGGGTCGTTCGTCGCCGCCGACCGCCTCGACGCGATCGA
>VBKG01000365.1:0-4708 GCA_005879585.1 Deltaproteobacteria bacterium | reverse complement strand
CGCGTCATCGAGATCGCGCTGACCGACGGCGAGCGGAAAGCGCTCCAGACGTCCGCCGCGCACGTGCTCGAGCTCGTCGAGGCGATGGGGCGCGTGCTCGCAGCCGCGGATAAGCCGGCGTGAAGGCTATCGCGAGCGCTTTTCATTTTCCCGTCATCGGATGACCCGCTAGGGTGGAGGCCGTGAGCGACCGTCGCGGCTTCTACCTCCGGCGGCTCCATTCCCTCTCCGGCATCTTCCCGATCGGCGCGTATCTCGTCGCCCACATCTTCCTCGAGAACAGCTTCATCCTGGCCGGCGCCGAGCGCTTCGCGCTCGTGCCGCAGTTCTTCTCGACGTTCCCGGGCGCGTTGCTGCTCGCCGTCGAAGTGCTCTTCATCTGGACGCCGCTGCTCTTTCACTCGGCCTACGGGTTCCTGCGAGTCGGTCAGGCCGAGCTCGAGAACCCGCTCCGCAACGACTATCTCGGCGCGTATCTGTACACGTTGCAGCGTGTCTCCGGCGTGCTCGCCTTCTTCTTCATCGGCTACCACGTGTGGAGCACGCGGATCCAGTACTACCTCGGGAACGCAGAGATCAGCTACGCGTTCATGCACGCGAAGATGATCGACCCGCTCGTGTTCGCGGCGTACCTGATCGGCGTGCTCGCCTGCGTCTTCCACTTCACGAACGGCATCTGGACGTTCTGCATCACCTGGGGCATCACCGTCGGTCCCCGCGCCCAGCGGACGCTGCGCGCGGCGTGCCTCGCGTTCTTCGCGTTCATGTACGGCACGGCGCTGGCGATCCTCATGGCCTTCCGCGCCTGACGATGGCACGGCCGCGCTTCATCGTCGTCGGCGGCGGGCTCGCGGGCCTCATGACCACGATCCGCATCGCCGAGGCGGGGTTCCCCGTCGACCTGTTCTCGCTCGTGCCGGTCAAGCGCTCGCACTCGGTCTGTGCGCAGGGCGGGATCAACGCCGCCGTCAACTGGAAAGGCGAGGGCGACTCGCCGTGGCGGCACTTCGACGACACGATCTACGGCGGTGACTTCCTGGCGAACCAGGCGCCGGTGAAGGCGATGTGCGAGGCGGGGCCGGCGATCATCTTCCTCCTCGACCGCATGGGCGTCCCGTTCAACCGGACGCCCGAAGGGCTGCTCGACTTCCGCCGCTTCGGCGGCACGCTGTTCCATCGCACCGCCTTCGCCGGCGCGACGACGGGGCAGCAGCTGGTCTACGCGCTCGACGAGCAGGTGCGCCGACACGAAGCGGCCGGTCTCGTGCGGAAGTTCGAGAAGTGGGAGCTCTGCTCCGCCGTCATCGACGAGGCGGGCCACTGCCGCGGCATCACCGCGCTCGATCTCACCCGCATGGAGGTCCACGCCTTCCCCGCGGCCGCCGTCATGCTGGCGACGGGGGGCCCGGGCATGGTCTTCGGCAAGAGCACGAATTCCGTCGTCAACACGGGCAGCGCCGCGGGCGCCGTGTACCAGCAGGGCGCGTACTACGCGAACGGCGAGTTCATCCAGGTGCATCCCACCGCGATTCCGGGCCCCGACAAGCTCCGGCTGATCTCGGAGTCGATCCGCGGCGAGGGCGGCCGCGTCTGGGTGCCGCGCGACGGCCGGCCCTGGTACTTCCTCGAGGACTGGTACCCCGCCTACGGGAACCTCGTGCCGCGCGACATTGCCACCCGTGCGATCTTCAAGGTCGTCTTCGAGATGGGGCTCGGCATCGGCGGCGAGCCGATGGTCTACCTGGACGTCAGCCATCTCGACCCGGTGGTCCTCGAGCGAAAGGTCGGCGGCGTGCTCGAGATCTACGAGAAGTTCGTCGGCGACGACCCGCGGAAGGTGCCGATGAAGATCTTTCCGGGCATGCACTACTCGATGGGCGGCCTCTGGGTCGATGCCGGGCAGAAGACGAACGTGCCCGGCCTCTTCGCCGCCGGCGAGGTCGACTACCAGTTCCACGGCGCCAATCGGCTCGGCGCCAACTCGCTGCTCTCGTGCCTCTACAGCGGGCAGATCGCGGGGCCCGCGATGGTCGCACACGCCACGGGACAGGCGACCGCCCCGGCGGACGGCATCTTCGAGCAGGAGGCGCGGCGGCAGCAGCGGGCCTACGACCGGATCATCGCGATGGACGGGCCGGAGAGCGCGTACCTCCTCGCGCGCGAGATGGGCGAGTGGATGACGGCCAACGTCACCGTCATCCGCGACAATCGGAAGCTCGCCGACACCGAGCAGAAGCTCGTCGAGCTGAAGGACCGCTGGGGCCGCATCGGCATCGCGGACCGCGGCCGCTGGCTCAACCACGATGTCTCCTTCGTCAAGCAGCTCTGGAACATGCTAGAGCTGGCCCGTGTCATCACGGTCGGCGCGCTCCGGCGGGACGAGAGCCGCGGCGCGCACTACAAACCCGAGTTCCCGAATCGCGACGATGCGCGGTGGCTCAAGACCACGAAGGCGCGCTGGACGTCGGACGGCCCGGAGCTCTCGTACGAGCCGGTCGACGTGTCGCTCATCCCGCCGCGGCCACGGAAGTACGACGTGACGGACGCCGCCGAGTCGCATGCCTGACCGCCGGACGATCGAGATCCGGGTGAAGCGGCAGGATGGGCCGGATCGGGCACCATACTGGCAGAGCTTCGCAATCGCCTGGCGGCCACAGCACAACGTGCTCTCGGCGCTGATGGAGATCCGCACGAACCCGATGACCACGGACGGCGAGCGGGTCTCCGCGCCGGCGTGGGATGCGAGCTGCCTCGAGGAGGTCTGCGGCTCCTGCGCGATGGTCGTGAATGGCCGCGTACGCATGGGGTGCACGGCGCTCGTCGACCGGCTCGACCAGCCGATCGTCCTCGAGCCACTTACGAAGTTCCCCGTCGTCCGCGACCTCGTCGTCGACCGCAGCCGCATGTTCGAGGCCCTCAAGAATCTGCGCGCCTGGATTCCACTCGACGGGACCTACGACCTCGGGCCGGGCCCCCGGCTCTCGCCCGAAGTGCAGCAGTTCCGCTATGCGCTCGATCGCTGTATCACGTGCGGATGCTGTCTCGAGGTGTGCCCGCAGATCCACCGCGACGACCCACCGGGCACGGGCTTCGTGGGCGCTGCCGCCATCGCGCAGGCGCTCCTCATGAACCTCCATCCGACGGGCCAGCTGAACGCGGACGAGCGTCTCGACGCCCTCATGGGTCCCGGCGGTGTCGCCTCCTGCGGCAACGCCCAGAACTGCGTCGAGGCGTGTCCCAAGGACATTCCGCTCACGCACGCGATCGGCGAGATCGGCCGCCAGACCACCATCAAGTGGATCAAGGACATCTTCGTACGATGAGGTGCCCGTGAACATCCATGAGCATCAGGCGAAGGAGCTCCTCCGGCGTTACCAGGTCGCCGTGCCGGACGGGGAGGCCTGCTTCACGATCGACGGAGCCGTCGCGGCCGCCACGCGGATGGGCTTTCCCTGCGTCGTGAAAGCCCAGATCCACGCCGGCGGGCGCGGTAAGGCTGGCGGCGTGAAGGTCGTGCGCGACGTCGGCGAGGCGGAGGCGACGGCGCGCGCGCTCCTCGGGAAGCCGCTCGTCACCCACCAGACCGGCCCCCAGGGCCGGGTCGTCCGCCGGCTGCTCGTCGAGCGTGCCTGTCAGATCGCGCGCGAGCTCTACCTCGGCATGGTGGTCGACCGCGCCACCAATCGTGCGACGATGATGGCGTCGACCGAGGGCGGCATCGAGATCGAGGAGGTGGCGGCGCGCACGCCGGAGAAGATCATGCGCGAGACGATCGACCCGGCGATCGGCCTCGCGTCGTATCAGGCGCGGCGACTCGCGTTCGGTCTCGGCCTCGCGAAGGAGCAGGTGCCGAAGGCGGTCGGCTTCATGACCGCCCTCGCGCGCTGCTTCGTCGAGTCCGACTGCTCGCTCGCCGAGATCAACCCCCTGGTCGTCACGGGCGACGGCGGGCTCCTCGCGCTCGACGCCAAGATCGGCTTCGACGACAACGGCCTCTTCCGCCATCCCGACCTGCGCGAGCTCCGCGACCCGTCCGAGGAGGACCCGCGCGAGCAGGAGGCCGCGAAGCACGAGCTCTCCTACATCGCGCTCGACGGCAACATCGGCTGCATGGTGAACGGCGCCGGGCTCGCCATGGCCACCATGGACATCGTGAAATCGGCGGGCGGGACGCCGGCCAACTTTCTCGACGTCGGCGGTGGCGCCACGGCGGAAAAGGTGGCGGCCGCGTTCCGGATCCTCCTGTCGGACGCGGCCGTCCGGGCGATCTTCATCAACATCTTCGGCGGTATCCTCCGCTGCGACGTTTTGGCGGAGGGCGTCCTCCAGGCCGCGCGCGAGGTCGGCCTCACGATCCCGCTGGTCGTCCGCATGGAGGGCACGAACGTCGACGAGGGCAAGACGATCCTCGCGAGCTCCGGGCTCGACATCATCACCGCCAGCGACATGCTCGACGGCGCGCGGAAGGCAGTCGCGGCCGCGCGGAGGCGTCCATGAGCGTGAGCGAAGGATACCGATGAGCGTGAGCGAAGGATACCGATGAGCGTATACCGATGAGCGTGCTCGTCGACCGGCGGACGCGCGTCCTCACCCAGGGCATCACCGGCGCCACCGGCCAGCTGCACACGCGCCTCTGCCGCGAGTACGGCACGCAGATGGTCGCGGGCGTGACCCCGGGCCGGGGCGGCACCGACTTCGAGGGCATCCC
>VBKG01000062.1 GCA_005879585.1 Deltaproteobacteria bacterium | reverse complement strand
CTCCGACCTCGCGCAGCGGCTGCGCTCGGCCGACGGCGTCCCGCTCGGCGAGCTCATGAGCTTCATGAGCGGGCTCTACTTCCGCGGCAAGCTCGCCTATGCGCGTGCGTTCGCCCGGCCGCCACGCCGCACCGACGGTGCGCTCGTCATCACGCCGGGCGCGGGACTGCGTCCGGCGGACGAGCCGGTCACCCTCGATGCCGTGAGGCGCATCGCCGCCGTCCGCGTCGACGCTGCAAACCCGGCGTTTCGCGCGCCGCTCGAGTCGGATGCGTGCGCCCTCGTCGGCCGCCTCGGCCACCGCGGCCAGGTGGTGCTCCTCGGCAGCATCGCCTCCACCAAATACACCGACGTCCTCAGGACCGCGCTCGGCCGGCGCCTGTTTTTTCCCGCCGACTTCGTCGGGCGCGGGGACAAGAGCCGGGGCGGTCTGCTGCTCCGCTGCGTGGCCGAAGGGCGCGAGCTCGACTACGTGCCCGTCGACGGGGCCGTGCGCCACGGCCCGCGGCCGCCCCGCCTCGCGCCGCTGGCCCGCTGATGCCGCAGAAGCGGCGACGCACGGTCGATATCCCCCGCGACCGCGACGGCGTCACCGTCGCGCTCGGCGGCCGCACGGTCACCCTGACCAACCTGCGGAAGCCCTTCTGGCCGGAGCTCGGCCTCACCAAGCGCGACCTCCTCCAATACTATGCCGACGTGGCGCCGGTGCTGCTCCCCCACATCCGCGACCGCGCCATGGTGATGAAGCGCTATCCCAACGGCGCCGGCGGGGCCTTCTTCTTCATGAAGCGCGCGCCCTCCCCGCGGCCCGACTGGATCGAGCTCTGCCGCATCCACCACCCGTCGGAGAACGTCATCGACTTCCCCCTCATCCAGGATCTCGCCTCGCTGCTCTGGGTGGTGAACCTCGGCTGCATCGACCTGAACCAGTGGTACGCACGCTGCGACGACGTCGACCGGCCCGACTACGTGCACTTCGACCTCGATCCCGGCGAGAAGGCGTCGTTCGATCAGGTGCGGGAGACGGCGCTCGTCGTGCGCGACACGCTCGAGGGGCTCGACATGCCGAGTCACGCGAAGACCACCGGCTCGCGCGGCATCCACGTCTACGTGCCGATCGTTCGCGGTCCGACGCAGCAGCAGGTGTGGTCGTTCGCGAAGACGGTCGCCGTCGAGCTCGCGGCCCACCATCCGAAGCTCATGACCTCGGTGTACGCCAAGGCCAGGCGCCCCACCGACCGCGTGCACGTCGACTACAATCAGAACGCGTGGGGGCGGACGCTCGCGTCGGTGTACTCCGTGCGCCCGCACCCGCAGGCCTGCGTCTCCACTCCGGTCACGTGGCGCGAGGTGCAGAGCCCCATTCGTATCGAGGACTTCCGCATCGACAACGTGCCGGCGCGGATCGCGCGGCGGGGCGACCTCTGGGCGCCGCTCCTTGCGAAGAAGGACCGGTTCGACCTGCGCCGGTACATTCGACCGGATTGACCGACGCTCGCGACCGGGCGATGGTCGAGCCATGCGGACGGTCAACGTCGGGGAGACCGAACGGGTGGTGTCGGTGATCGCCGGGGGAGCACTCGCGCTCTGGGGACTCGCGCGCCGCTCGCCCCTCGGCATCGCGCTCGCGGCCGCGGGCGCGGCGCTCGCCTATCGCGGCGCGACGGGGTGGTGTCCGGTCTACGCCCAGCTCTCGGCGCGCGAGCGAGACGAGATCGACATCGTCACGCGGGCGTCCGAAGACTCGTTTCCGGCGAGCGATCCGCCCTCGTGGGCGCCGGTGACGACGGTCTCGCAGTAGCCGTCCGCGTCACCGCCCGCGCCAGACCGGGGCGCGCTTCTCGCGGAAGGCGGCGAGGCCCTCCTTCGCGTCGTCGCTCATGAAGACGGTCGCCGAGTAGCGCGACTCGTTCGCGAGGGCCTCGCGCAACGGGAGGAACGTGCTCTCCTTCGCCGACTGCTTGCACGCCCGCACGGCGAGCGGGCCGTTCAGGCAGATCGTGTCGGCGATCGCCCGGGCCTCGTCCACGACGCGCTCCCGGGGGACGACGCGGTTCACGAGCCCCATGTCGTACGCGCGTGCCGCGGGGATGCGATCGGCGAGGAGCAGGACCTCCATCGCGTGGCACCAGGTGAGCTGGCGGACGCTCTGCACCGTCGAGCCGCCGCCCGGGAAGAGACCGCGGCGCGGCTCGGCGAGCTGGAACCATGCCGTGTCGGCGCAGACCCGGAGGTCCGTGTTCCACATCATCTCGAGGCCGCCCGCCGCGCAGATCCCGTTGATCGCGGCGATAACGGGCTTGTAGAGCGTGAACTCCGTGCCGTCGGGCAGCGTCGCGCCGTCACGCAGGACGGCGATCAAGGAGTGCGCCATCGTGTACGCCGAGCCCTCCTGCGGCACCTTCGACTCGCCGGCCTGGAGCTTGTCGGCCCGTTCGGTGACGATCGGGATGAAGCTCTTCAGGTCCGCCCCGACGCAGTACACGTCGCCGACGCCGGTGAGGATGGCGACCCACGCCTCGTCGTCGTCGCGGAAGCGGACCCACGCGTCGGCGAGCTGGCCGAAGTGCTCGAGGTCGAGGGCGTTCCGCCGCTCGGGTCGGTCGATCGTGATCGTGACGATGCGACCCCGCTTCTCGTAGTGGATCGGCATCGGAGGTGCTTACACCGGAGCCTCGGGGCCACGCCAGTCGCAGCGGCGCGACCCGGGTGCTAGGGTGACGCGCTCCGCATGGCGAAGCTGCGTGTGCAGTTCGAGAGCGGTGAGCCCGAACGGGTGATCGAGTTCGACCCCGCGCGGGCGCCGTTCCAGCACGACGGCCGTCCCGGCTCGATCCTGGACGTGCTGCTCGCGCACGGCATTCACCTCGAGCACGCGTGCGGCGGCAACTGCGCGTGCACGACGTGCCACGTCGTCGTGAAGAAGGGCAGCGAGCGGCTCTCCGAGTCGGAGGAGGCCGAGGAGGACCTGCTCGACAAGGCGCCGGGCCTCACGCCGACGTCCCGCCTCGGCTGCCAGGCGGTGATCGAGGATCCGGACGCGGAGATCGTCGTCTGGATCCCCAGGTACACCATCAACCAGATCTCCGGCCATGGCGGTTGAGCTCGACGGGCGGCTCGAGGCCGTCGTCGATCACGGCGCGGACACGCGCTCGCTCTTCCTCGGCCTGCCGGTCCCCTTCGACTTCCGCCCGGGGCAGTTCATCTCGTGCCGCCTGCCCGTCGGCGGTGAGATCCTGAACCGCCCCTACTCGATCGCCTCCAGTCCCGAAGAGACGCGGCGACTCGAGATCGTGCTGAATCTGGTCCCCGGCGGGCCGGGGTCGCACTATCTGTTCGGCCTCGCGGTCGGCGCCGCGGTGCGGTTCACCGGCCCGTGGGGCAGCTTCGTCCTCGACCGCGCGCCGGAGGCCGAGACCGTCTTCATCGCCGACGGGACGGGAATCGCGCCGATCCGCCCCATGCTCCGCCGCGGCGTCGCGACGGCGACCGGCCGGCCGCTTCGGCTCCTCGCCGGCGCCGCGGCGCGCGACCGCGTCCTCTACCGGGACGAGCTCGACGCGCTCGCGCGAGAGTATCCGGCCTTTCGCTGGGACCACGTGCCGAGCGCCGCGCTCGCCGACGAGGTGCGACGCCGCTGGGTCGACGGCGACGCCGACCGGAGCCGCCACTTCTTCGTCTGCGGCGTCGGCGCCATCGTGCCGGCGATCCGCGATGTCCTCCGTCACGCGGGGTACGAGCGACGCGCCGTCCAGTACGAGAAGTGGTAGCGCGCGCTACGAAGCCGGTGTCTTGCGCGCCGTGACGACCAGGTAGGCGCCAGCCCGCGACAGGAGCCCCAGCCGCTGCAGGACGTACTCGACGGGCATCGTCGCCCACCCGAGGCGATGGTAGAGCCGGTGGAGCCCGCGTCGCGGCTGGCAGAACGCGTAGACGGCGCCGAGCCCGCGCACGCGCACGTCGCGGAACGGCGTCGCGTTCATGAGCGCGCGCGCCTCGTCGGCGGTGTATGCCCGGTAGTAGACGCCGCTCGGGAACCGACCACGCGGCGTCGGGAACGTCCGGAAGCGGCGCATCGTCTCCCAATTGAAGACCGTGAACACGAGCGTGCCGCCCGGACGGAGGACGTCGTGCAGCTCCAAGAGGGCGCGCACCACGAGCTCATCCGGCAGATGCGGGAAGACGACGTTGGAGACGACGGCGTCGAAGCTGCCAGGTCGCAGCGGAAGCCGCGCGAGATCGGCCTGCACCGGGGCGACGGACGCCTGCCGCGTGCGCAGGACGGCGAGGCTCGCCGCCGACAGATCTGCGGAGACGACGTCCGCATGCGCCGCGAGGTACGCGGAAAGGACGCCCGTACCCGCACCGGCGTCGAGGACGCGCAGCCGTCGGCCGTTCGACGGGGCCGGGAGGAGGCTCCGGTACATGCGCCGCTCCACCGGGCCGAACCAGCGCGACCGCGAGCGGATGTGCCGCGCGTCGTAGGCCGCGGCCCCCTGGTCCCAGCGCTGGCGGGCGTCGCTCGAGAAGCGGGCGTCGACGGCGGCGAGCATCAGCCGCCGAGCATGTCGGCGTAGACGCCCTGCATGGCGCGCGCGAAGCTCTCCACGGAGAAGTGCTCGGCCGCGCGCGCGCGCGCCTCGCCGCCCATCTGCGCACGCCGGTCCCGATCGCGGAGCAGGTCGCCGAGCGCGCGGGCGAGCGCGGCATGGTCGCCGGGCGGGACGAGCACCCCGGTCCGGCCGTCCACCACGATCTCCGGCACGCCGCCGGCGTTGGTGGCGATGACCGGCTTCCCGAGCGCCATCGCCTCGATCAGGACACGCCCGAACGGCTCGGGCCAGACCGAGGAGTGGACGGCGACGTCGAAGACGTTGACGATGTCGGCGACGTCGGTGCGCGGCCCGAGGAACTGGACGCGCCCGGCGAGCCCCGCGGTGCGGATGAACTCGTCGAGCGCGGCGGCATACGGCTCCGCACCGCGCACGACCCCGCCCGCGAGCAGGCACACGAGACCCGGGAACTCCGCGGCGACTTCCACCATGGCGCGGAGCGTGACGTCCTGGCCCTTCCACGGCTGGATGTTGACCGCCATGCCGATCACGGGCCCGCCGTCGAGCCCGAGGGTGGCCCGGGTGGTCGCCGCGTCGTGCCGGGGACGAAACTGCGCGAGGTCGATCCCGTCGTACACGACGGTGAGCCGCCGGGGCCGCACGCCCTCGGTCAAGAGATGACGCCGCACCGCGTGCGTCATGCAGACGCAGCAGTCGACGCCGCGGGCCCAGAAGCGTTCGAGGGGCGTGTAGCGGACGAGTGCCTTCTCGTGCGCCAGCACCGGCACGCCCGCCCAGCGGGCGGCGACCACCCCGTCGAGGTTCGCCTTGATGCTGTTGCCGAGATGGACGATGTCCGGCCGCTCGGCACGCAGCACCGGCAAGAGCGCCCGGGCGCGCGGCATGACGTGCTGGACGAACCGGCGGACAACGCCGGCATGACGCCTGAGCCGCACGAGTCGACCGGCGCGGTTGTCGAGCGTCCGGCGCGCCGGCCGCCGCGCTCCCAGCTGCGCCGCCGGCAGCACCATCACGCGGCAATCCGTGCCGGCGAGCGCACCGTCGAGCGCCTTCTGCTCGTAGAGCAACAACGTCGGCGCATACGCCGCCCGGTCGAGGCCCCGCACCAGGTGCAGGAGACCGGTCAGCGAGCCGCCGACCAGGCCCGTCTCGCTGTGCTCGACGAGGAGTATGCGCCGTGCCACGGAGAATGGCGTGTCAAGCAAGATGCGGACCGCTGCGGCCAGCGCGTACGCAAGTGCGGCGGCCCTTTCGTTGCACGACACCATGCACGAGCGCAAGCTCGGGGCATTCCTGCGCGAGCGCGGGCACCACGCGAGGGTCCATTCGCCTTGACCCGACGAGGAAGCGTACGAGATAAGCGCGCGCGAGCCGCATGAGCCGCCTCGCTCGCATCGCCGTCGTCGGCGGAGACACGGCCGGTGCGCGGGCGGTCGCTGGCGCCGTCGTCTCGCTCCTGACGGCCGTCGGGCGGTGGGTGGAACAGGTGCCGGCCGACGCCGACCTCGACCCGTACGCGGCGGTGGTTCTCCCCCGCTCCCGCGGCTGGAGAACGGTCCGCGAGCGACACCCGGGCCCCCTCGTCGTGGTCGACGCCGATCTCCTCGGGGGGCGACCCGACGCAGAGTTCCTGCCGCTCCTGAGCGGGGCGCCGCGCGCCACGCTCGCGATCGGCGACACGCACGCGCTGCTCCCGTGTCCGCTGCCGCCGCTCGCCGGGCCGCCACCCGGCGACGCGCCCCGCGGACTCGTGGCGCGCGCGCCCTCCGGCGCCGCCTACGCGCTGCCGGTCGTGGTGAGCCCGGCGCTGCGGACGGTGGCGGGATTCTGGAGCCTCGCAGCGCTCGTCGAGCACACGGTCGCGGGAGTGCTGAACGAGCAGACGGCGCTCTACGCGGCACCCTGGCCGCGCGGCGTCCGCGCCGCGCGGGCGCTCACGTACGACCTCGACGGCCTCGAGGCGGGCGGCGTCCTTCCGCGATTCGCCGCCCGCGACCGTCCGGCGACGCTCTTCTGCACCGCCGACGCGCTCGGCCGGCTCGACGCCGGCGACACCACGGGGGAGATCGCCGCGCACGGCGACGTGCACCGCGGCTTCGGCGACGCGCGGACCAACCTCGCACGTGTCGACCGCATGCTCGACGCGTTTCGCGCGGCGCGCCTCGCGCCGCGCGGCTTCTCGCCGCCGAACTCCACCTACAGCTCGGACCTCGCGCCGCTGCTCGCGCGGTTTCGCTACGTGCGTCTCGGCTATCAAGAGCGCGGGCTGCGTTTCTACCCCGAGCCGCGCGGCGATGGGGTGCTCGTGCCCGTCTCGTACTACACCGATTTCCTGCAGCGCTACGTCGGGCCCGAGGAGTGCGCGCGGCTCCTGGCCCGCTTCTGCCGCTGGGCGGAGGCGACGTCGGTCCTGGCCGTGCCGTGCTTCCATCCGTGTCTGTGGCCCGAGCCACTGGCCCGTTTCCTCGATCAGGCCGGGGGTGACGTGTGGGAGGCGACGCTCGGCGAGCTGACCGACTGGTGGACGCGGCGGCGAGCCGCGCTCGCCGCGGTGGCGACGGGCGGCGAGGCGGCGCCGGCAGATCTGGCGCTCGTCCGTGCGACACCGGCGGAGCGGCTCGCGGCGCTCCGCCCTCGCGACGGCGCGCTGCGCGGTGACGCGCGCCCGCGGACCGCCCGCGTGGTCGTCGGCGAGCGCGAGGTCAGCGTCGTGGCCGCAATGGCCGAGCCCGCCGCCGACGTCGACATCCCGCTCGCGAGACGCTGGCGTGTCCTCGGCTGGCTGCCCGGACCGCTCCGCCGCGCGGCGAGCCGCGCGCTCCTTCCCGTCGCCAACGAGACCGGCATGCACGGGTGTCTGTACCGCGACCTCGGCGTCGCGGCCGAGGTCACCCGCGGCGCGCTCCGGCTCCCGGTCGTCGCCGCCGACGAGCCCGTCATGGTGCGCCATCCGGTCGGCGCCGACGCCGGCCGCGCGGCCCGGCGGCTCGTACGACGCCTCGTCGTCCCGGCCCTCGCCCGCCTGCGGCCCGACCGTACCAGCGCATGATCTGTCGCAGGTGCAAGACGCGCCGTGCGCCGTGGCGCAGGAGGTGCGGTGGCATCGTGCTTGCATTTTACCCGCGATGCCCCTCACGCGACCGGCGATGAAAGCAAGCCCGCGAGCGGTTCCCGGCGCGCAGATGGACCTCGTCGAGTTCGGCGCGATCTCGGTGCTGAAGTACCTCTGGCCCGACTCGGAGACGCTGAACGCCGAGCTTCGCCGCGTGATCATGGCGAAGATGGCGAGCTCACCGGGCGTCGTCGACAGCAACGAGGGCGGCTGGCACTCGACGCGCGACCTGCCGACATGGGAGGACGCCGCGATCGCCCGGTTGATCGACCGGGTCCGGAGCATGGTCCGCGAGCTCGTCGCGCTCACGGTCCCCGACCCGACTCCCGGCCACCTCGACGGCTGGCAGATCGAGGGGTGGGCCAACGTGAACACGCGCGGCGCGCTCAACAAGTCGCATCACCATGCCGGCGGCCGCACGAACCGGAACCTCTGGTCCGGCATCTACTACGTCGACGACGGCGGCCGTCCGACGGACGCGGCGCACGCCGGCGTGACGAAGTTCGAGGACCGCAGCGGCGTCCCGAAGGAGATCCTGCGCTGTGCCGACCCCTTCGAGCGCGAGCTGACCGTCGTGCCGACGCCCGGCCTCATGGTGCTCTTCCCCGCCACGCTCCGACATTACGTCTCCGCGCACGCGACCGAGGCGGCCCGGATCACGATCGCGTTCAACCTGAAGCACCCGGGCTTCGTGATTCCGCGCTACCCCGAACCGGAGCCGCCGTCGTTCCTGTGGCGAAATCTCCGCGGACCGATGCTCCTCGCGACCCGGGTGATGCGGCGTCTCGGCCGACGCTGACCGGTGGAGCGGTGTTCAGGGCGTCTTCTGGGACGGGATGCAGAGCTCCGTCTCGGACAGCCGGTCGACGCGCGCCGGGCCGAACTGATCGCGCACGAAGACTCCCGTGGTGGTCGGCGTCCGCGGTCGGCCGCTGGCGAAGTAGCACATGAGATGGACGGTCGCGTTCTTCACGACCTCGTCGTTCTTGCTGACCGGCGTGCAGAGATGCTTCGGGCGAATGAGCCTGATCGTCTTGAGCGGCGTGAACTGGTCTGACACGGTGACGAACACGCGTAATTGGAATGTCGGCGTGCCTGGCGTGACACGCACCTTGTAGCACTTGTAGTGATCGACGCTGCTCCCCGGGTCGGGCGGCGAGGGAGGCGCAGTGAGGCTCTTGGCGGCGGGCACGAGCAGCAGGTCGGGGCGGATCGTGTTGACGCGGATATCGCCGAGCTGGTTCGTCACGAGAATGTTCGTCCGCGGGGAATAGCGCGGCGTCCCGCGGACAGCCCGAATCGCATAGGCCCTCAGGTGCGTGGCGGAGTCGATGATGCCCTGCGAATTCTTGTCGGCCGGCGGGCAGAGGAGCTTCGGCTTCAACACGTCGAAATGCACGTCGTCGAACTGGTCGACCAGGTGAACCGTGAACGGTGTGAACTTGGGCTCTCCTGCGCTGGCCCGCGTTCGGTAGCAGAAGAAGTCGTCGAGGCAGGCATCGACGTTCGTCGTGCCGACGCAGGCGCCGCGGAAGCACGCATCGTTGTCCGTGCAGGCGCTGCCGTCGTTGCACGCGGTGCCGTCCGGCGCAAAGGTATCGGGCGGACACGCCACGGTCACCCCGTCGCACACTTCGGCCGGGTCGCACGTGCCCGTGCCGGGTCGGCACACCTCGCCGTTCGGCTGCACCGCATCGGCCGGGCAGCTCGGACCCGTGCCGGTGCAGCTCTCGCTCACGTCGCAGGCGCCGGTGGCCGGACGGCAGACCGTGGTGCTCGGCTCGAACGCGTCCGGGGGGCACGCGGGGCTCGCACCGTCGCAGTTCTCGGTGACGTCGCAGCTCCCCGCCGGGGCGCGGCAGACGGTGCCCGCGGGGCGGAATGCATCCGACGGACAGGCCGGCCCGGTGCCGCTGCACGTCTCGGCCATGTCGCATGCTCCCGCCTCCGAACGGCACTGGAAGTTGGAGGACTGGAAGGCGTCGGCGGGGCAGTTGCCGTCGGCCCCGGTGCAGGTCTCCGCGACGTCGCACGGACCGGCGGCGGCTCGGCAGACGAGGCCGACCGCGCGAAACTCGCACAGGCTGGTGCAGCAGCTGCCGGGGGTCCCGTTGCCGGCCCCGAGGTCGCACTGCTCCCCGGGATCCGGCGTGCCGTCACCGCAAACGGCACCTGCGCTCTGCGCCGATGCCACGCCGATGCTGCCGGCTAGCAGAATGATCAGCGATATGTTTCGCGTCATGATCGCCCTCCCTGGCCCGGTAGGCGAGGAGGCCTCACTACCATGGACACGGGCGCTCTCGTCAAGATAATTTCTTGCATCCGATGGGGCTGACCATCGACGTGGTCTGGTCCTTTCGTTCCCCGTACTCCTACCTCGCGACACCGGCTCGTGCGCCTCGCGGCCGAGTACGACGTGGACATCGACATCCGCGTCGTCCTGCCGATTGCCGTCCGCATCCTGGGATTCTTCGACACGGTGTACCCCTTCTGGCCGCCCTACCTTCTGCGCGACGCGATGCGCATCGCGGAGTACGAGGGGATTCCGTATGGCTGGCCGCGGCCCGACCCGATCGTGCGGGACTTCGTGACCCGGAAGGTCGCCCGAGGCCGCGCTCGACTCGCACCCCGAGATCGCCGTCGGATTCTTTCGCAGAGGCGGCGCCGGCGACCGATGACCCGAGGACGAGAACCGGCGCCAGCGTCCGGAAGCAGCGGGCCAGTCGCCCGGGAACGGATCGTTTTGAGAGTCGCACGCCGTGGCGACGGCCGTGTGCAAAGTCGCCAGGCGTATAGCCGTGCTCGTCGTCGGCAGAGCGTAGGAACTTCAAAGCACTTCAGCGCTCGAGTTGACGGCCCTGAACGCGGCGGCCGCGCCGGAGTCCTCAGGTAATTACCTGGGAACGCCTTCGGTTATTTTCCCCTCCCTGATTCGATGACTCACCGGATTGTGAGGCCGTTCGAGGTGCCCTATCCCCGATTCAAACGTGACCGGCAACGTGAATCGGGGGTCGGTCCACCAACCAACAGGCGAGGGAAAAGCCATGACCGGACTTCGCTGCGGAAGAGTCGCCCTGAGCGGCCTCATGTCGATCGCTCTCAGTCTCACGGCGGGAACCAGTCTCGCGCAAACCTGCAACTGCTGCACGGCGAGCCCGCAGCTCTCCTTTACGACCGGCACGCCGCAGATCGGCGGCGGAGGCTGCGGGACGACGAAGGACAGCGGCGGCGCCATCCTGCGCAGGCTCGACTGCGGCGGGCTCTACTTCGGCGGTGCCGGGGTCGGCGTGCCGCTGCCGGCGGTGGTGCCCGACCAAGGCCGGTCCATCCTCAACATCACCGCGTGCAGCGCCACCACGGGTGCGCTGACGCTCGGGGCCACCACGCCCGCCGACAGCGGCAGCAACCGCAACTGCAGCGCGGCTGGCGTGAGCAACCCCGAGTACCCCGGCAAGAACGGCTGTCTCTTCGGGCCGCCGCTCCCGATTCCGAACGCGAGCACGCCGGCCACCAGCTCGTGCGTCGTCAATCGCGTCGCTCAGAACGCCACCGGCTCGGGCAACTGCACCAACGGCAGCGCCAACGTCAACATTCCGCTCTTCTCGGACATCTACCTGACGGGAGACCTGCTCTCCAACGTCCCCGGCATCCAGCCCTGCCCCGTCTGCCTCAACGGCACGTGCAACGGCGGACCGCGGAACGGCCTGCCCTGCACGCCCGCCGACTCGGCCTCGCTCGGAGCGGCCTACCCGACCAGCCACGACTGCCCGCCGCCCCCGTCCCTGTTCATCGGGAGCCTCGGCATCCCGTTCAGCCTCTCGACCGGCACGCAGACCAAGACCTCGGTCGACCTGCCGGCGCAGCAATTCGTCTTCTGCGGCTTCTGCGCCAACTCGGTGGCGTTCCAGAACCCCCCCGTGCCCTGCACGTCGGACACCAACTGCTCGGCGGCGTCGGGCTTCCCGACGTGCCGCCAGCGGACCGCGGGCGCGTTCGGTCAGACGGCGCGAACCATCACCGAGACCGGCGCGCCGGCCGGGGTCTGCATCGCCGACGGGGCGGCACACAACGCGACCGAGGTGAGTGTCTTCTGCATCCCGCCGAGCTTCAACGCGACCGCCGACGCCGCGGGAGACCTCCCCGGGCCGGGCGCCGTGGCGCTGCCGGGCCAGACCACGTTCCTCCCGTGACGACCCGCGCATAGATCCGAGGCGGAGAGCGTAGGAACTTCAAAGCACTTCAGCGCTCGAGTTGACGCTACCCCTTGGTGGGGGCCAGCCCGTCTGGTAAGCGAGATGCCGCGTGCTCGACCCCGCAGCGCAGGAGCATTGGCAGCGGCACGGGTGGCTCTGGCTACGAGCCTTCCTCGGCGACGAAGCGGCGCGAGACCTCGGCGTCTGGACCGACGAGATCGCGGCCTGGCCCGAGGTGCCCGGCCGCTGGATGCGCTACTACGAGCGCGGCGGCGACGCGGCGGCGAAGATGCTCGCCCGCATCGAGAACTTCGTCCCGTATCACGAGCGGCTTGCCGCGCTCTTCACCGGCCCGCGCGTGCTCGGGCTGCTCGCCGACTGCGTCGGCGAGCCCGTCGTGCTGTTCAAGGACAAGATCAACTTCAAGCTGCCGGGCGGCGCCGGATTCGCGCCGCACCAGGACGCGCCAGCCTACGTCGACTTCGGTATCGACCACCACGTGACGCTGATGCCCCCGGTCGACGCCTTCACAGCCGACAACGGCTGCCTCGAGCTCGCGCGGGACGCCCGCGCGCGCGTCTTCCTGCCGCAGAATCCCGACGGCACGCTGCGCGCCGGCGTCATGGACGCGCTCGACGTCGTGCCGATCCTCGCGCGGCCGGGCGACGTGATCGTGTTCGACGCCTGGGTGCCGCACCGGTCGGGCCCGAACCATTCGTCGGCGCCGCGCCGCTCGTTCTACCTGACGTTCAACCCCTCATCCGCCGGCGACCGCCGCGCGGCGTACTACGAGCGGAAGCGCGAGTGCTTCCCGCCCGAGTACGAGCGCGTGCCCGGCGTCGACTATGCGGCGCGCGGGCGGCAGTTCAACCTCGGCAACCCGTTCGACTGACGCCGGCCGATGGCATCCGCCCCGTCCCGCCTTGGCGCGAGCCTGCCGCTGCCCCCGGATCTCCCGATGTGCCGCCGCGTCGCAGCGCGGGCCGAGGAGCTCGGCTACGAGAGCCTCTGGGTCGCCGACACCGGCGCCGGACCCGATGCGTTCGTCGTTGCCGCCGCGGCCGGGCTGGCGACGCGCCGCGTACGGGTGGGCACGGCCGTCGTCCCGATCTATACGCGCGCGCTGCCCGTGCTCGCCGCCGGCGCCGGCTCGTGCGCCCAGCTCATGGCCGGGCGCTCCTTCGTGCTCGGCCTCGGCGTGTCGAGCGAGACGATCG
>VBKG01000374.1 GCA_005879585.1 Deltaproteobacteria bacterium | reverse complement strand
GCTCTTGAGGTGCGTCTGGTCGTCGAGCACGCCCTCGTGGTTCTTGTCGGCCGGCGTGCAGAGGTGCTTCGGCTTCTTCAGGTCGTAGTGACCGGCGGGCACGAAGGTATCCGAGAGCAGGATGTTCGGGATCACCGTGAAGGGCGTGAGGCTCTTCACCTTGTAGCAGAGGAAATCGTCGGCGCAGCCGTCGGCGTTCGGCGTCGCGACGCAGGTGCCGTTCTGGCAGGCGTCGTCCGTCGTGCAGCTGTTGCCGTCGCTACAGATCGTACCGTCGGGCTGGTGGGCGTCGGCCGGACAGTTGTTCGAGACGCCGTCGCAGCTCTCGGCGACGTCGCACGTGCCGGTCGCCGGCCGGCACACCGCGGTGCTCTTCTGATCGGCCGGGCAGTCGTTGCTCACGCCGTCGCAGCTCTCCGGCACGTCACACGCGCCCGCCGCCGCGCGGCACACCCCCGTGCTCTTCGCATCCGACGGGCAGCTCGGACCGCTGCCCGGGCAGTTCTCCGCCGGATCGCAGGTCCCTGCTGACGCCCGGCACACGGTCGTTGCGGGCTTGAAGGCGTCGGGCGGGCACGCCGCGCCGGTACCGTCGCACGTCTCGGCATTGTCGCAGGAGCCCGCGGCGGGCCGGCAGATGAAGGCGCCACCCGCGCTCGTGAAGCCGTCCGGCGGACACGCCGGACCGCTGCCGGTGCAGTTCTCGGCGACGTCGCACGGTCCCGCCACCGGCCGGCAGACCACGCTGGAGGACGCGAAGCCATCCGGCGGACACGCGGCGCCTGAGCCGGTGCAGTTCTCCGCCACGTCGCAGGCACCCGATACCGGCCGGCACTCGACGGTCGCCGGCTGGAACGCGTCGGCCGGGCACACCGTGCTCGTGCCGGTGCAGTTCTCGTCGACGTCACAGGAGCCGGCGGCGGGTCGGCAGACCGCGCCCGCGTTCCCCGCCGCGTGCTGGCAGGCGTCGCTCGCCCCGTCGCACGTGTCCGTGGTGCAGGCGTTGCCGTCGTCAGTGCAGGCCGTCCCCGCCGGGCTCTTGGCGTCGGCCGGACAGTTCGGGCCGGTTCCGGGGCACATCTCCGCGGGATCGCAGTCGCCCGCCGACGCGCGACAGATCGTGAAGCCGCTCAGGAAGCCATCCGCGGGGCAGGTCGTGCTCGTCCCCGTGCACGTCTCGACGTCGTCGCAGGGGCCCCCCGCGGCACGGCACGTCGCGCCCGCGTTCCCTGCCGTATGCTGGCAGGTGTCGCTGCTGCCGTCGCACTCATCCACGCTACAGGGGTTCCCGTCGCTCGTGCACGTCGTGCCCGCCGGCGCCTTGCCGTCGGCCGGGCAACTGGTGCTCGTCCCGGTGCACGTCTCGGTCTGGTCGCATTCACCGGCGGTTGGCCGGCAGACCGCCCCGGCGTTCCCCGCCGGGTGCTGGCAAGCGTCGCTCGATCCGTCGCACTCATCCGTGCTGCACGGGTTGCCGTCGTCCGTGCACGCCGTGCCGGCGGCACTCTTCGCATCCGCCGGGCAGCTGGCGCTCGACCCGGTGCAGTTCTCCGCCGGGTCGCACTCGCCGCCCGACGGCCGACAGACGGTGCTCGGCGGCTCGAAGGCGTCGGCGGGGCAGACCGTGCTCGTCCCCGTGCAGTTCTCGTCGACGTCGCACGGGCCCGCGGCGGCCCGGCAGACGGCGCCCGCGTTGCCCGCGGGGTGCTGGCAGGTGCTGCTCGAGCCGTCGCACTCGTCGCCGCTGCACGGGTTTCCGTCGTCCGTGCAGGCCGTGCCCGCCGCGCTCTTTGCGTCGGCCGGACACGCGGCCGACGACCCGGTGCAGCTCTCGGCCGGGTCGCATTCGCCCGCCGACCCGCGACACACGACGAAGCTCGGCTCGAACATGTCGGCGGGACAGGTGGTGCTGGTCCCGGTGCAGTTCTCGTCCACGTCGCAGGGACCGGCCGCCGCGCGGCAGACGGCGCCCGGATTGCCCGCCGGATGCTGGCAGGCGTCGCTCGATCCGTCGCACTCATCGGTGCTGCACGGGTTCCCGTCGTCAGTACACGCCGTGCCCGCCGGGGTCTTCGCATCCGCCGGGCAGTTCGGGCCGTTCCCCGGGCAGCTCTCCGCCGGGTCGCACTCGCCGCCCGACGGCCGACACACGGTGGTCGACGGCTCGAAGGCGTCGGCGGGACAGGTCGTGCTCGTCCCCGTACAGTTCTCGTCGACGTCACAGCCGCCCGCTGCCGCGCGGCAGACCGTGCCGGCGTTCCCCGCCGGGTGCTGGCAGGCGTCGTTCGTCCCGTCGCACTCATCCGTGCTGCACGGGTTGCCGTCGTCGGTGCACGCGGTCCCGGCGGGCTCCTTCGCGTCCGCCGGACACGTCGCACTCGAGCCGGTGCAGTTCTCCGCTGGATCACACTCGCCGCCGGACGGGCGGCAGGTGGTGGTCGCCGGCTTGAAGGCGTCGTTGGGACACGTGCTGCTCGACCCGGTGCACAGCTCGTCGAGGTCGCAGTCGCCCGCCGAGGCGCGACAGACGGTGCCGGTGTTCCCCGGTGCGTGCTGGCAGAAGTCGCTCGTGCCGTTGCAGGTGTCGCTGGTACACGGGTTGCCGTCGTCGGTGCAGAGCGAGCCGCTCGCTTTCTTGGTATCCGGCCCGCATGCCTGACCCGGCAAGCCACCGCAGCCCTCGGCGATGTCGCACTCGCCGGCCGCCGGCCGGCAGATGACCCCGATCGGCAGGAACACATCGGACGGACACGTGGAGCTCACACCGGTGCACACCTCGTCGGGATCGCACGCGTCGCCGGAGCCTGTCCGGCAGACGGTGCCGGCATTGCCGGCCGCGTGCTGGCAGGCGCTGTTCGTGCCGTCGCAGAGGTCGGTCGTGCAGACGTTGCCGTCGTCGCTGCACGCCGTCCCCGACGGGCTCTTGGCGTCGGCCGGGCAGCTCGGCCCGGTGCCGGGGCACATCTCCGCCGGATCGCACTCGCCCGTCGAGGCGCGGCAGACGACGAAGCTCGGCTCGAACACGTCGGTGGGACACGTGCTGCTCGTGCCCGTGCAGGTCTCGTCAACGTCGCAGACACCGGCCGCAGCCCGGCACACCGTGCCCGCGTTGCCGGCCGCGTGCTGGCAGGCGTCGCTGGTCCCGTTGCACGTGTCGGTCGTGCAGGCGTTGCCGTCGTCGGTGCAGGCCGTGCCGTTGGCCTGCTTGGCGTCGGCGGGGCACGTGGCGCTGCTGCCGGTGCAGAAGTCGTCGAGGTCACAGTCGCCCACCGACGGGCGGCAGACCGTCGTCGAGGACTGGAACGCATCGGCGGGACACGTGGAGCTCGTGCCGGTGCACGTTTCGGCCACGTCGCAGACGCCCGCCGAGGCGCGACACGTCGCTCCCGCGTTGCCCGCCGGGTGCTGGCAGGCATCGGCGGTGCCGTTGCACTGATCCGCGGTGCAGGGGTTGCCGTCGTCGGTGCAGGCCGTACCGTTCGCCTTCTTGGCGTCGGTCGGGCAGCTCGCGCTGTTGCCCGGGCAGAACTCATCCAGGTCGCATTCCCCTACCGAGGCGCGGCAGAGGGTGGTCGAGGACTTGAACGCATCGGCCGGGCACGTCGAGCTCGAGCCGGTGCAGGTCTCCGCAACGTCGCAGATGCCCGCGGCGCTCCGACAGGTACTGCCAGCGTTGCCCGGGTTGTGGACGCACAGCGGCGAGGCGACGCTGCCATTACACTG
>VBKG01000061.1 GCA_005879585.1 Deltaproteobacteria bacterium | reverse complement strand
CGCGAAGCCGCGCGTCATCGTCCGCTGGAAGAAGAAGGGCCACGCCGCGCACCACGGCGGCGCGTGGAAGGTCGCCTACGCGGACTTCGTGACCGCGATGATGGCGCTCTTCATCGTGCTCTGGCTGCTGACGCAGGCCGACATGAGGCTCCGCCAGCAGATCGCCCAGTACTTCCGGAGCCCGGGCGTGCTGAGCGGCGGCGCGATGATCACCAGCGACGTGAACGAGGCGAAGTCGCGCGAGCCGAAGGTGGTGTCGAAGGACATCATCGTCGTGCAAGGCAAGGGCGAGCAGGAGCGCCTCGAGGGCGAGGCGAAGGAGATCCAGGCGGTGGTCGCGCGCGCCGCACAGGAGAACCCGGACGTCGCGAAGCTGAAGGACCAGGTGATGGTCGAGGTCACCGACGCGGGTCTCGTGATCGAGGTGGTCGACAGGGGGCGCAATCTGCTGTTCGACGTCTCGTCCGCCGACTTGAAGCCGGGACTCATCGCACTGCTCCGGAACGTCGCCGGCGTGCTCGCGCACATGCCGAACCGCATCCACGTGGGCGGTCACACCGACAGCCGCCCGTTCCCGCCCGGCTCGCGCATGACCAACTGGGAGCTCTCCTTCCACCGGGCCGACGCCGCGCGCCGCGTGCTCGAGGCGAGCGGGCTCCGGCCGGGCCAGGTGGAGCGCGTCGTCGCCTACGCCGACACCCAGCCGCTCGTCCCGGAGAACCCGCTCGCGGACGAGAACCGCCGCCTCTCGATCCTCGCGGCACGGCGCGAGACGGCGCCAGCACCCGCCTGCGAGAACCCCCCCGACGCGGAAGCGCCGGTGTCGCTGCCTCCCGACCCGCTCCCGCGGGCCGGCTGAGACCGTTTCCCTCCTCGCGCGGCGGCGGTAGGATTGGTGGGTTGCGGCCGCGCGACCTCGTGACCCTCGAGTACCCCCGCCTCCTCGAGGCGCTCGCGGCGCTCGCGCGCTCGGCCGCCGGGCGGCAGCGGCTCCTGTCGCTCGCGCCGACGACGATCGCGGCCGAGGCGGACCGGCGCCTGTCCCTGCTCGCCGAAGCCGCCGCGCTGGCGAGCGAAGCCGGGCGGCCGCCGACGGCCGATGTGCCGCTGCTCGCGCCCGCGCTGACCGCAGCGGCACCCGAGGGCGCGGCGCTCGAGTGCCGGCGCCTCGCGGAGCTCGGGGAGGTGATCGGCGTCGGGCGCCACGCCCGGGCATGGCTCCGGCGGGACGGCGCGCGTTTCCCGGCCCTCGCGGCGCTCGCCGAGACGCTGCCGCCGGCGGCCGAGGTCGAGGCGGCGCTCGACTGCACGCTCGACGAGCGCGGCCAGGTCCGGGACGACGCGAGTCCGGCGCTGGCCGCTGCGCGCGCTGTGGTGCGCGAGCTCAGAGTCCAGCTCGAGGCGCGCCTGCTGCGGCTGGTGCGCGACCCGGACATGGCCGACACGGTGTCCGAGAACTACGTCACCGTGCGCAACGGCCGCTTCGTCGTGCCGATCCGGATCGCGGCCGCCGGCACGGTCGCGGGCGTGGTCCAGGACCGCTCGAGCTCCGGCGAGACGGCGTTCATCGAGCCGCTCTTCGCCGTCGACCTGAACAACCGCCTGCTGCTCGCCGCCAAGGACGAGGAGGCGGAGGAGCGGCGGGTGCGCGCCGAGGTGACGGCGCTCGTGCGCGAGCACGCCGCGGCGCTCGCCGCACTCGAGGACGGGCTCGCCGTCGTCGACGCGCTCGGCGCCGCGGCGGCCTTTGCGGATGCGCACGGCTGCACCCGGCCGGTCCTCGGGGCCGACGACATCGCGCTCGCCGCCGCGCGCCACCCTCTCCTCCTGACCAGCGGGCGTCCGGTCGTGCCCGTCGACCTCCGCGTGCGCGCCGACCAGCGCGGCCTCGCGATCACGGGCCCCAACACCGGCGGCAAGACCGTGGCCCTCAAGACCCTCGGGCTCTGCGTCCTGATGGCCCAGGCGGGCCTCTTCGTGCCGGCCGCGATGGACAGCCGCTTGCCGTTCTTCGACGCGGTGTTCGTCGACCTCGGCGACGAGCAGTCCATCGACCGCGATCTCTCGACCTTCTCCGCCCACGCCGAGAACCTGGCCGACATCGCGCGCCTCGCGCGGCGCGGCGGGCTCGTGCTCCTCGACGAGCCCGGCGCCGGCACGGACCCGGTCGAAGGGGCCGCGCTCGCGGTCGGCGTGCTCACCGACCTGCTCGAGCGCGGCCCACGGCTCGTCTTCACGTCCCACTTCCCGCAGGTGAAGACCTTCGCGCTCGGCAACCCCGAGCTCGAGGTCGCCGCCTTCGACGTCGACCCCGCGACGGGGGCGCCGCGCTTCCGCCTCGCGTACCACACCGTCGGGCAGAGCCTCGCGCTGCCGATCGCGCGCCGGCACGGCGTACCCGCGCGTGCGCTCGAGGTGGCCGAGCGCGCGCTCGTCGGGGACAGCCACGACGTCGGCCGGGCGGTGGCGCGACTCGAGGCGAGCCGTCGCGAGTACGAGGAGCGGCGCGACGCGGCGGAGGCGGAGCGCGCGCGTCTGGCGGCGGCGCGGGGCGAGACCGAAGCGCTCGCCGCCGATCTCCGCGCCCGCCAGCGACGGCGCTGGGCGGACGACCTCGGCGAGTCGCGCCGCTTCCTGGAAGACCTCCAGCGGCGCGGCACGGAAATCCTGGCGGAGCTGCGCCGCCGTCCGGAGCGGGCGCCACTCCGGGCGTTCGCGGCCGAGGCGGAGCAAGCGATCGTCGCCCACGAGGCCGATCTCGGTGCCGCGCCGGAGCGGCCGCCGGTGCCGGGCGAGACGGTCGAGGTGGTCGGACGCGGCATCCGCGGCGAGCTGGTCGAGATCGCCGGACCGCGGGCCCGCATCCAGCGCGGCGGGCTCAAGTTCGAGGTGCCCGCCGATCAGCTGCGCGTCGTCCCCGCCGGACCGGCGCGCGAGCGCATCGCGGTGGCGGTCGAGCGGCCGGCCGAGATCGCGGACGAGATCAACCTCGTCGGTCGCCGGGCGCGCGAGGCGATCGACGCGCTCGCCGCGTTCCTCGACCGGGCCGTGCGCGCGGGCGCGTCCGAGGTGCGGGTGGTCCACGGGTTCGGCAGCGGCGCGCTCCGCCGTGCCGTCCAGGAGTTCCTCGCCGGTAGTCCGTACTGCGCCGCCTACCGCGACGCGGAGCCGTCGGCGGGCGGTGCGGGGGTCACGATCGCGGAGCTGGCCTAGGCGCCGTTCCCCGACGCGCGCACGAGCTCGCGGAGCTCCTCCTCCTCGAGCACGTAGCGTGCGCTGCAGAACTCGCAGACGAGTTCGGCGCGCCGCTCGCGGGCGAGCACGTCGAGCAGCTCGGCGCGGCCCATGGCGAGCGTGGCGCCGACGGCACGCTCGCGGCTGCAGCGACAACGGAATCGAGCCGGGCGCTCTTCGAGAACCTGCGTCGGAAGGCCGGCGAGCAGGTGCATCAGCATCTCGGACGCACCGAGCCCCTGGCGGACGAGGTCGCTCGGCGTCGCCGCGCCCGCGACGTTCGCCTCGAGACGATCGATAGCGCCCTGGTCGGCGCCGGCCATCGCCTGCAGGAGATAGCCACCGGCCGCGGCGACCTGGCCGGAGGCCTCGACGTAGACGCCCACGCCGACCGCCGACGGAACCTGTTCGGATCGCGCGAGGTAGCTCGCCACGTCACTGCCGATCTCGCCGTTCGCGAGCGGCACGATGCTCCGGTAGGGCACGCCCTCGACGAGCGGCACACGGATCACGCAGAGGACGCCCGCGCCGAGCGCACCGCCGACGTCGAGCTTGCCGGCGCGGGCGGGCAGGTGCGTGCGGGGGCGGAACACGAACCCGCGCGCGTCGCCGTCGGGGTTCGCCTCGGCGAGGATGCCGCGCAGCGGCCCGTTGCCGCTGAACTCGAGCGACAGGCGCTCGTCGGCCTTGAGCGTACCCGCGAGCAGGAGCGCGGCGGTCAGCGCGCGGCCGAGGGCCGCGGTGGCGGTGGGCAGCGTGCCGTGACGGACGCGCGCCTCCTCGACGAGGCCCGTCGTCACGGCCGCGAGACCACGGACCGTGCCGTCGAGCGAGAGCGTGCGGGCAACGCGGTCAGCCACCGCGGGCCTTCACCGGGGGTGCGACCTCCTGCATCGCGCCCAGCAGCTCCGGCGCGGCGACGATGCCGACGAAGCGACGGCGCTCGTGTCCCGTGGCGTCGAGGAGGAGGTAGGTCGGGACGCCGGGCACGTTGAAGCGCTCGAGTATCGCCTGGACGCGGTCGTCGCTCGCGGTGGCGTCGATCTTGAAGGTCGCGAACGCGGCTGCGGCGCGCACCACGGCCGGGTCGCGGAACGTCGTGCGCTCCATCTCGCGGCAAGGCAGGCACCAGTCGGCGCCGACGTCGATCAGCACCGGACGGCCCGCCGCGCGGGCGCGTGCGAGCGCGTCGTCCGAGAAGGGCGTCCACGTGATCGGGCTGCCCGCGTCAGCGCTGATGAGCCAGCCGAGCGACACCCCGACCAGCACGAGACCGGCGAGCTGTCGCGACCACCGCGCGGTGCGTCGGCCGCCGCCGCTGAGGAACCCCAGCACGATGCCGGCCGCGACGCCGACGAAGGCGTAGGCCGCGCGGACGGTCGCGGGACGGAGAAGCGGGGCGAGGAAGTAGACCGCGAGGCCGAGCAGGAGGAAGGCGAACGCGCGCTCTATCCATTCGAGCCAGGCGCCGGCGCGCGGCAGCCGGCGGAACCGGCCGGCGGCGGCGGCGAGCGCAACGTACGGCGTGCCCATCCCCACCGCGAGCGTGAAGAAGAGCGCGAAGCCGAGGGCGACCGACTGCCGCGCGCCGACGAAGAGCAGCAAGGCGACGACGATGGGACCGATGCACGGCGCCGCGACGATGCCCATCGTGAGCCCCATGAAGAACGCCCCGGGGATGCCCTCGCCCACTCGCCCGACGCGCTGCAGGAGCGGCGACGGAACGCGCAGGGTGTAGAGGCCGAGGTTGCTCGCGGCGAGCAGGACGAGGACCATCGCGATGGTGGCCAGCACGGCCGGGCGCTGGAGCGCGGCGCCGAACATGGAGCCGGTGAGCGCCGCAGCCACGCCGAGGGCCGAGAACGTGAGGCAGATGCCGAGCACGTATGCGACCGCCCGCACGACGGGACGTCCCACGGCACCCGTGCTGCCGCCGAAGAAGGCGATCGTCACGGAGATCAGCGGGTACACGCATGGGGTCAGGTTGAGCGCGAGGCCCAGGAACGCGACCCAGAGGAAGGTGAGCGCATAGCCGGACTGCTCGATCCAATCGCTCACCCGCCCGCCCGCGACCGTGGCGGCGCCGCGGCCCTCGTTCGTCGCCCCCCGCTCGTCGCGCGCCACGAGCTCGAGCGTGCGCGGCGGCAGACAGCGGCTGTCGTTGCACGCCTGATAGCGGAGGCGAGCGCGCAGCGGCGCGGCGTCGGCGGCCGGCGTGCCCTCGAGCCGCGCCGTGAACCTGACGCGGCCGCTGTAGAGGCGAAGCGGCCGATCTCCCCCGAAGGCGAGCTTCCGCTCGACCGGCGGGGGGTACACGACGTCGCCCGCGACCACGCCGTCGGGAGGAACGACCGTGAGCGTCGTCGGCACGAGGAACTCGTCCAGCGGCTCGTGGGCGTTCACGTGCCAGCCTGGCGCTACCGTCATCTCGACCGCGGCGTTCCCGGCGTCGGCGGTGAGCGTCGCCGTGACCACGTCATCGGCGCCGTGCGCCTGGAGCGCGAGCACGACGAGCGTGGCCGCGAGGCCCACGACGAGCGATCGGCGCATCGGCCGGGACCTCAGCGGAGCGGCAGCACCCGCGCCGGGCGCGGGTCGCCGCCGGGGCGTGGCGCGGACTCGGCGCCGGCCGACAGCGGTACCCACTCGACGATCTCGAGGCCGTAGCCGGGCAGGCTCACCAGCCGCAGCGGGTTGTTCGTGAGCCAGCGGATCTTGCCGACGCCGATGTCGCGCAGGATCTGCGCGCCGATCCCGAAGTCGCGAAAGATGCTCGAGCGCGAGGACAGGAAGGTCGTGCTCGGCGCCGCCCCCGTGCCCGCGCCGGGGATCGAGAAGAGGTCGAGGCCGCGGCCGTTCCGGCGGAGGTACAGGACGACGCCGCGCCCCTCGGCGGCGATCCGCTCCATCGCGCGGTGGAGAAGATTGCGCGTGTCGCGGTCGCGGTAGCCGAAGACGTCGCCCGGGAGGTACTCGAGGTGCGGCCGCACCAGCACCGGCTCGTCGGGACGGATGTCCCCCTTCACGAGGACCAGGTGCTCGGCGTCGTCGATGTCCGTGGTGTAGACGAACGCGCGGAACTCGCCGCCGTAGCGCGTGGTGATGTGCGATTCCGCGGCGCGGTGGACGAGCGAATCGTGACGGCTGCGATAGCCGATCAAATCAGCGATGGTGGCGATCTTGAGCCCGTGCTCCTCGGCGAACGCCTCGAGGTCGGGCAGGCGAGCCATGGCGCCGTCCTCGCGCATGACCTCGCAGATGACGCCCGCGGGCGCGAAGCCAGCCAGCCGCGCGAGGTCGACGGCGCCCTCGGTCTGCCCGGCGCGCACCAGCACGCCGCCGCGACGCGCGCGCAGCGGGAAGACGTGGCCCGGCGTCACGATGTCGGTCGGGCCCGCGTCGGCGCGGATGGCGGTGCGGATGGTCGTCGCGCGGTCGATGGCGGAGATGCCGCGGACGATTCCCTGACGCGCGTCGATCGAGACGGTGAACGCGGTGCCGAGAGGCGCCCGGTTGTCCTTCACCATCATCGAGAGGCCGAGCTGCTCGCAGCGCTCCTCGGTGAGGGACAGGCAGACGAGCCCGCGGCCGTACGTGGCCATGAAGTTGATGTGCTCGGCGGTCACGCGGTCGGCCGCCACGCACAGGTCGCCCTCGTTCTCCCGGTCCTCGTCATCCATGAGGATGATCATGCGACCGGCGCGGATCTCCTCGAGCGCCTCCTCGGTGTCGACGATGTGCGACCCGGGCCGGCGCGGCGACATCGAGGGGGATCATAACCGCGGGCGGAGATCGAGCCAAGGCGGCCGCCCGCGCGGCCGGTTACCGCACCTGCGCGGCGACGGCCGCGGCACCGGCCGGCTCGAGCACGACCCGCCTCCCCGCCTGCGCCAGCACGGCGAACGGCCCGGGGGCGATCGCCGCGGCGTCGCGCGGCCCGGCCACGTCATCGGCGACGATCACCGCATGGCCCCCGCGCCACAGTCGTTCGAGCTCGCTCCGCGGCGTGAACAGACGGTCCGTGCGCCCCGCGAGGAACGTCGGCGGCGTCCAGCCGGGCGGCGAGAGGAGCGCGACCGGGGCACCCGTGTAGTAGTCGAGGCCCCCGCAGAGCTGGTACTCGTCCGAGGCGCGGAAGAAGACGGCCGTGTCGCGCGGCCGGCTGCTGCGAATGGTGCGGGCGAGCGGACGCCAGGAGAAGAGCGGCTCCAGGCGCTCGTGCGCGATCTCCGCGAAGCCGAAGACCACGACGGCGGCGGCCGCCGCGGCGACGAGCGCCGGCCAGGCGCTTCGGCGTGCCAGCAGCACCGCGATCGTCCCGAGACCGACTGCCGCGGTCGCTGCCGCCGGGCGCAGGAGCGACTCCAGGCCGCGACCCGGGAACGTCGCGTCGAGCGCCGCGATCGTCGCATCCGGATCGCGAAGTGCGATCGCTGCCGCGACGGCGCCTGCCACCCCGGCCGGCAGCGCGAGCCAGCCGCGGCCCACCCGGCTCCGGCCGGCGGCGACGTCGGCGAGGAGGCTGCCCACGACGAGGGCGACGGCCGGCGCTGCAGGCAGCGAGTAGTGCTCGAGCCGCCCCGCGGCGAGCGAGAAGAACCCGACGACGACGCCGATCCACGCGATCGGCAGCACGAGCGCCGAGCGCCGCTCCGGCCATCGCCAGGCGTGCACCGCCGCGGCGGGAAGGAGAAGGCTCCACGGCAGCGTCCGGACGAAGAACATCGTCCAGAAGACCGCGAGCGAATCGGGGATCGAATCGCGCGGCAGCTTCGCGTCGAAGAAGACGAGCAGGTGCTGATTGACGATGTAGTCCCAGAGGAAGCCTGGGTTGCGGGCGCCGGCAGCGAGGTGCCACGGCACCACGATCGCGGCAAGCACGGCGAGGCCGAGCGGCGCTCGGAGCCGCGCGACGACGGCGCGCACCGCGGCGCCGCCCTCGACCACCACGGCGAGCGCGAGCGCCGCCACGGGGATGACGAGCGCGACCAGTCCCTTGTCGAGCGTGCCGAGCCCGAGCGCGACCCAGAAGAGCATCGCCATCCCGAGGCTCGGCCGCCGCCGGACCGATGCGGCGGCCCAGAGCGCGGTGGTGATTGCGAGCACGAGCAGCATGTCGGCGCGCAGCAGCCGCGCCTCGACGAGGAACCCCGCACTCGTCACCAGCACGACTGCCGCGGCGAGCCCCGCCGCCTCGCCGAAGAGCACCGTCCCGAGCGCGCCCGTGACGGCGACCGTGCCGAGCGCCGCCAGCGCGGGCACGAGGCGCGCGTACTCGGTCGGTCCGCGGACCGCCATCACGGTCGCGGCGAGCCAGTACGCGAGCGGCGGCTTGGTGAGGAAGGGCTCGCCGTTCATGCGCGGCGTCACCCAGTCGCCCGTCTCCACCATCTCGCGCGCGGGCTCCGCGAACATCCCCTCCGTGTCCGAGAAGCCGGGCCGGCCGAGCCGCCAGACGAACACGCCGGCCGCAAGGACGAGCACGAGGAGGAGCCGTCGTCTCATGCGCCCAGGTACGCCCCCGCCCAGAGCTGGAACATGAGGAGCGTCCAGAGCTCCTTCCGGTGGTTGGCGACCCCGCGCAGGTGGCGGTCGAGCAGCAGCGAGACGCGCGACGGATCGAAGAGACGCTGGCGGCGCAGGCGCTCCGGCTCGAGCAGATCGCGCGCGACGTCCCGGAGCGGGCCGCGGAGCCACGCCCCCGTCGGGACACCGAAGCCGTGCTTCGGCCGGCGCGCGACCGCCGACGGAAGGAGCCGGCGGGCGGCGCGACGGAGCAGCGGCTTCGTGCGCCAGAGACCGCGGCGCAGGCTCGAGGGCAGCGCGAGCGCATACTCGGCGAGGTCGCGGTCGAGGAACGGCGCACGCACCTCGAGCGCCACGGACATGGACGCGCGGTCCGCCTGCACGAGGTTGTCGTCCGCGAGATAGAACGCGAGGTCGAGCGCCGTCGCGGTGTCGCTCACGGTCGCAGGCGGCGACTCCGCGAGCATCGCCCGGGCATCGGCGAACGGGTCGAGGCCGTCGAGCTCGTGACGCACCTCGGCCGTGACGAGGCTGCGCCCGTCTTCGGGGGAGAAACCAGCCATCCACCGGAGATGCCGCTCTGGCGCCGGGCGCTCGGCGTCCCGCAGGAAGCGGCGGAGCGCGAAGTCGAAGCTCAGGTACGCGTGCGACGGCGGCAGCCGGTCCGCCGCGCGCGCGACGCCGCGCCGGAGCGGCGCGGGGAGCCGGCGGAACGCCTCGGCCGCCACGTGCGCCGTCTGCGTCGGGTAGCCGCAGAAGAGCTCGTCGCCACCGTCGCCGGAGAGGACGACGGTGACGTGGCGGCGCGCGAGCCGCGAGAGGAGCACCGCCGGAAGGCTGCTCGCGTCCGCGAACGGCTCGTCGAAGATGCGCGCCACGTCCGGCAACAGCTCGCGCGCGTCGCTGCCGCGCACGATGGTCTCGTGGTGCTCCGTGCCGAGCGCGCGCGCCACGTCGGCGGCATGGCGCCGCTCGTCGTAGGTGGGCTCGTCGAAGCCGATGGCAAACGTCTTGACGGCCGCCGTCATCTCCGTGGCGAGCGCGGTCACCAGGCCCGAGTCGACCCCACCGGAGAGGAAGCACCCCCATGGGACGTCGCACGCCACGCGGCGGGCAACCGACGCGCGCAGGCGCGTGAGCACGCCGTCCGCGGCTTCGGCGGCGCTCGGCGCCGCGAGCGCGCGGCGCGGCGGTGCCCAGTACCGGCGGATCGTCTGGGAGCCGTCGGGGCCGGCCATCATGTAGTGGGCCGGCAGGAGCTTCCGGACCGCACGGAAGATCGCATGGGGCGCCGGCACGTACTCGTGCGTCAGGTAGCGCGCGAGGGCGTCCCAGTCGAGCTCGCGCGAGACGTCGGGGTGGACGAGCAGCGCCTTCAGCTCCGAGGCGAGCAGCAGCCGGTCCGCGAGCCGCGCATAGTAGAGCGGCTTCTCGCCGAAGCGATCGCGCGCCGCGAACAGCCGCCGCGCCGGCGCGTCCCAGAGGACGAAGGCGAACATCCCGTCGAGCCGCTCGAGGCACGCCGGACCGTCGTCCTCGTACGCGTGCAGGATGACCTCCGTGTCGGTCCGCGTGGCGAAGACGTGACCGCGCCGCCGTAGCGCCTCGCGCAGGTCGTCGGCGTTGTAGATCTCGCCGTTCGCGACGAGCCGCAGGCTGCCGTCCTTGCTGACGAGCGGCTGGCGGCCGCCGGCCAGGTCGACGATGCGGAGTCGCTGCGCGGCGAGGCCGACGGGGCCCTCGGTCCAGATTCCCCGCTCGTCCGGGCCGCGGTGCTCGATGGCGAGCGCCATCGCGTCGAGCGTGGGGCGCGACGCGGGCCGACCACCACCCAGCTCCAGCATTGCTACGATGCCACACATCGCCAACCCTCTGGAGCGGGGGCGACGCTCCGCGGCGCGTCATAGTATGCTGACCGCCCGCGCGCAACTGCGTGAGCCGGACCGGGCTACTCGACGGTGACGCTCTTCGCGAGGTTCCGCGGCTGGTCCACGTCGGTGCCGCGATAGACGGCGACGTGGTAGGCGAGCAGCTGGAGCGGGACGGTCAGGACGATCGGCGTGAGCAGCTCGTTCGTCCGCGGCACCGCCAGCACTTCCCACGCGACGTCCTCGAGCTCGGGCGACGGCGCGTCCGTCACCACGATGATCCGGCCGCCGCGCGACTCGACCTCCTTCAGATTCGACAGGCTCTTCTGGAAGACGGCGTCGTGCGGGATGATCACGACGACCGGCATCTCCTCGTTGATGAGCGCGATCGGCCCGTGCTTCATCTCCCCCGCCGGGTATCCCTCGGCGTGGATGTAGGAGATCTCCTTGAGCTTCAGCGCTCCCTCGAGCGCCACGGGGTAGTTGATGCCGCGCCCGAGGTAGAGGACGTCGGACGCTTTGCCGTACTTCTTGGCGACGCGTTCGATCAGCCGCTCGCGCCCGAGCGCTTCCTTCACGAGGGTGGGCAGCGTCACGAGGTCGGCGACGAGGCGCCGTCCCTGGTCGGGCGTCACGCGCCCCCGCTCGCGTCCGAGCTGGAGCGCCAGCAGGTAGAGCGCGGTCAGCTGCGTCGTGAACGCCTTGGTGCTCGCGACGCTGATCTCGGGGCCCGCGTGCGTGTAGAGCACGTGCGTCGCGCGGCGCGCGATCGAGGAGTCGACGACGTTGCAGACCGCGAGCACCGGCGTGCCGCGCTCGCGCGCGGTCTCGACGGCGGCCAGCGTGTCCGCCGTCTCCCCCGACTGCGACACGACGACCAGCAGCGTCTGCGGGTCGAGGAGCGGGTCGCGGTAGCGGAACTCGCTGCCGTAGTCGACCTCGCACGGCAGGCCCGCGAGCCGCTCGATGAGGAACTTGCCGACGAGGCAGGCGTGCCACGCCGTGCCGCAGGCCACGAGCACGGCGCGCCGGATGCTCTTCGCCCAGCCGGCCGCCAGGTCGCCGTCGAGCTGGACGTCGCCCGCCTCCTGGAGGATCCGACCCCGCATCGTGTCGATGATCGCCTGCGGCTGCTCGTGGATCTCCTTCAGGAGGAAGTGCTTGAAGCCGCCCTTCTGCGCGGTGACCGGGTCCCACGTGACGACGCGCGGCGCGCGCGTCACGGGCTCGCCGTCGAAGGTGGTGATGACGACGCGCCCGGCCGTCAGCTCCGCAACCTCGCCGTCCTCCAGGAAGAGCACGCGGCGCGTGTGCTCGAGGAGCGCCGGGATGTCGGACGCCACGAAGTTCTCGCCGTCGCCGAGGCCGATGACGATTGGCGTCGCGCTCTTCGCGGCGACCATCCGGTCCGGCTCGGTCTCGGACAGCACGACGATCGCGTACGAGCCCTCGAGCGCCTTCACGGCGCGGCGGGTCGCGTCGGCAAGGCCGAAGCCCGCCTGCACCTGCTCATCGATCAGGTGCGAGATCACCTCCGTGTCGGTCTCCGAGAGCATCCGTCGGCCGCGGCGCTCGAGCGCGGCGCGCAACTCGAGATAGTTCTCGATGATGCCGTTGTGGATGAGGACCACCTTGCCTGCCCGGTGCGGATGGGCGTTCTGCTCCGACGGACGTCCATGCGTCGCCCACCGCGTGTGGCCGATGCCGGGCGTGCCCGTGAGCGGTTGCTCGCGGAGCGAGCCGGCGAGGTTGTCGAGCTTTCCGACGCAGCGGCGGACCTCGACGTGGTGGTTGGCGAATGCCGCCAGGCCTGCCGAGTCGTAGCCGCGGTACTCGAGCTTACGAAGACCCGCGATCAGGATCGGGCTCGCCTCGCGCGGGCCCACGTAACCGACGATGCCGCACATCGCTTCAGCTCCTTCGCCGCGTCCGGCGCTTCGCAGCCGGCCGGCTCCGCACACGCTTCTTGACGGGCGCGGGCTTCGCGGCCGGCGTGCCGGCCGCTTGCGCCCTGCGGCGCGCCACCCAGCCCGGGAAGGCCCGCTGCGGGACGCGGCTCACGACGAGCGCGCCGGGCGGGACGTCGCGGGTGACGGTCGTCCCGGCGCCGACGTAGGCGTCGTCCCCGACCGAGACCGGGGCGACGAGCTGCGTGTCGCTCCCGATCTGCACGCGCGCCCCGATCTGCGTGTGGTGCTTCGTGAACCCGTCGTAGTTGCAGGTGATCGTCCCGGCGCCGACGTTGGTCTCCGGCCCGATCTCGCAGTCGCCGAGGTAAGTGAGATGGTTCGCCTTCGTCCCCGCGCCGAGCACCGCCTTCTTGGTCTCGACGAAGTTCCCGAGGTGCACGCGCTCGGCAAGGCGGGTGCCCGGTCGCAGGCGTGCGAACGGTCCGATCACCGCGTCGGCGCCCACCTCGGCTTCCTCGATCACCGTGGCGAATCGAATGTGGACCCGGTCACCGATGACGGCGTCGACGAGGTACGCAGTGCCGTCGACGCGACAGCTGGTGCCGAGGCGCGTCCGGCCGCGCAGCACGACGTTCGGTCCGATCACCGTGTCACGGCCGATCGTGACCTCCGGTCCGAGGTAGGCGGTGGCGGGATCCTCGAAGGTGACGCCTTCCGCCATCCAGCGGTCGGTCAGCTCGGCCTTGAGCGATGCTTCCATGGCTGCGAGCTCCGCCCGCGTGTTGATGCCGGCCACCTCGTCGGCGCGCTCGATTCGCAGCGCACGGACGCGCCGCCCGGCGCGCGCCGCGAGGGCGATGAGGTCGGTGAGGTAGAGCTCGCCCTGGTCGTTGTCGGG
>VBKG01000373.1 GCA_005879585.1 Deltaproteobacteria bacterium | reverse complement strand
GAGCTTCGGCGGCGCGTCGGCGGCGTACGGACGGACGGTCGAGATCCCGTCGATCGAGCCCGCCGCCGACGGGTGGGTCGGCTTCTGCACGATCACCAACCAGCAGTGGCGCGACTTCCTGGTGCTGGTGGAGCGCGGCGATCTCGTCGACGACGCGGAGCTCGCCCACTACTTCACGCGCGAGCGGCGGCGGCGGGAGGTGCACGCGTTCATCCACGCGTGGACGCGCCGGCACACGGTCGCCGAGGCGATCGAGGGCGCAACGGCGCTGCGCATCCCCGTCGGGCCCGTCGGCAACGGCCGCACGGTGCGCACGTTCGAGCAGTTCCGCGCGCGCGGGGTGTACGTCGCGGCGCCGGAGGACCGGCTCGTGCAGCCGCGTCCGCCATATCGGCTCGGCCGCGGGACGCTCCGGCCGTTCGCGCCGGCGCCGCGGCTCGGCGAGCACGTCGCGGAATGGGAGGCGCGCCCGGCGCCGCCGCCCGGCGACGGCAGTCCGCTGCCGTTCACGGGTCTCCGCGTGCTCGACTTCACGATGTTCTGGGCGGGGCCGTTCGTCGGCCATTTCCTCGGCGCGCTCGGCGCCGACGTCATCAAGGTGGAGTCGATCCAGCGCCCGGACGGCATCCGTTTCGCGAGCACGCAGCAGCCGACCGCCGCGCGCTGGTGGGAATGGTCGGCGATGTACCACGGCATCAACGCCGGCAAGCGCGGGATCACGCTCGATCTCTCGCGGCCGCGCGGGCTCGCGCTCGCGAAGGCGCTGATCGCGAAGGCCGACGCCATGGTGGAGAACTTCTCGCCGCGCGTCCTCGACCATCTGGGACTGCACTACGACGAGCTGGCGCGCGACAACCCCGGGCTCGTGCTCGTGCGCATGCCCGCGTTCGGCCTCGACGGTCCGTGGCGCGACCGGACCGGGTTCGCGCAGACGATGGAGCAGATCTCGGGCCTCGCCTGGGTGACGGGCTTCCGCGACGGCCCGCCCGTCATCCCGCGCGGCCCCTGCGACCCGCTCGCCGGCATGCACGCGGCGCTCGCGCTCCTCGTCGCCCTCGAGCACCGCCGCCGGACGGGCGAGGGGCAGCTCGTCGAGTCGACGATGGTCGAGGCCGCGCTCAACGCGACCGCCGACCAGGTGCTCGAATGGCAGGCGTACGGCCGGCTCCTCGAGCGCGACGGGAACCACGGTCCGGTCGCGGCGCCCCAGAACCTCTACGCGTGCCGCGGCGTCGAGCAGTGGATCGCGCTCGCCGTCGTGACGAACGCGCAGTGGCAGGCCCTCGTCGAGCTGCTCGGCCGCCCGGCGTGGGCGACGGATCCCGCGCTCGCGACGTGCACTGGTCGCCGCGCCTCGCACGAGCGGCTCGACGGGGAGCTCGCGGCGTGGCTCGCGGCGCGCGAGCGCGACGCGCTCGTCGCCGAGCTCCTCGCACGCGGTATCCCCGCGGCGCCCGTGCTCCACCCGCGCGAGGCGGCGTCGAACCCGCAGCTTCGGGCCCGCGGGTTCTTCGAGTTCCACACGCACCCGGTTACGGGCACGCACGAGCTACCGGGGCTGCCGATGCGGTTCTCGGGGCTCGAGCGCTGGTACCCGCGGCCCGCGCCGACGCTCGGACAGCACACCGCCGAGATCCTCCACGAGCTGCTCGGCGTCGGCGACGAGACCATTGCCGAGCTCGAGGCCGAGGGCATCATCGGCGTCCGCCCCGCCGGGCTCGTTTGACCTGACGCCGTCGCGGCCGGTAACGGATCGGGGGATGGCGGCGCACGATCCGCAGTTCGGCCCCCCGGGCGACCCGTCGCGCCACCTGCCGCTCGGCGAGCTCGAGCAGAAGCTCGGCACGCTGCCCGCGGCACCGCGGGATGCCGGCCGGGTGGCGCTCCTCGTGCGGCGGCGACCCGACAAGGTCCGGGAGACGCCGACGCGGATCGATCTCGGACCCGACACCGGCGTCCCCGGCGACGCCTGGGGACGCGGCCAGAAGCCCGATCGCGCGGCGCAGGTCACGGTGATGGAGATCGACGTCGCCGAGATGGTCGCGAACGGGCAGCCGCTCACGGTCTTCGGCGACAACCTCTTCCTGGCGCTCGACCTCTCCGTCGAGAACCTGCCGACGGGAAGCCGCCTCCGCCTCGGGCGTGCGCTGCTCGAGGTGACGGCCAAGCCGCACAACGGGTGTCGGAAGTTCGCGGCGCGCTTCGGCCACGATGCCCTCCGGCTCGTAGCGAACCCGCAGCTGCGGCACCGGAACCTGCGCGGCATCTACATGTCCGTGGTCGAAGCCGGCGAGGTGGCGGTGGGCGACGCCGTCGCCGTGGTGTCGCGGCCGGACTGACGGCTGCAAAAAAAACGGGGCACGGCGCGCTGGCGCCGTGCCCCGTCAAACGCCGGCTCGTCCGGGTCAGTCGCAGTGACGATTACAGCGCCGGAAGACACGCTGACCGCGACGGGTGGCTCTCGTCTCGTTCTGGGTCGCGTTCAGCACCGTGTCGTGCCGCTGCTGTGCGTTCTGCTCGCATTGCTCGCCGCAGGTCTGGTCCGGCGCGGCGCCGCAGTCCTGCTGGCACTGATCGAGCGTGCCCTGGCCCAGGGCGTCACACTGCGTCTCGTCGGTACCGCTGGCGAGACACTGCGCCTTGGCATCCGCGGCGCGCTGCTCGCAGTCGACCTCGCAGGTATCGGGTGGGGGAGGGCTGCAGACCCTCGCCTGGCAGGCCGCGCGGACGTCGTCCGCGGCTTTGCTGCAGACGTCGGCGCTCTTGCCTCGCTTGAGGCAATGACGCTCGACCCGCGAGGCGCGGGCGTCGCAGGCCTGTTCGCAGGAAGGCGGCGGGTTGCAGTGCATCGTGACGCAGCCGCGGAACTCGTCGAGTGCCTTCGACTTGCAATCGTCCGGCGTGCCGCCCGTGGCGACGCACCGGCTGAAGTCGGCACGCGCGTGCAGCTCGCAGAGCGCCGGGCATGAGGGCGATTCGGTGTCGCCGTCGCATTTCTCGGCGACGCAGTGACGGGCCGCTTCCGCCGCGCGCGCGGCGCACTCGGCAGGGTCGTTGCCTTCGGTGACGCACGCCTGACGCAGACCCTCCGCCGCCGTCGCGCAGCGCGCGGGGCACGAGGGCTCAGACGAGCCCCCGTCGCAATGCATGACGCACGCGCCTTCGGCCGAGTCCGCGACGCCGCGGCAGCTGTCCTCGCTGCCACCGGCGGCCACGCACGCTTCGAACTGCTGCTCGGCGTGGTCCTCGCAGTCATCGCGGCAGTCGGGCGCCGGCTCGGCGCACGTCTCGGCGACGCAGTGTGCGAGGAGCTGCTGCACGAGGGTCTCGCAGGCGCTGGCCGGATGGCCGGCCGCGGTGCACTGCTCGGCGGCAGCGCGCGCACGCGCCGTGCACCGGTCCTGACAGGTCGGCTGCGGAGTGGTGGAACAGTGCTCGCTCACGCAGTGCGCGCGAGCGTCCGCCGCGCGGCTCGTGCAGTCGACCATCGTACCGCACGGCCGTGCACGTGGCCGCATCGTTCCCTTCCTGGAGGCACCGCTGCTCCATGCCGTCGGCGACGGCCGTGCAGCGGGCGTCGCAGGTGGGGGGCTGCTGGTTGGCGCAGTTCGTGGCGGCGCACTGGAGATAGCTCGCCTTGGCCGATGCGGTGCAGCTCTCGACCGTGCCGCCCTGCTCGCGGCAGGTCCGGAAGGCCTGCTCGGCCTGCGCGCCGCACTGCTCGAGACAGGGCGTGCCGCTCGGCGGCGGCGGGGGCGGCGTGGGGCAGCCGGCCGTGCACTGCAGGTACTGCGCGCGGGCGGTTTGCCCGCATTGCTCGCCTGATCCACCGCCGGCGACGCACGACATGTACGTCGTCTTGGCGTCGGTGGTGCACTGCTGGACGCAGGGCGACGATGGCGGGGGCGGACTGTCTTCGGCCGCGACGGGCACGGCGCTGAGCGCAAGAATGAAGAGTGTGGCAGCAAGGACGCGGGACGGGTGCATGCGGGCCTCCATGGTGGCGGTGGTAGGGTGCGGGGAAGCGAGCAAGGCTCGTGCCCCGGGTGACCGCGCGAAAACCCAAGGCATCAGGCGTCGCCGGTGGACCTGCCACGGCAGCTGCGGGCCTGCGCGGTGACGACCGTCACGGCCGCGTCGCCGTCCTGGCGCGGCGCCGAACGTGTCCGCGTCGCGGGTGGGCGGTCGCTGATCGGCTACGCCGTCTTCCCCTCGATGACGCTCGACATGGCGAGCGTGGGGACGATCCTCGTGAGCTGGAATCCGGCCGCCTGAAATAGCGATCGGAACTCGGCCTCCGAGCGCTGGCGTCCTCCCGTGCACACCATCATGTTGACGTCGTTGGCGGTGGCCGACCGGCTCGCGACGGAGCCGTCGATCCGCGGCGGGTAGACGCCCTCGACGATGAGCAGGGTGCCGCGCGGACCCATCGCCCGGTGGCAGCTCTCGAGGATGGCGCGCGCGCGACCGTCGTCCCAGTCGTGGATGACATGCTTCAGAAGGTAGGCGTCGCCGCCGCCGGGGACCTTCTCGAAGAAATCGCCGGCGACGAACTGGCAGCGGTCGCCGAGGCCAGCCGCCGCGATCTGGTTCGTGGCGCGCTCCCCGACCCGCGGCAGGTCGAACACGATGCCGCGCAGCGCCGGGTTCGCGGCGAGGATGCCGGCGAGCAGAGTGCCGTCGCCGCCGCCGACGTCGATCACCGTCCGGAACGGCGAGAAGTCGTAGGCCGCGGCGACCGCGACCGCCACCGTTTTTGTAAACGCGCCCATCGCCTCGTCGAAGATCGCGCCTTCCTCCGGGTGTGTCGCGAAGTAGGCGAACGACTCCCCGAACAGTCGGTGCCATGCCGTCTCGCCGGTCTGGACGGTGCGCAGCAGGTCGCCCCATGAAGCCCACACGGCAGGGCTCGCGAACAGCTGCGCGACGGCGCGGAACGATCCCGGCCCGCTCCGCAGGCACGACCCGACGGGGGTGAGATCGAACGTGCCGTCGGCCGTCTCGCGGACGACGCCGGCGCTCGCCAGCAATCGGAGCACGCGTCCGAGCGATGCCGCATGCGTGCCGGTGCTCCGCGCGAGCTCGTCGGCGCCGCGTGGCCCGTCGGCGAGCAGGTCGGCGATTCCGAGCGCGGCGGCGACGTAGATCGCCTGCGACACGTAGTGGGCCGTCGCCAGCTGGTAGAGGCGTACCGGGGGTGGGAGCTGGTCGTCCATGGGGCCACTCTCGATCCGCCTCGCGCCGGCCGCAAGCGGGGCTTTTGCCGACATACCCGTCACCCATTGACAATTGGTTGGACCATTGGATAAGTGCCCGGTCCATGCCTGTCGTCGCGTTTCGCGCCCCCGCCCGGCGCCGTCTCCACGAGGACGTTGCCGAGCAGTTGCGCGACGCGATCCTCGATGGGCGTTTTGCAGCCGGACGGAAGCTGCCGCCCGAGCGCGAGCTGGCGCACGAGTTCGGCGTGAACCGGACGTCGATCCGTGAAGCGATCAAGGTCCTCGAGGGGCTCGGCCTGGTCACGGTCCGGCAGGGCGACGGGGCGACGGTGCGTCCGGTGGTCGACGCCTCGCTCGAGCTGCTCGGGCCGATGATCTTTCACGGGGGCCGGGTGGACCTCGGCCTGGTCGCCGAGATGGCCGAGGTCCTGCGCCCGATGCTCCGCGAGATGGGCCGGCTCGCCATCACGCGCTGTCGCCCGGCAGACCTGGCGGCGATTCGAGCGCTTCGCGACGTCGTCGCCGACGGCACTCGGGATCGTGAGATGCGCTTCCGCGCGCTGCACGACCTCCTCGTCGTCCTCGCCGACACCACCCGGAACCGCGTGTGGCAGATGGTTGCGCGACGCCTACGGCGGCTGTTCCGTCAGGAGCCGTTGACGGCGGCGCGGACGCGGCTGCGCCGCGATCCCGGTCGGTTCGTCCCGCACATCGACGCCTGCCTCGACGCGCTCGATCAGAAACGGCATGCCGACGCCGCCGCAGCGCTCGACCGGCTGATCTCCGTGCTCGCCAATTTCCAGAAGCCCCACGGAGGAACCCGCCGATGAACGACTTTAAGCTGACCACGCCCACCCAGGAGCCCGGCCTCGCGAGCGCGATGCAGGTCGTCTACCAGTGGAACTACGATCCCGAGGTCGACGAGCTGCGCCGGCTCTACGTGAAGGCGGCCGAGGCGCAGTGGGTCGCCGAGCGCGACCTCGACTGGAGCCGGCCGATCGACCTCGTCAAGTTCGCGACGACGCCGCTCGGCGCCGGCGTGCCGATCGAGAAGACGTCGTACTGGCGGTCGCTGCCCGCGGAGACGACGGCGGAGCTGACGAAGCGGACGGCGGCGTTCCGGCTCTCGCAGTTCCTGCACGGCGAGCAGGGGGCGCTCATGGTCGCGGCGCAGCTCGTGAACGCGGTGCCGCACACCGATGCCAAGTTCTACGCGGCCACGCAGACGATGGACGAGGCCCGGCACGTCGAGGTCTTCGCGCGCTACATCGAGAAGCTCGACCACATCCATCCCATCGCCCCGTCGCTGAAGCGCATCCTCGACGCGACGCTCGAGACCGGCGACTGGATGAAGAAGCTCGTCGGCATGCAGATCGTGGTCGAGGGGCTCGCGCTGTACGCCTTCCGCGAGATGCGGAACCTCACCGAGGAGCCGCTGCTGAAGGACCTGCTCACCTACGTCGCCCGCGACGAATCGCGCCACCACGCCTACGGCGTCCAGTACATCGAGCGCTGCGTGCCCTGCCTCGACGCCGCCGCGCGCACCGAGCTCGAGGACTTCGCGCTCGAGTGCGCCCGCTCGCTGATCGACCGGAACGCGCAGGGCTTCTTCACGACCCTCCTCCAGATCTGGACCGAGGTGGGCGTCGATCCGGTCGAGATGATCGGCTCCCTCCAGCGGGAGGCCGGCGACATCACGCGCGACCTGCCGAAGGGCCGCCGGCTCGGGCCGGTGCAGGGCTTCGTCATCCCGACGCTCCGCCGCTGCGGGCTCCTCTCGGAGCGCGTCGCCGCGCACTTCCATGGATTCCTGCGCGAGAACTTCGGCGGCGCCGTCGTCGGTGAGGACGTCGACGAGTTCCTCCGCTGGCTGCCCGCGCTGCCGGCCGACACGGCGGCCTGGGTGCTCGGCGAGCTTCAGTAGATATGGACGCGCCGTTCG
>VBKG01000372.1 GCA_005879585.1 Deltaproteobacteria bacterium | reverse complement strand
CCCACAAAGGGGGTATCTGCCCCGATCTCGTCCTACCACCCCGCCGGTGGCTCCGTAGCGAGCTTCCGGACTCCGCCGTCGAGGTGGCGGACGGAAGGTGCCGAGCGGAATTCGGGAAAGTCCGTATAGCTTCCTCTTTGCTGACCTCCTAGTGCCATCTGATCGATACGAGAGAAGCAGGAGCCTACGCTTTCGCACGGAGCCGCCCATGACACCACGTCGCCTCTTGCCCCTGTCGCTCATCATCCTCCTCATGGCTCCGCTCGCCGCACGTGCGCGGTGCACGCCCACGACCTGCGCGGCGCAGGGCAAGAACTGCGGCACGATCCCGAATGGCTGCCGCGGCACGCTCACCTGTGGCGCCTGCACCGCCCCGCAAACCTGCGGCGGCGGCGGGATCGCCAACGTCTGCGGCCTCGGGACGCCGCCGTCCGCATGCACGCCGACGACCTGCGCGGCGCAGGGCAAGAACTGCGGCACGATCCCGGATGGCTGTGGCGGCACGCTCACCTGTGGCGCCTGCACCGGCCCGCAAACCTGCGGCGGCGGCGGGATCGCCAACGTCTGCGGCCTCGGGACGCCGCCGCCCGCACCCTCGCCACTGTGCACCGCCACGAACGTTTCGGGCAACCCCTACAGTGGAACGCTCTGTGGAGGCGCCTTCATCGACAATTGCACTCCAGGAGCTCTCTATTCGTGCACGGGTGGCGCTCGGGGTACGACCAACAACTGCACGCTCGCCCAGACGTGCTCCACGGGCTGCCTGACTGGGGTCAACGATACGCCGGTCACCGCCAACATCGGGTTCGCGACGCCGGTCGCCAACGACGTCTGTTTCGCGGACACGGCCCCGCTGACGTTCTCGACGAACGCGACGATCGGCGGGAGCTACGTCACCATGACCGCGACGCTGACGCAGCCCCACACTCTTTCAGCCTTCGTGAATTTCGGCGGAGCCACGGCCGATGTCCCGCCCATCTGCGGCAATCTCGTGCCGCTCACCCTCGCGTCGGGCGCCACTTCGCTGAGCTGGGTGCAGCCGACCGGCGTCGTGACGACACCCACAACGGTGCCCTTGCATGTGCTCATCAGCTACATCGAAGCGGCTAGCGGAAGGCTCCGCAATCTCGTCTCGGTCCCGTCATCACTGACCCTCAACCCCGGTGGAACGCTTCCCGCGCCGCCGCTGGTCTCGTTCAGCATCACGGATGCCGGCGGGGCGGCCATCTCGACGATCCCGGGAGCTACGAACGCCTTCGCCCACGGGACGCTGCCGGCCTCCACGCCCGCTCCCGTGGGCGGGACGAGAGTGACGGTGACGAGCAATCCCGCGAGCGCCTTTGTGAGTGACGGAAGCTTTGTCATCCTTCCGGCTTGCACGACGAACAGCGACGTGGGCGTCCTCACGGCCACAAGCGGCTTGCTGTCCAATCTTCCGGCCACCGTCAGCGCCACGACCGGCGCGGGCGCCACGCTGACCCAGAACGTCGTCGTGACCCCGCCGCTGCTCCAAATCCAATCCCTGACCCTGGCTCCTGGGGCGGTAATCGGCGGCGGATCACTCACGGCCACGGTGACCCTCAACCGTGTCGTGCTCGCGAGGGATGCGAGCTCCACCGTGTCGGTCAGGGTGAGCGAGGGCAGCCCGTCCAACGTCCAGGTCGCGACGTTTGCTGGGTGCACGGGCACGCCGGCTTGCTCGGGCTCCCTCACTGTGCCGATCGGAGCCAACAGTGCGTCCGTCACGATCTCGACCAGCGCGGTGAGCGCGCAGCAATTCGTCACCGTCTCGGCGAGCGCCGCCTGGAGCAACGGCTCGGCCGGCGCACAATTGCCGATCAATCCGGCCGGCGCCCCGCCCCCGCTCTCCTCCGTGACCTTGAACCCGACCAGCGTCGTGGGCGGCAATCCCTCGACCGGCACCGTGACCTTGACCGCCGCAGCCCCCGCTGGCGGCGCCGTGGTGACGCTGGTGAGCACCGGGGCCGTGGCAAGCGTTCCCGCCAGCGTTACTGTACCGGCGGGCGCCACCAGCGCCACCTTCACGGTCACGACTCCAGTGGTCATGGGCTTGGCGGCCCAATCGGACATTATCGCGACGTTTGGCGGGGTCGGCCGAGCGGCGACTTTGACCGTCACTCCACCCACCGCCGCATGCACGCCCACCACCTGTGCGGCTCAGGGAAAGAACTGCGGCACGATCTCGGATGGCTGCGGCGGCACGCTGACCTGCGGATCCTGCACGGCTCCCCAGACGTGCGGTGGTAGCGGCGTCGCGAACGTCTGCGGCGGCGGGTGTACGCCCACTACCTGCGCGGCCCAGGGGAAGAACTGTGGCACGATCGCGGACGGTTGCGGCGGCACGCTGACCTGCGGATCGTGCACGGCTCCCCAGACGTGCGGCGGCGGCGGCGTCGCCAACGTCTGCGGCGGAGGAACCGCGTCCACGGCTCAGCTCACCGTGACCGCCACGGGGCGCTCCGGGGAGTCGGTCTCCTCGAGCCCCGCGGGCATCAACGTCAACGTCGGGACGACCGGCAGCGCCAGCTTCGCCACCGGCACGGTGGTCACGCTGACCGTGAGCAACGGACGCGACGCCATCTGGTCGGGTGGCTGCTCGAGCGGCGGAGCCAAGGCCAAGAGCTGCAGCCTGACCCTGAACGCGCCGACGTCCGTCACCGCGAACGTGCAATAGCGAGCCGGCCCGCGCCCCCCGTTTGGCCTGGCCGAATAGGTCGCCATGGAAGGCCTGGTCGCACGGAGCGAGAAGATAGGCCCCACAAAGGGGGTATCTGCCCCGATCTCGTCCTACCACCCCGCCGGTGGCTCCGTAGCGACGCAGCGCATAACGGGCGGGCGGGAGTATCCGGCGAGGTCGCCGCGGCTCCGGCTGGCCGACGGTGGTGACGTGGCCAGAGCGAGGGCCGGGACCCCAGCCAGGGCACACCCGTGCGGGGGCGGTCCGATCGGCACCGCCACCGGGGGGCGGCTCAGGTCACGCGTCGAGGAGCAGGTTGCGCGGCGGGGGCCGGGGCGCCGGCACCTCGGTCGGCAGGCTGAGGTGGGTGAGAATCTTCCGGATGACGACCGAGTCCTCGATGGTCGCGATCACTCGCGTCCGGCCGCCACAGCGCGGGTAGGCGAGGACATCCACGGCGAAGGACTGTCCTTCATAGTGCACCTCTCGCAGTAGGATTGTCACCGGTCGCGGCGGCCGACACGTCCGCGTCGACAGCGTGCTCGTCGAGCGGACGCTCCGCCGGCCAATACAGCCACTCGCCGCCGTCGTTACAGATGCGGGCCTTGATGCGCCCCTCGGTGCGCCGCCGACCGATGGTCGTGCGGCCGATGCCGAGCTGGGCTGTGATCTGCTTGCTGGTCAGCCAGCCGTTCGCGAGCAAGCGCTGCTTGAGGCTCGTGAGCTTGTGCGGCGGCCGGCACGTCCATGGCGCGGCGGACACCCGGCGTTCGCCGCGCTGCGCGCGGGTTTCCCCGCGATGGCCCAGCGCGCGCGGCGGCTCTGCGGCGCGTAGGACGGCATCGAACGTCATTGCGCACCCGCCCGCTTCCCGCGCGCGGGCATGCTTGCCTGGGCACACGCTTGGATGCTGTCCCGGGAAGAAGCCTGCGCGTGCATCACGCGCTATGCAGTCGCGTCCTCGATGCCTGGGGAAGAACCTGCACGCGGATGGCGAGGCTGAACAGGCACTCCACCTCAGGGGGCGGGCGCACTCGCCTACGCGGGTGCTTCACGGGGCGATGTCAAGAAAGGCCCGGGCATACTTCTTGGACAAAACCAACGCGATGCCGGCACTCGGCATGCACGGCGCCCGATAACCGTCTTGCGGCGGCTGGCAGGGCACCGAACGGAGAACATCATGTCAGATGATCGAAAGTCGCCTAGGACGTGGCCGCTGGCAATCATGCTCCTGAGCGCCGTGCCGATGCTGGTCGCGGCCACGCCGCCCGGTCCGCCCAGCACTGGCCAGTGGCTCTC
>VBKG01000273.1:2983-7040 GCA_005879585.1 Deltaproteobacteria bacterium | reverse complement strand
TCCCGCTCCTGGAGCACGCGGAGGAGCTTCACCTGCGTCTCGGAGGGCAGCTCGCCGACCTCGTCGAGGAAAATCGTGCCGCCGTCGGCGAGCTCGAAGCGGCCGATGCGCTTCTCCGCCGCGCCGGTGAACGCGCCCTTCTCGTGGCCGAACAGCTCGCTCTCGACGAGACCCGCGGGGAGAGCGGAGCAGTTGAGCTTGATCAGTGGCTTGTCCGTCCGCCGCGAGAGGCTGTGGACGGCGCGCGCGATCAGCTCCTTCCCGGTTCCCGTCTCGCCGAGGATCAGCACGGTGGAGTCCGTCGGCGCCACCTGCTTCACCTTGGCCAGCACGTCGCGCAGCACGGCGGAGCCGCCGATGATCTCCTCGAAGTTGTACTCGCTCTTGATCTCCTCCTGCAGGTAGAGGTTCTGCTGCTGCAGGCGGTTGCGCTCCTGCTCGGCGAGTACGCGGTCGGTGATGTCCACCAGCATCGTCCGCGTGTACTTCCCGTCGGGCTCGGGCTTCGACCACCACTGCACCCAGACCGGCCGGCCGTCGTCCTTGCGGCGAAGCTCGAGCTCGATGCAGGCCCGCTCCTCACCCCGCTGGATGGCCTCGATGGCCCGGTGGACGCGTTCCTGGGTCTCCGCCGTGGGCGCCACCAGCGACAGGCCGAGCGTGCCGCGCACCTCCTCCGGCTCGAGGCCGAGCAGCTTGATCGCGGCCCGGTTGGCGCTGACGAAGCGGGACTCGGTGTCTTCGTAGATGTAGGCGATCGGCGCCTCTTCGTAGAGGTCCCGGAACCGTCGCTCGGAGGCGCGGAGCTCCTCCTCCGCACGCAGACGCCCGATCTCGGCGCGCGCCCGCGCGGCGAATATCCGCATGATGGAAACGCCGCGCGAGCCGTCCCGCATCGGCTTGTCGTCGATGATGGCGAGATGGCCGGTGACGGCGCCGGAGCGGTCGAGGAGCGGCACGCCGCAGTAGCTCACAGCGCCCCAGTCGACCAGCACGGTGTCGCGCGGGAACAGGGCCTGGAGGTTCTCGGGATGGTGCGACGTCTCCCCGTTCAGCACCGCCTCGCAGGGCGTGCCCGCCAGGCGCACCTCGAGGTTGTCGCGGAGTGCACCCCGCCCCCAGAGGGCCAACGTCCGGAAGGATCCTCCGTCCGGGGAGATCTCCGAGACGAAGGCGTACTGCACGTCGAGGGCGGAAGCGAGGTGCCGGACGAGCGAGGCGAAGAACTGATCGCCGACCTCGGCGTCGGTACCCTCGACCATCGCCCGCAGGGCCGCGTCGTCGGGGAGCGAATGCGGTCGCTCTTTCGAGTCCATCACTGCGCTGCGCGGGAGCTTCCCGCGGCCGGAGTGACCACGTACCATCCGGCCGGCCCGGTCGTCGAGGGCGAAGAGATCCGCGAAATGTCGCGGGCCCGGTCGTGGGCCCGCGGACCGCGCGCCGTCACAAGCGCCCGTCGTACGGGCGCTTTGTCTGCGCCGGGTCACGGCACGACCGTTGCTCCTCGGTCGCCCAGCCATGATGCGAATCACGCGAGTGCCGGGGACGGACGGGGTGGCGCGGCTCCACATCGAGGGCCGCCTGACCGGAGACGGGGCAAAGGAGCTCGCCGCTTCGTGCGAGGCGTATCTCGCGCTCCGCCATCCGCTGCTGCTCGACGTCGCCGCCGTGACCTTCGTCGACGGCGAGGGCGTCGCGGTGCTCGAGTCTGCGGTCCGCCGTGGCGCCGCGCTCGCGGGATGCTCGCCGTTCCTGAACGAGCTGCTGCGCGAGCACCGGGGAGGGAGCTGACATGCAGACTGTGGCGATGGCGCTGGACGAGACGAGGCCGCTGCTCGACGGGCTTCGCCGGGGCGACGACGACGCCTTCGCCGCGCTCGTGCGGCAGCAGGCCGGCCGGATGCTGGCGACCGCCCGCCGGCTCCTGCGCAGCGACCAGGACGCCGAGGACGCGGTGCAGGAGGCGTTCGTGTCCGCGGCGCGGGCCATCGACGGCTTCGCGGGCGGGTCCAAGGTGTCGACCTGGCTGCATCGCATCGTCATCAACACGGCGCTCATGAAGCTGCGCACGCGCCGGCGTCGCCGCGAAGAGTCGATCGACGACCTGCTGCCGCACTTCGACGCCGAGGGCCGTCACGTCAGCCCCGTCGCCGCGTGGGAAACGCCGAGCGACGTGCTCCTCGAGCGGCGCGAGACGCGCGCCATGGTGCGTCGCTGCATCGACCGCCTCCCCGAGCGCTACCGGACCGTGCTGCTGCTGCGCGACATCGAGGAGCTCGACACGCAGGAGTCGGCCGACCTCCTCGGGACCACGCCGAACACCGTCAAGATCCGCCTGCACCGCGCCCGGCAGGCGCTCCGCACGCTGCTCGAGCGCGAGTTCGTGCGCGCGTGACGCGCCCTCCGTCGCGCGCGCGGCTCGCGGTCGCCACCGTCTTCTTCGTGAACGGCGCCATCCTGGCCAGCTGGGTGCCGCACGTCCCGCTCATCAAGGCGCGACACGCGTTGAGCGACGGGCAGCTCGGGATCGTCCTCCTCTCGATGGCCGCGGGCGCGGTGCTGGCGCTTCCCGCCGCCGGCTGGCTGGTCGGACGCCTCGGCAGCCGGATCATGACGGCGCTCGCGGCGGTGGCGCTCTGTCTGGCGCTCCCGCTACCGGTGCTGAGTCCGACCGTCGGACTCCTCTGCCTCGCGCTCGGCGTCCTCGGCGCGTGCAACGGCACGCTCGACGTGTCGATGAACGCGCAGGCCGGCCTCGTCGAGGCCGACTACGGCCGGCCGATCATGTCGTCGTTCCACGGGCTCTTCAGCCTCGGCGGTCTCGCCGGCGCCGCAGTGGCGAGCGTGGTGCTCTGGCTCGGCGTGAGCGGCTCCGGCCACGTCCTCGTCGTGGCGTTCGTCGGGCTCTGCGCCGTGGGCACCGCGCTCTTCCACCTCGTTCCCGCGTCGGAAGCCGCCGACGGGCCGCGGCGCGTCCTCGTTCGGCCTACGCGTGCGCTCATCGGCCTCGGCATGCTGGCGTTCCTGGCGCTCCTCGCCGAAGGCGCCATGGCCGACTGGAGCGCCGTCTACCTGCGTGACACCCTCCGCACGAGCCCCGCGCTCGCGGCAGCCGGCTTCGCGGCGTTCTCCCTCGCGATGGCGGTCGGGCGCCTCGCGGGCGACGGCCTCGCCGCGCGCTTCGGCGCGCGTCGCGTGCTGCGTGCGTCGGGGGCGACGGCCGCGCTCGGGCTCGGGGCGGCGCTCCGCATCGACGCGCCGCTCGCGGGCGTCGCCGGCTGCGCGATGGTGGGCCTCGGGATCGCCAACATCATCCCGCTGCTCTTCAGCGGCGCGGGGCGGGTGCCGGGGATCCCGGCCGGCACGGCGCTGGCGGCCGTGGCGACCACCGGGTACCTCGGCTTCCTCGCCGGCCCGCCCCTCATCGGCCTCGCGTCCGACGCCATCGGCCTGCCGGCGGCGCTCGGCATCGTCAGCGCCTCTTGCGCGCTGGTTGCGGTCGGCGCCGGGAAGGTGGGAAGAGTCGAGGCGGCTTCCTGATGGACGCGGCGCGACCGCTCTACATTCCCGTGATCCTCGGCACGGTCCGGCGGGGACGGTTGAGTCTCCCGGTCGCGCGGCTCATGGAAGCGGGGCTTTCCAGGCGAGCGGGGATCGAGACCGAGCTGATCGACATCACCCGCGTGCCGATGCCCATCGACGACGCCGGCGAGGCCATCAAGGACCCGACCTTCGCGGCGCAGATGAGCCGCGCCGACGCGCTCGTGATCGTCTCACCCGAGTACAACCACGCGTACTCCGGCCTGCTGAAGCACGTGCTCGACAGCTGCTTGAAGGAGTACATCCACAAGGCGGTCGGGGTTGTCGGCGTGTCGGCGGGCCCGTGGGGTGGCACGCGCGGCATCCAGGACCTGCTCCCGGTGATGCGCGAGCTCGGGCTCGTGATGATCTTCTGGGACGTCAACTTCTCGGTCGTGCAGAACGTCTTCGATGCGTCGGGGGCGTTGCGCGACGAGGCCTACCTGCCGCGCATCGACAAGTTCCTGAAGGAGCTCGT